>NZ_JBFBGS010000028.1:0-128053 GCF_040684795.1 Kitasatospora sp. NPDC089797 | reverse complement strand
GGGCCTGTGGGGCGGCCCAGGCTATCTCCCGGGCGGCCCCCATCACCGCCCCCGGGCGCCCCCGCACCGCCGTTCGGGCGGTGCGGGGCCCGGTTCCGTTCCGGTCGCAGGATGGCCGGAATCCGGCGGTGGCACGGCCGGAACCATGACGTGCCGCCCGGGTGCGGCGCCCTCCGCGGCCCGGTGGGGCGGACGGTGGCCCTGGGCCCTGGTCAGTCACCTCCGGTGGTGATCGAACTTTGTCGGGGGCATGAAAACCGTGTTCAAGACTTCGTCATGCCGTAACACAGTCGACGGAAGGCCGCGTATACGGTTTCGGTAAATAATCGGCCAATCGGTGGCATGCATCTGTCATTAACGACGCGTTTGCTGCCACGATTCCTCCGGCTGCAGACGAGGGGGCCCCACCCCCCGGTGCAGTTGCTCCAGTTCAGGTGCAGCGCGTCCCGACCCTGCAACGAACCCCTGCACGACTTGTGAGCCCGCAACCGCACCCCCGTCGCACCCGGCGGGGGCCCCCACTGCGCCGCAACCGCGGCCCAGGTCCCTCCACCGCGCGTGCCGGGTCGATCCCTTCGGCACGCCGGTCGGAAAAGGAGTCCGCATGTCACGTCACGCCCACGTCCGGAAGGCGGCGGTCGTCCTGGCCGCCACCACCGCGCTGCTGGTCACCGGCATACCGGTGATCGCGCAGGCGGCCCCGGACGCGCCGACCGCCGTCGCCTCCCAGCAGGCGAGCCGGGCCGCGCTGATCGCCTCGGCGAACCAGCAGACCACGTCCCTGGCCCAGGCGCTCGGCCTGGACGGCAAGGAGCAGCTGGTCACCAAGGACGTCGTCCAGGACGCCAACGGCGGCCGCCACCTGCGCTACGAGCGCACCTACGCCGGACTCCCGGTCCTGGGCGGCGACCTGATCGTCCATCAGGACGCGTCCGGTGCCACCAAGAGCGTGACCAAGGCCAGCGAGGCCGTCCTCGGCGGCGTGGACACCACGCCCGCCCTGGCCGCGCCGAAGGCCCAGGAGGCCGCGCTCGCCGCCGAGCAGGGCTCCGTCGACGGGGCGCCCCGCCTGGTCGTCTGGGCCGCCGACGGCACCCCGAAGCTCGCCTGGGAGACCGTGGTCAACGGCCGCGAGTCCGACGGCACCCCGAGCAAGCTGCACGTCGTCACCGACGCCAAGACCGGCACCGTGCTCAGCAAGGCCGACGGCATCAAGCGCGGCACCGGCACCGGCGTCTTCGTCGGCACCGTCCCGCTGACCACCACCCAGAGCGGCTCGACCTACTCGCTCAAGGACGCCAGCCGCGGCGGCCAGTACACCACCGACATGGCCAACGGCACCTCCGGCAACGGCACGCTGTTCTCCAAGTCCTCCGACACCTGGGGCAACGGCCAGGTCAGCAACCGCGAGTCGGCCGCCGTCGACGCCCAGTACGGCGCCGCCGTCACCTGGGACTACTACAAGAACACCTTCGGCCGCACCGGCATCAAGAACGACGGCGTCGGCGCGATGAGCCGGGTGCACTACGACACCGGCTACGTCAACGCCTTCTGGGACGACGGCTGCTTCTGCATGACCTACGGCGACGGCACGGGCGACACCCACCCGCTCACCGAACTCGACGTGTCCGGCCACGAGATGAGCCACGGCGTCACCTCGGCCACCGCCAACCTGAACTACTCGGGCGAGTCCGGCGGCCTCAACGAGGCGACCTCCGACATCATGGGCACCGGCGTCGAGTGGTACGCCAACCTGCCCGCCAACCCGCCGAACTACCTGATCGGCGAGCTCATCAACATCAACGGCGACGGCAAGCCGCTGCGCTACATGGACAAGCCCTCCAAGGACGGCACCTCGGCCGACTCCTGGTACTCGGGCGTCGGCAACCTGGACGTGCACTACTCGTCCGGCGTCGCCAACCACTTCTTCTACCTGCTGTCCGAGGGCAGCGGCGCGAAGACCATCAACGGGTTCAGCTACAACAGCCCGACGGTCAACAACATCACCGTCAGCGGCATCGGCCGGGACAAGGCGCTGCAGGTCTGGTACAAGGCGCTGACCGCCTACATGACCTCCACCACCAACTACGCGGCCGCCCGCACCGCGACCCTGAACGCGGCCACCGACCTGTACGGCGCCAACAGCGCCGAGTACAACGCGGTCGCCACCGCCTGGGCCGCCGTCAACGTCGGTTCGCTGCCCAACCCGGGCGGGGTCACCGTCACCAGCCCGGGCAACCAGTCCACCGCGGTGGGCACTTCGGTCAACCTCCAGATCAAGGCCTCGGGTGGGACGGCTCCGCTGTCGTACTCGGCGAGTGGGCTGCCGGCCGGGCTGGCGATCAACGCGAGCACCGGTGTGATCACGGGTTCGCCGACGGCGGCGGGCAGTTCCAGCGTGACGGTGACGGTGAAGGACTCGGCGGGCAAGTCGGGGGCGGCGAGCTTCACCTGGACGGTCACCGGTGGTGGCGGGGGTTCCTGCACCCCGGCGCAGCTGCTGGGCAACCCGGGCTTCGAGACGGGTTCGGCGGCGCCGTGGACGGCGACGTCCGGGGTGATCGACAACAGCTCCTCGCAGCCGGCGCACGGCGGTAGCTGGAAGGCCTACCTGGACGGCTACGGCAGCGCCCACACGGACACGCTGTCCCAGACGGTGAGCATCCCGGCGGGTTGCAGGGCGACGCTGAGCTTCTGGCTGCACATCGACACCGCGGAGTCGGGTTCGACGGCGTACGACAAGCTGACGGTGGCGGTGAACGGCACCACGCTGAAGACGTACTCCAACGTGGACGCCGCGGCCGGCTACCAGCAGCGGACCTTCGACCTGTCGGTGTACGCGGGTCAGACGGTCACCCTGAAGTTCACCGGCACCGAGGACGCCTCGCTGCAGACGAGCTTCGTGATCGACGACACCTCCATCCAGACCAGCTGACGCTGAGTCGACCAGCGGGCCCGGCGGCTTCGGCCGCCGGGCCCTTGTCACGCCCGGGAGCGGTCCGGAGGCGGTCCGGGGGCGGTCCGGGGGTGGCCTGGGGACGGTCCGGGGGTGGTCCAAGGGTGGTCCGGGCCGCTTCCGTCTCGATGGGGACTCGATGGGGAAACGTTTCGCCGCCTGTCTTGACGGTGTCATTCCCGGGCCCTAGGTTCTCTGCAAGTTTCCGGCAAGTTACAGAAACTTCCTGCAGGATCCCTCGGCTGCCCCGCACCAGCCACCCCCATGGAGACGACGTGGTCACCACCCCCACCCGCCGGCCTGCCCGCACGGCCGGCGCGCTCGCCGCCTCGGCGGCACTCGCGCTCTCGCTCGGCACCGCCCTCGGCGCCCCCACCGCCCAGGCCTCCCCGCCCGCGAACAACGGCAAGGACGTCACCGCCACCCTCTTCGAGTGGCGCTTCGACTCGGTCGCCCAGGCCTGCACCACCACCCTCGGCCCCAAGGGCTACGGCTTCGTCGAGGTCTCGCCGCCCCAGGAGCACATCCAGGGCCCGCAGTGGTGGACCTCGTACCAGCCGGTCAGCTACCGGATCGCCGGACGGCTCGGCGACCGGACGTCCTTCAAGAACATGGTCGACACCTGCCACGCGGCCGGGGTCAAGGTGATCGCCGACGCCGTGATCAACCACATGACGGCCGGGTCCGGCACCGGCACCGGCGGCACGGTCTACACCAAGTACAACTACCCCGGCACGTACCAGGACCAGGACTTCCACACCTGCCGCCAGCCGATCACCAACTACCAGGACCGCGCCAACGTGCAGGACTGCGAACTGGTCAACCTCGCCGACCTGGACACCGGCAGCAGCTACGTCCAGACCACCATCGCCCACTACCTGGACGACCTCGGCTCGCTCGGCGTCGACGGCTACCGGATCGACGCCGCCAAGCACATCGCCGCCACCGAACTCGCCGCCATCAAGGCCAGGACGGCCAACCCCAAGGCCTACTGGGTGCAGGAGGTCATCTACGGCGCCGGCGAACCGATCCAGCCGGGCGAGTACACCGGCAACGGCGACGTCGACGAGTTCCGGGTCGGCACCGACCTCAAGCGCATCTTCACCGGCGACAAGCTCGCCAACCTCAGCGGCTGGGGCGCCTCCTGGGGCTACCTGCCGAGCAGCCAGGCGCGCAGCTTCGTCGACAACTGGGACACGGAGCGCAACGGCTCCACCCTCAACTACACCTACGGCAACACCTACACGCTGGCCAACGTCTTCCTGCTGGCCTCCACCTACGGCTCGCCCAACGTCTACTCCGGCTACACCTTCACCAACACCGACGACGGCCCGCCCAACGGCGGCACCGTCAACGCCTGCTACCAGGACGGCTGGAACTGCACCCACGCCTGGCGGCAGATCGCCAACATGGTGGGCTTCCGCAACGCGGTCGCGGGCACCGGGGTGACCAACTGGTGGTCCAACGGCAACAACGCGATCGCCTTCGGCCGCGGCAACCGGGGCTACGTCGCGATCAACCACGAGAGCGGCGCGATCTCCCGGACCTTCCAGACCGGGCTGCCCGCCGGGACGTACTGCGACGTCCAGCACGGCGACCCCCAGCCCGGCGGCGGCTGCACCGGACCGACGTACCAGGTCGGCGCCAACGGGCAGTTCACCGCGACGGTCGGCGCGGGGGACGCGGTCGCGCTGTACGTCCAGTCCGGGACGACCGTCTCCGGTGCCTCCTTCAACGTCAACGCGACCACCGTGCCCGGGCAGAACATCTACGTGGTCGGCGACGCCCCGGCGCTCGGCGGCTGGGACCCGGCCAAGGCGCTGCCGCTCTCCTCGGCCGGCTACCCGGTCTGGTCGCTCGCGCTCCCGCTGCCGGGCGGGACCGCCTTCCAGTACAAGTACCTGCGCAAGGACGCGAGCGGGGCGGTCACCTGGGAGTCCGGTGCCAACCGGACGGCGACCGCGCCGGCCTCGGGGAACGTCACGCTGAACGACACCTGGCGGCCCTGAGGCCCTGAGGCCCTGAGGCCCTGGGGTCGTGAGGCCTGCGGGCCCCTGAGGCCCCGGACCCCCGTCGGCCTCCGGTCGGCGGGGGTCCGGGCCGGGCGGAGGCTCAGCCGCGCCCGATGTACGGCATGGCCGTCGCCATCACGGTGGCGAACTGCACATTGGCCTCCAGCGGCAGCGCCGCCATGTGCCGGACGGTGCGTGCCACGTCCGCCACGTCCATGGTCGGCTCGGGCACGACCCGGCCGTCCGCCTGCCGCGCCCCCGCCCCCATCGCGGCCGTCATGTCGGTCGCCGCGTTGCCGATGTCGATCTGCCCGCAGGCGATCCGGTACGGGCGGCCGTCCAGCGACAGCGACCTGGTCAGGCCGGTGACGGCGTGCTTGGTCGCGGTGTAGGCGATCGAGTGCGGGCGCGGGACGTGCGCGGAGATCGAACCGTTGTTGATGATCCGGCCGCCCTGCGGCTGCTGGGCCCGCATCTGCCGGAAGGCCGCCCGGGCGCAGAGGAAGGCACCGGTCAGGTTGAGGTCGACCACCGCCCGCCAGTCCTCGACGGACAGTTCCTCGACCGGGACGGCCGGGCCGAAGGTCCCGGCGTTGTTGAACAGCAGATCGACGCGGCCGTGCCGTTCGACGGCCGTCGCGAACAGCGCGTCCACCGCGGCGGGGTCGGTGACGTCGGTCGGCACCACGTCCGCCGCCGGCACGCCCGCCGGTACGCCCGCCGGGGCGGCGCAGAGCGCGGCCGTCTCCCGCAGCGGCCCGGCCCGGCGCCCGGCCAGCACCACCCGCCAGCCGGCCGCGGCCAGCTCGACGGCGACGGCCCGGCCGACGCCGCTCCCGGCTCCGGTGACGACGGCGATCTGCTCGATCATGGCGGGCTCCTCGAGGGCTCGGTACCGGTACGGTCACGCTCCGCCGGGTCGGTGCCGGTCGGGCGTGCTGAGGCGATCGTTCCGGACGTGCGGCCCGCCGTCACTGGTGGAAGCGCCCAAAATCCGGGCGGTCGGGCGGGCCCGCCGCGGTGGCCCCGAACGGTGCCCCCGCCGTCCGGCCCCCGTCGTCCGGCGGTGGCGGTGAAGGCCTTTACCTGATCGCGAACAAACATTGGATTTCCGGTGGCCACCTCGCAACCGGCCGACCCCGGGCCACGTCATAAGATCGCAGGAAGGTGCCCTTCCGCGAGGGACGGCGCACCAGCCGCCCCGGGGATCGCGCCGCGCCGCTTCCCCGGGCCTGTCCGGCCCCACCGGGGGGCCGCCGCCCGGTCCGACGGCCGGGCGCGACATCGGTCGGAGAGTCCTCACCGTGTATAGGCAGTCGTCCCGTTCCCGTGCCGTCCTGACCGGCGCCGCCGTGCTCACCCTGGCCGCCTCGCTGGCGGCCTGCGGGGGGTCCGACGGCGGGAAGGGGAACGGCTCCTCGGCCGACGGCACCCCGGCGGCGACGGCCGGCGCGGGCAGCCCGGCCGCCGGCGGCAGCGCCGCCCCCGGGACGCCCTCGGCGGAGCAGCCCACCCCGGCCAACGGCAAGGTGATGATGCCGACCGGCCCGGCCGCCGACCTGAAGAAGGTCCGGGACACCGGGGCCGGCCCGATCATGATGACCAAGGTGGCCGGCGCGAAGTCCGGCGTCACCGGCCAGGTCTGGGTCTGGCTGCCGCCCGAGTACAACGACCCCAAGTTCGCCAAGACCGGCTTCCCGGTGCTGACCCTCTACGCGGGCGGCCAGAGCAACGGCTACAACACCTGGACCGACAACCAGCTGCCGATCCAGGAGGTGGACGAGCAGCTGGCCAAGCAGGGCAAGGCCCACCCGTTCATCATGATCATGCCGGTGCAGAACTTCAACAGCGACGAGAAGAACGCGCTGGACTGCTCCGACATCCCGGGCCAGCCCAAGATGGCGACCTGGATGGCCGAGGACATCCCGGCCTGGGTCCGCGCCAACTTCCGCACCCTGAAGGGCCGGGACAGCTGGGGCGTGATGGGCGCCTCCACCGGCGGCTTCTGCAGCGCCAAGATGGCCCTGCAGTACCCGGACGTGTACAAGGCCGCGGTGCCGATCGACGGCTACTTCATCCCGGACTCCGGGCTCTGGAAGGGCCACGACGCCGAGAAGGCGGCCAACAACCCCAACCTGCTGATCACCCAGGGCAAGGCCGACGTGAAGATGTACGTCACCGCGGGCGGGGCCAACGGCTACGAGAAGGACGTGGTCAAGAGCTGGGTCGCCAAGGCCGTCGCTCCGGTGACCATCCAGTACTACGAGCAGCCGGGTGGCAAGCACCTCACCTCGGACTTCAAGAAGATGATCCCGGACACCCTGGAGTGGCTCTCCGCCAACCTGGCGGGCCCGGCCTCGGACTGATCCGGACGGCATCCCCTTGAGCGGCACCTGCTCGACCCCACCTGCTCGAACAGCACTCCGAGCGGCACTCGGAGCGGCACTCGGAGCGGCACCCCGGGAGCCCTCCCGCCCACGTGGCGGGAGGGCTCCCGTCGTGTGTTCCCGTCCGGCGTTCCCGGCCTGTGCGGGGGAGGGGGCCGCCCCGGCGAGGGGACCGTGCCCCGGCCGCGCGCAGGCCCGTGACCTGCGCGTCAATCGGACATTGATTCGCTTCTGATCGACTGCGAGCACCTTGGATGGGGCGGTCCTCACCGGCCGCCCCCGTCCGCCTGACCCCGTCGTGAAGAGAGTGTCATGCCGATCCACCTGCTGCCTCCGCCCGCCGTCTCCGTCCCCGCGCAGGGGGAGCCCGGAGTCGACCCCCGGGACGCGTTCGGGCCGGCCACCGACGAGGAGCCGGTCACCGCCCGGTTCGCCGGCCTGCGACTGGTGCACGCCGCCATGCGCCGGGACCTCGCCCGGATGCCCAACGCGCTGCGACTGCTCCAGCCCGACGAGGAGGACAAGGGCGAGGCGCTGCTGCGACACTGGACCTTCATGACCGCGATGCTGACCTGCCACCACGAGCAGCAGGACACCCGGATCTGGCCGATCGTGCGGCGCTTCGCCCCCGAGCTGCGGCTGCTGCTCAACTGGCTGGAGGCCGACCACCACAACCTGGACCACTCCTTCACCCGGGTCACCACGCTGGTCCGGATCGCCAGCCGGGACACCGGCAGCGCCTGGCCGGTCGCGTACGCGATGGAGGACCTGGCGGCCCGGCTGGAGACCCACCTGCGGATCGAGGAGCGGCAGTTGCTGCCCCGGATGGAGCGGGTGGTGACCGGCAACTCCCGGTTGGGCGGGCTCGGCGAACTGCTCGACCTGCTGCGCGGGGCGGACGGCCCGGGCACGGCCGACGCGCTGGCCTGGCTGCTGGACGGGGTCGACCCGGAGCTGGTCGAGCGGCTGCTGGCCGAGTGCGACGACGACGTGGCCCGCAACTGGCCGCACTGGCAGGCGACCTACCAGCGCTGCACCGCGCCGCTGTGGGGCCCGGCGGGCGGCGCGACCGGCGGCCTGGGGAGCCTGGTCGACTGACCACCGGGCGCTTTTCGCGGCCGTCGTTCTACGCGCGTGGCAAGTGCCGTCGACATATGCCGCGATGACCTATGTTGCGATGACCTAGGCCCCGACGGCGTAGGCCTCGACGACGGGGCCTCGACGACGTAGCCCCGAGCCGGGTCGGGGCGGACGCCCCTACTCCGGCAGGCGGTTGAGCCACTCCAGCGGAGCGACCCGGATCGCCGTGTGCGGTGACCCGTCCCACTCCACCGGCAGCCCGACCGCCTCGACCGCGGCCACCACGGCCCGCCCGATCTCCAGCGTCCGCCGCTCCGACACCTCGACCGGTTCGTCCCCGGTGCGGAAGCCGCCGTAGCGCAGCATCAGTCCGCGCCCGGCCGCGGCGGCCTCGGTGTCCTGCTGGTGGAAGAAGACGAAGCCGCGCGAGTCCTCGTCGGCCTCGCCGCCGATCTCCGCGTAGCCGCAGCCCGCGCAGCAGGTGAAGTCCATCGCGGCGACGATGGACTGATCCTCCAGCAGGTCGAAGGCCTCCTCCAACCGGTCCACGTCCGTGAACTCCGGCCAGTCGGCCTGCTCGGCCAACCGTTCCGTCCACAGCGGAGCGACGATCCGCTCCGCCTCCTCCTGCGTCAGCCCCTGGTCGTCGAGGACCTCGACCAGGGACTCGGCTATCTCGTCCGGCTCCTGGAAGCCGCACCGGATCAACTCGCGAGCCCGCTCCCGGGCTTCGCGCAGCACATCGGGGGCGAGCGCCGTCTCCTGGGTCGTCTCCTGGGTCATGCCCGCATCCTCGCACCCGGCACCGACAATTCGGCCCGCCGTCCGGTCCGGTGCGCTACCGTCCGCCGGTGACCTCTCTGCTGCAACCCCCGCTGATCACCCGACTGCTGGCCGCCGAGCGCATCCTGGTGGCCGGAGCCGGCGGCGGCTTCGACGTGTACGCCGGGCTGCCGATCGCCCTCGCCCTGCGGGCCGCCGGCAAGGAGGTGCACCTGGCCAACCTCTCCTTCACCCACCTCTACGGGCTGCCCGGCGAGGTCTGGCAGGAGCCCGACGTGGCCAGGATCGGGCCGGACACCGACGCCCCCGAGGGCTACTTCCCGGAGCGCACCCTGGCCCGCTGGCTGCGGCTGCACGGGATGCCCGACACCGTGTGGGCCTTCCCGACGGTGGGCGTCCGGCTGCTGCGCGAGGCCTACCGCAGACTCGTCGCCCACCTGGGCGTGGACGCGATCCTGCTGGTGGACGGCGGCACCGACATCCTGATGCGCGGCGACGAGGCCGGGCTCGGCACCCCCGAGGAGGACATGGCCAGCCTGGCGGCGGTGGCGGGCCTGCCGGAGGTGCCTGAACGGCTGGTCGCCTGCCTGGGTTTCGGCGTCGACGCCCACCACGGCGTCAACCACGCCCTGGTGCTGGAGAACCTCGCGGCGATCGACCGGGCCGGCGGCTACCTCGGTGCCTTCTCCATCCCGCGCGGCAGCCGTGAGGGCGCGCTCTACCTGGACGCCGTCGAACACGCCCGGGCCGCCTTCCCCGAGTACCCCAGCATCGTCCACGGCTCGGTGGCGGCGGCGCTGCGCGGCGAGTTCGGCGACGTGCGGTTCACCGAGCGGACCAGGGGCAACGAACTCTTCGTCAATCCGCTGATGACGCTCTACTTCGGCGTCACGGTCGAGGCGCTGGCCGCCGAGAACCGCTACCTGGACCGGCTGGAGCACACCGTGCTGACCCGGCAGATCGCCACCGTCATCGAGGAGTTCCGGGACGAACTGCCCCGGCAGCGCCCGCCCCGGCAGTTCCCGCACTGACCGCCCGGCCGACCCGCCCGTCCGGCCCGCCCGCCCGATCACCCGCCCGCCCGGGTCAGCGCGGCGAGAGCCGGAACTCCAGGTTCCCGAACCGCACCTGGTCGCCCGGCCGCACCGGGATCCCGCCCGCGATCCGCCGCCCGTTCACATGGGTGCCGTTGGTCGACCCGAGGTCGTACAGCACCCAGCCGCCGTTCTCGTGCCGCAGCTCGGCGTGGTGCCGGGAGACCGAGGCGTCGTGCAGCCGCAGCCCCGATCCGGGGAGCCGTCCGATCGTCAACATCCGGGCCCCGGTGTGCGGCAGGCTCAGCCCGGGCAGCCGCTCGGAGCGCCAGGCCCGGTTCAGCCGGGCGCCGAAGCCGGACACCCGGCCGACCGTCCGCAGCACGAAGCGCTCGACCGGCCCCCCGGTGGGGAGCCCGGCCACCGCCGCGTCCAACTCGTCGCGGCTGGTGGCCTGGAGGACGATGTCCATCCGGCCGAGGAAGGTGTCGTGCGACAGTCGGCCGCTGCCCGCGCCGTCCCGGAGCAGCCCGAGCGCCTGGTCCCGTTCGGCGTCGGAGGGCCGGACGGCGCCGGTGGGCGGTTCAGGCTGCGTCATGGCCCGATTGTCGGATCGACCGGCTCGGACTGTCCAGATCACGCGGCGCCCCGGCGCTCGGTTCGTACCTCACTGAGCGACAGACGTCCGCCCCACCGGTCCGGTTCCAGCCCGCGGGCGGGCGTCGGGCGGGGGATCAGCCCTTCCGGGCGGCCGCCAGGATCTTCTCCGTGGTGTGCAGGAACCGGGAGGTCACCGCCCCGCGGTACTGCTTGCCGAACATCTCCTTGGTGACCCACTTGCCGTCCCGGAGGTGCACCACGATGTAGGCGGCCCCCGGGTCGGCGCCGAGCACCTCGACGTCGCCCTTCGGCGAGCGGTGCGGCTCGGCGAGCTCGGCCGGCAGCGGCTCGGAGAGGAAGGCGATCACCAGCCGGACGTCCGGGGTCACCTCGACGCCCCGGAACGGCTCGGCGGCGAGCAGGTCGGCCACCTCGTCGACCGTCCGCAGCAGCACCGGCACCGGGTAGCCGAGCCCCTGCTCCAGGTGCTCCTCGATCCGCGCGGTCAGCGCGGCGCGGTCCGGCTCGGCCGTGCTGAAGAAGACGTTCCCGCTCTGGATGTACGAGCGGACGTCCGCCAGTCCCAGCTCGGCGAAGAGCGCCCGCAGCCGCTCCATCCGCACCGTCCGGCCGCCGACGTTGATGGCGCGCAGGAAGGCGATGTACGTGGTCGTGGAGCCCGTGGTGGTCACCCGGCCAGTGTGGCACCGGCCACCGACAACGCCCGCACACCGCCCGGCCCGGCGGCGGTTGTCGGTGCCCGGTGCCACACTGGCGCCATGGCGACCTGGCAGGACTTCGAGCAGCAGGCACCCGAACTGGCGGCCCTGGTACGGGCCCGGTTCGAGGCGAACAAGCACCACGTCCTGGCGACGCTGCGCAAGGACGGTTCACCCCGGGTGAGCGGCACGGAGGCCGACTTCGTCGGCGCCGACCTCTGGATCGGGTCGATGTACGGCGCCGTCAAGGCCCGCGACCTCCAGCGGGACGACCGCTTCGCGCTGCACGCCCACCCGGCGGACGAGACGATGGCCGGCGGGGACTCCAAGCTGGCCGGCCGCGCGGTGGAGGTGACCGACGAGAGCGAGCTCGCCGCCTTCGCGGCCGACCTCCCCGAGCCGCCGCCCACCCCGTTCCACCTCTTCCGGCTGGACCTCCGGCAGGTGGTGCACACCACCCTGGAGGGCGAGGCCCTGTGGGTCCTCAACTGGCACCCGGGCCGGCCGGTGGAACGGACCCAGCTCCACTGACCGGCCCGCCGGGGCCGTCCGTCGCGGCGGTGAACCCGGCTACGGCAGAACGGACTTGAGGGCCTCCGGGGTCCGGGCCACGATCGCGTGTCCGTCGTCCGCAGTGATGATCGGGCGCTGGATCAGCACCGGGTGCTCGGCCATCGCCGCGATCCAGCGCGCCCGCTCGTCCGCCTCCCGCGGCCACGTCTTCATCCCCAGGTCCTTGGCGACCTGCTCGTCGACGCGGGTGATGTCCCACGGTTCCAGGCCCAGGCGCTCCAGCACCTGCTCCAGCTCGGCCGCGCTCGGCGGGTCCTCCAGGTACCGCCGCACGGTGTACTTCATCCCGGCGGCAGTCAGCGCGGTGAGCGCCGACCGGCACTTCCCGCAGCGCGGGTTGATCCAGATCTCCATGCCGTCCAGCCTAGCCGCGACCCGGCCGGTCCTCCCGTCGCCGGGAACTCCGCCGCGCCCGCCCGTGGTTCACGAAGCAGGAGCAACCGAGTCCGAGGCGCGAACACAGGAACCAGGACGGCGGAGACGGCGGAGACGCCGGAGGGGAGCACCGTATGGACGGCGCGGCGATCATCGAGCAGCTGATGACCACGGAGGTCAGGACCGACCCGTACCCGCTCTACGCCGAGGCGCACCGGCTCGGCCCGGTGGTCCCGGCGGGGGACGGGATGTTCGTGGTGAGCGGGTACACGGCGGTCAACCGGGTGCTGCGCACCCCCGCCTTCGGCGTGGCGACCGCCGACATGATGGCCGGCCTCGCCCCCGATTTCGTCGGGCACTCCTCGCTCGCCCTGTTCGGGCGCTCGATCCTCCAGCGCAACGCCCCCGACCAGCCCCGGGTCCGCTCGCTGATCGCGTCGGTGTTCACCGCCCGACGGGTCGCCGCGCTGCGCCCGGCCGTGGAGGCGGCGGTCGGCCGGCTGCTGGACGGGATGGCCGAGCAGGGTGCGAACGGCTCCCCGGTGGACTTCATGGACGCCTTCGCCTTCCGGCTGCCGGTCGGCGTGATCTGCGAACTGCTCGGCGTCCCGGAGCAGGACCGCTTCCGCTTCCGCGACCTCGCCTCCGACCTGACCGTCGCGCTGGAGATCGTCCAGGACCCGGACGACCTGGCCGCCGCCGACCGGGCCGCCGACGAGCTGTCCGGGTACTTCACCGCGCTGGTCGCCGAGCGGCTGGCCCGTCCGCAGGACGACCTGGTCAGCGACCTCGCCCGGATCGCCGCCGCGGACGGCGGGCGGCTCTCCGGCGCGGAGCTGCTGGCCAACCTGGTGCTGCTGCTGGTGGCGGGCTTCGAGACCACCACCAACCTGCTCGGCAACGGCCTCGCCCTGCTGTTCCGCCACCCCGGTGCGGCCGCCGGGCTGCGCAACGGCGCCGTCACCCCGGCCGGGTTCACCGACGAGGTGCTGCGCTTCGACTCCCCGGTGCAGGCCACCGGGCGGGTCGCCCTGGCCGAGGGCCTGGCCGTCGAGGGGGTGCCCGTCCCGCCCGGCAGCGAGCTGACCCTGCTGATCGGCGCGGCCAACCACGACCCGGCCCGGTACGACCGCCCCGGGGTGTTCGACCCGACCCGCACCGACAGCCAGCCGCTCAGCTTCGGCGGCGGCCAGCACTTCTGCCTGGGCTACCAGCTGGCCCGGCTGGAGGGCGAGGTCGCGGTGGCGGCACTGCTGGACCGCTTCCCCCGGCTGGCCGGGGGCGGCGTCCCCACCCGGCGCGACCGCCTGGTGCTGCGCGGCTACGAGACGCTGCCGGTGACCGTGCGGTAACGGCCCGCCGCCGGTCCCGCGGGCGGGGAAAAGCCGGGACGTTCGGCCGTTCGTGACTCGGCCGTTCGTGGTGGAGCATGGAGGGACGAATCCGGTCATTCCCCGTGAATCCCCCACGGCCGGTCAGCCAGGAGGTCCCCGCCGTGTCCGCACCACGCCCGCCGCAGTTCGCGGTCGCGCAGCCCCGGGTGCCGCGCTGGGTGCCGTGGCTGCCGGTGATCCTGCTGGTGCTGGACCTGATCGCCGAGGCCGTCGTCCCGGACGCGGTCGCCGCCGGCTTCCTGCTGACCGCCCTGCCGGTGGTGGCCGCGTTCAGCTACGGCCCGGCGCTCACCGCGGCCACCACCGGCGGCGCGCTGACCCTCCAGCTGCTGCTGGCGCTGCGCGCGGGCCACATCAACGAGCAGCACCACGTCTGGGTCTACATCGCCACCGCGCTCTCCGGGGCGATGGGCACCGCCCTGTCCTGGCAGCGCACCCGGCAGAACCGCAACCTGCTGCACGCCCGTACGGTCGCCGAAACCCTCCAGCGCACCGTGCTGCGCCCGGTGCCGGAGCGCGCCGGGGGCCTGCGGGTGGCCGGACTGTACCGCCCGGCCCAGGCCGAGGTGCTGGTCGGCGGGGACCTCTACGAGGTCTGCGACACCCGCTTCGGTGTCCGGGTGCTGCTCGGTGACGTCCGCGGCAAGGGCCTCGGCGCGGTCCGCACCGTGGCCGACGTGCTCGGCGCCTTCCGGGCGGCCGCCCACGACACCCCGGGCCTGGTCGAACTCGCCGACCAGCTGGACCGCGCGGTGCTGCGCGACGCGGCCGACCGCGGCGACGACGAGCTCTTCGTCACCGCCGTCCTGCTCCAGTACCGCCCCGGCACCGACTGCGTGGAGATCGTCAACCGCGGCCACACCACCCCGCTGCTGCTGGCCCGGGGCACCATCGCCCCGGTGGCCTGCGCCGACGAGCTGCCGCTCGGCCTCGGCCACCTCGGCCCCGACGACGAGCCCGCCAAACCGACCACCGTCCTCCTGCCCCCGGGCCACACCGTCCTGCTCTACACCGACGGCGTCAGCGAGGCCCGCGACGCCACCGGCGCCTTCTACCCGCTCGCCGTGCGGCTCGCCGCCCTCGGCAGCACCTCCCCCGACCGCCTGGTCTCCTTCCTCGCCCAGGACGTCCACCAGTACGCCGGCCTCCTCGCCGACGACCTCGCCGTCCTCGCCCTCACCCCCGAATAGCCCCGCTCCGCGTCCCCGCCGCACCCCCGACACGGTTGTGCCCGGCCGGATCGCTCCCCGGCCGGGCACAACCTGCGGAACCGCGCCTCTACAGGTCGTAGTTCTGATCGAACAGGCCTCTGACCTGCGTAAACACCAGCCTCGCGGAAGATCATTTCACAACCAGAGCACACGCGGCGGCCTCAACGGATGAAACAGGTCGAGAAGCGTCGAGCAGTGTTAATCGGGCCGCACTGGGCTGCCGCGTCGGTTGCTCAGGGCTACTGGGAAGCATTGCGATTGCTCACGGGGAACGCCCGGCGGTGCCTGCTGGTCGCGGAGAAGTGTGCGAGCCCTCGAAGGTCAGCCCGATCCGCTGCCGGACAGGTGTAGCGCTATCAGGATATTCAGGGACACTCCCCTCGTGGCGTGCGGCTGTGACCGGGGGAAAGTGGAGGGTCATGGCGGGAGGAGGCACCCGTATGGCGGCCCCCGCCCGGCTGCGCCGCCCTTGCCTGCATTGGCGGCTCCTGCATGGAAATCCTGGAGTTTTTCTGCATCGCGCTTGCTGGCGAGGGCATGAAGGTCCTCTGGTGAGCGTGTGCCGATGAGCCTCTCAGGATCACTGTTTCCCCAGATCTTGTTGCCAACGACGGGAAGGGTTCCTCCATCAAGTTTCGGTACACCCACATACCCGCCGCGCGGCGGCAGTGGATTGCTCAAGTCCTCAGCAACACCATCCGATCCCACACTGAACCGGGCGTCGTTGCAATTGTGCACCAGGACGTTCCAGTAGGCCTCGGTCCAGGACCCGTCACGCTCGAGTTTGAACGTTTCGGTGGTGACGTTGCCCTTGTCGTCGGAGCAGGTCCCGAACCCGCCGCACACGCCCTCGGGCCGAAGGCCGCTGGGATCGCTGAGGTTGACGGGGTTGTCGGTCCAGGCGCCGGTCAGCCGGCTGAGGTGGTCATAGGTGAAGCACTGGGTGTCGGTTGCCGAGGCGTCCTGGATGTTCGTGACCGAGGTGATGCGGCCGGACGGGGTGTACGTGTAGCTGGTCTGGTCGACGGCGATCGTGTTGACCTGGCGGTCGATGCAGGAGTTGATGACCCGTCCGGTCGCCCAGTCGTACTGCTGGGTCGAGACGACCTGCGTGCCGTAGTCACCGGCGGTCCTGCGGATGGGGCGGGCGAGCGGGTCGTAGTCGACCTGCATGACGACTGTCTGGCCAAGACCGGCAGTGGAGAACAGGAGTCCCGTGTTGCTGTTGGCGTAGGTGACCGACTCGGCCGGCAGCCCACCGGCGGCCGGGATGTTTGTCTTCGTCAGAGCACCGAGGACCGAGCTGTAGGAGTTGGTTGTGGTGTAGGTGCCGGCGAGGGCTCCCTCCTGGGAAGGAATCGTGATGGAGGTGCCGAGGGGCCGGTACGCGGTGTCGTAGCCGGTGACGGCCTTGGTGTAGGCGGCGCCGATGGCTCCGCCCACGTACCGGGTGGAGGAGGCCGGTTGGCCCTTGACGAGGGTGTCGTAGGTTCAGGACGCCAGTTGGTTCGCGGGTGCGACGCTGCCGTTGTACGTGCCGGTCTTCCGGCCGAGCAGGTCGTATGTGTAGGCGAGGGTGCTGCCCTTGGCGTCGGTCGTGTGGTCGATGCGTGAGTTGACGTCGTAGTAGGTCTGGGCCGTACCGGTGTCCGGGTCGGACGTGGAGACCTGTCGGCCGCGCAGATCGTAGGTGTAGTTCCAGGTGTTGCCGCTACTGTCGGTGCGGCCGGCGCTTTGGCTGACGGGCGTGTACGCGTATGTGGTGATGTCCGCGTCGGCGCTGTTGCCCGTGGCGGCCGGCGGTCGGTACTGCCAGCGAGCGATGGTCCGGCCTCGGGCGTCGGTCACGGTCGAGGTGGCTGTTGCGCCGCCTGGAGGGGTCACGTCGGTGCGGTCGGCCCCTGGGTAGGCGGTAGTGGCGGCCCACTGGGGGTTGCCGTTCGAGCGGAACTCCGAACGGACGACGCGTCCGTTGCCGTCGTAGGTGTTCCAGCTCTGGCCCGGAACCTGCCCGTCGGCCACGGGGATGAAGATCGAGTTCCCGGGGAACGAGCTCTTCTCGTAGTACGGGGCGGGACCTTGATCGCCCAGCCGTGTGTGTCGTACACGGTGTCGGTGATCAGCCGGCCGTTGGGCCGGGCGTCGCTGGTGCGCTGGCTCTGCCGCGGGCGGCCCAGGCCGCCGTAGAGGTCGATGTTCGCCGAGTAGGTGCTCGCGCCGTCGTTGAGGGATTCGGTCTTGACGGTGGAGGGCCCTGCGGTGCCCTTGAGGGAGTAGGTGAACTTCTTGCTCGGCAGGTCCTTGGTCGGGCGATCAGGTGTCCACACCGCGGTAAGACGGCCGAGCGCGTCGTACTGCGAGGTGGTGACGCGGGCGTTGGCATCGGTGCTGTTCGGTACGGATCCACGGGCCGGATCCTGTGTTGTCGTCGTGGCCCAGTCGGCTCCCATGGGCCCGGTGGTCCGCACCTGGGTCGGGAGGGCACCGGAGGTGGGCGTGAAAGCGATCTTGGTGACTGCGGGAGCAACCGACGGTCCGCTGACCTGCACGCCGGCGGCGTCGCACGTGGAGCCGTTGGTGGTCGCCGTCGACAGGCTTCGGCCGTAGGCGTCGAAGGTCGCGCTGCCGAGGTTCACATAGACGGGATTGTCGGACTGGTCGAAGTGATCAAGTTGAGGTTCCAGGTGTCGACGGTGCGGTAGGTGTTGTTGACCAGGACCTGAGTGCTGATCACGGTCAGTCGCTTGGTGGTGAAGAACGTCGGCGCGGAGGTGGTGCAGGAGCTGTCCGTGCAGATCTGGTCCAGTGAAGTTGCCCGCGTTGGAACCGGCGGCCCAGGCCGAGGACGGGGACATGGGAGACGCGGTGTAGTTGCCCAGCGCGCCGGAGGGTGCAGGCGCAGCGGGAGTGCGGCGGCGAGCACGGTGGGCAGCGGGCTGTGCTGGTGGAACGGGCCGAGGCCGAGCAGGGCGGCGGCGAGCACCGCGAGGTCGAAACGCAGCACCGGGCCGCGGCCGTCCAACGTGCCGTCGGCACGGCGGGCCAGCAGCCGCAGCGCGGTGGTGGTGGTGGCGAGCAGAGCGCAGACGGTGAACGGCACGTCCGGGGCGAGCGCCACCGTGAACGCGCCGGTGGGCGGTACCGCGACCAGCAGCAGGGCGGTCGGGACACTCCAGCGGGCCCGGACGCCGAGCCGGGCGAGCGCGGCGACCGCGTAGCCGAGGGCGAGGGCGGCGGCGCCGGTCTGCGCCAGGGCGAGCGGCCTGGCGCCGAGCATCCGCAGCGCGGCCGCGTACAGCCCGTACGGGTCCGCGCCACCGTGCCCGGCGGAGGCCGGGTAGGTGGTGGCGGTCCGCCAGTAGAGCCAGACCAGTCGGGCGGTGACCGCCACCGCGAGCGGCAGCCCGACCCGGGAGCGGACCCGCCGGTGGCGCCGCCCGGGCGGGGTGGTGCCGTGCAGCGGTGCCGGTCTGTGTCCGACGGTGGCGCTGCTGTACGTGGTCGGGCCTGCCCTGCCGTCCGCCCCCGGGCGGCCCGACCGATCGGGGCCCGCGGAGCGCGTGCGCGGCAGGCCATCAGCCTCTGCCGGGACTGCTCCATGCCCCTGTCAGGACGTCCCCGGATCAATGTCCCCGGGCGGGAGCCGGATCAGTTGCCCCGGAGGCTCGCGACCAGGAGCACGCTGCCGCCGACGATCCCGGCCAGCGCGAAGACGGCGCCGACCAGCCGGATGACGTTCGGGGTGGCCGATCCGGCTCCGGTGAACGAGTAGCGGACGATCAGGTCGAAGAACCTCTCGGCAAGGCCCGCGACGTTGAAGGCGAGCAGCAGGCCGCCGACACCGGCGATGACGAACCACAAGACGGTCAGTGCCGATCTGAGCACGGGGATCTCCAAAACGTCGGGGAACAACGATGAACGGGGGAAGGGGCGGGACCCGCAGAAGTCGCGGGCCCCGCCTCGGTCGATCAACCAACAGGGTGTCACCCCAGGGTGAACAGGTGTTGGGTCCAAGTGTGGTCGATGGTCACACCCACGTCCGCACCGACTCCGACGCCGGCACCGGTGTTCACCAGGTAGACGTCGTTCCCACGCGAGTTGGTGGAACCGAAGGACTTCCCGACGCTGCCGATGAGCGCCGGGCCGGCACCCACCGAGCCGCCGACGCTGGCACCGTCGCCGGCGAGTTGGCTGATGTCGTCGGCGTTGGTGGTCAGCTTGGTGACGCCGACCGCGGCACCCGGGGCGCTGATCTGGAAGCCGGCAGTGCCGGTGACGCCGTAGTCCGACTTGCCGTCCGGCCGGGTTGTCCTGACCAGGCACCCGCTGACGCTGATGCCGACACCGACGGCGGCCCCCGCGTTGAGGCAGATGCCGGAGCCACCGGACCACTCGTCGATCTTGTCCGCGACCTTGTCGACGATCTTGTCCCAGAAACCGCGGTGCTTCTTCTTCTCCGCCTCAGCGGCGGCCTTGGCGGCCTCCGCGGCGCGCGCTGACTCGCGAGCCCTGGCGTCGGCCGCGGCCTTCGCCTCGGCGTTGCGCTGCGCCTGGGTCTTCACCCACGGGTTGGTCGAGTGGTCGGAGCCGCCGCCACCGTTCCCACCGCCACCGTTCCCACCGCCACCGTTCCCGCCACCGCCGTTCCCGCCACCGCCGGTTCCGCACGGGTCGAGCAGGACGTAGTAGCAGGTCGGCTTGGTGACGATCCGGCCGTGCTCGCACTCACCGGAGTGGGACCGGCAGTAGTCCATCATGTCCGGGTCGTAGAGACCGGACGGGTCACTGCGGTTGACCGGGTTGTTGTGCGAGTAGGCGTACCCGTTCCACTGCAGCGGGTCGTCGCCGACCAGCAGCGGGTCCGGGCTGATGAAGCGCCCGTGGACCGGGTCGTACTCGCGGGCGCCGAGGTTGGTCAGCCCGGTGACGGTGTCCAGGACACCGCCGACGAAGCCCTTGGCACCGGCCCAACTGCCCGCCGCGGGCTGGGTCCCCCGCGCGTTGCCGAACGGGTCGGTGGGCCGCCGGGTGACGCTCTGCGCGGCGTCGGTGTCGATCTGCACCCCGCTGGTGCCGTGCGGGTCGGCGCACTGGTAGACCAGCTTGCCGCCGCCGGTCGTGGCCGTCACCCGGGTGATGGAGATCCCGCCGCCACCGGCGTAGTACCGGACGTCGGACATCGACCCGGAGGCGGTGTCCAGGGTGAGCTCGTCCCTGCCCAGGTTGAGCGTGGTCTTCCCGGGGTTGCGGCGGATCAGCTGGTTGCCGTCCGCGTCGTACAGGTACGAAGTGCCCTGCGGCTGACCGGTCTTGGTCGCCCCAGCCAGCTTGTCCTCGCCGTTCCAGGTCAGCGTGCTGGTGCCGGACGCGTCGCTGACGGCGGTGGTGTTGCCCGCCGCGTCGTAGCTGAACGTCGCGGTGGCGGTGCCACCGGCCGAGCTCGTGACGGCCGAGGCCAGCGCGTGCGGGCCGCCCTTGCCGTCACCCTTGTTGACCGACTTCGGCGCGCCGAAGGTCTGGGTGGTGGTGACGTCCTTGGCGGTGTTGCCGGTGGTGTCGTGCTGCACCAGGGAGGTGCGGTTGCCGGTGGCGTCGTACCCGTAGGTCTGCCAGTACGGCGACGGACCGCCCACGCTGCCGGCCACCGGGCCGTTGGCGTTGGCGCAGGTGCCCACGCCGGGCACGGACGGCGCCGGCCGGGTGGTGACGGACCCCTTGTCGGTCCAGGCGTTGGTGAGCTGCCCCAGGTGGTCGTAGGTGAAGCACTGCAGGTCGGTCGCGGACGCGTTCTGCACGTCCTTCACCGAGGTGATCCGGCCGGCCGGATCGTAGGTGTAGCTGGTCTGGTCGAGCGAGGTGGTGCCGGTCTGCCGGTCCAGGAAGGAGTCGGTCAGCCGTCCGGTGGCCCAGTCGAACTGCTGGGTGGAGACCACCTGGTTTCCCCAGTCACCCACCGTGGTCCGGGTGGCCCGGCCCAGCGCGTCGTACTGCACGTCCGTCACCAGCGTGGAGTTGCCGCCCGAGGCGAGCAGCAGACCGGTGTTGGAGTACAGGTAGTCCACGCCCTCGGCCGGCAGGCCGCCCATCGCCGGCAGGTCGGTGTGGATCAGCGACCCGAGGACCGGCGAGTACTGGTTGCCGGTGCTGTACGTACCCGCCAGCGCACCCTCCGCCGCCGGAATGGTGACGCTGGTGCCCAGCGGGCGGTACATCGCGTCGTACCCGGTGACCGCCGTGGTGTAGGCAGCCCCGGACGCCCCGCCCACGTACCGGGTGGAGGAGGCGAGCTGCCCCTTGCCGCCCGGCACCGTGTCGTACGCCCAGCCCGCCAACTGATTGGCCGCCGCCGCAATGCCGTTGTACAGCCCGGTCTTGCGACCGAGGACGTCGTACGCGTAGGCGAGCGTGGTGCCCTTGGCGTCCGTGGTGGACGTGATCCGGGAGTCACCGTCGTAGGTGGTGCGGGTGGTTCCCGCGTCCGGGTCGTTCACCTGGGTCTGCCGGCCGCGCAGGTCGTAGCCGTAGGTCCAGGTGTTGCCCGCGGCGTCGGAGCGGGCAGCGGTCCGGCCACCGGCGGTGTAGCTGGAGGTGATCACGGTCGCGTCGGCGGCGTTGCCGGTCGGCGTCGCCGTCCGGTACTGCCAGCGCTGCGTGGTGTGCCCCCGCGCGTCGGTGAAGGTGCTGATCGGAGCGGATCCCTGAGGGGGCGTCACGTCGGTGCGGTCCACACCCGGGTACGCGGTGCTGGTGACCCACTGCTGCTGGCCGTACGACACGAAGGCTTCGGCCAGCTTGCGGCCCCGGCCGTCGTAGGTGACCCAGGTCTGGGCGGGCACCTGTGCGTCCTGCGGGATGAACACCGTGCTGTTCGGCTGCGTGGTGCTCTCGTAGTAGGGCTCGGAGTTCTTCACACCCCAGCCGTGCGAGTCGTACACGATGTCACTGACCAGCCGGCCCGTGCCGCCGGTGGCGGTGTTGCTCTGGGTCTGCCGGAGCCGGCCCAGGCCGTCGTACAGCTCGTTCTTGACCGCGTAGCTGCCGTCCTCGGTGAGCGTCTGGGAGCTGACCACCGTGGGGGCGGTTTTCCCGTTGATCGCATACGAGAACTTGTACCTCGGACTGAGGTTGGTCGCCCGGTCGGGCGTCCACACGGCGGTCAGCCGGCCCAACGCGTCGTACTGCTTGGTGACGGCGTTGCCGTTCTCGTCGGTGGAGACCAGGGCGAGGTTGCGGCCCGGGTCGAGGGTCTCGGTGGTGGTCCAGGCCGCACCGGTCGGGCCGGTGGCGGTGGTCCGGGTCGGCAGCTCACCGGTCGCCGGGGTGAACGCGGTCGTGGTGACCGCCCCGTTGGCGCCCGCCGAGGAGACCGCGCGGCCGTAGCCGTCGAAGGTGGTCGTCCCGGTCTGGTTGTAGACTGGCTGGCCGCTGCTGTCGTAGGAGTCCAGGGCCCAGGTGCTGGTCGCGTCGCCGGTGGCGCCGGCTTGCCCGAAGGCCTGGCCGTCGTACCGGGTCCGGGTGCCCGAAATGGTGTTGTCGGCGGTTGCGGCGGTGCCGCAGGGGCCGACGACCGTTCGGCGCTCCGAGACCAGCGTGCGGATCAGCGGGTTGCTGCTGGTCGCGTAGTCGGTGGTGGTGCAGGTCTCCGGGGCGGCGGCGGTGCCGTCGCCCTTGTCGTCGACGGTGACCGGCCGGTTGCCGTTGGCCGGGTCGGTGGTGGTCACGGTGGCCGTGCTCCGCCAGGAGCCGTTGGCCAGCTTCGACCAGGAGGTCGCCGTGCTGGTGGTGGCGGCGTACCGGGCCACCAGGTTCGGCATGCCGTTGCTCAGCTTGCGGGTCGCGGTGGTCACCTCGCCGGAGGAGACCGTCGCGGACGCTCCGGTCACCGAGCCGCCGGCCTGGTCGAAGGTCTGGCTGCCGAGCACGCTGCCGGTCCGCCACGGCTCGTCGGTGACCGTGACCGCGCTCGCGCCCGGGTACGGGGTGAACGAGGCGGAGGCGCTGCGGGTCGAGCCGTCGGCCTTGCGGTCGCCGTTCATGCCGCGCAGGAAGGTGGTGACCTGCTGGGTCTTCGGCGCCTCGCCGGTGTTGCCGCTACCGGTGGTCTTGGTGACCGTCTGGTAGCCGCGGAAGTCGTCCCAGGCGCGGACCTTGGCGTCGGTGAACTCGCTGTCGTCCCGGTGCCAGGCGGCGCCGCCGCCGTAGCTGATGTCGGTCGACTTGGTCAGCGTGGTACCGGTCGACGCGTCCTGCTCGGTGACCGAGCGGACCAGGTACTTGTGGAACCAGTCGTTCACCGGGTCGGTCGAGGACTGGCCGGGCAGGTACCAGTGCACCGGCATGCAGGCCATGGTGTTGGAGTCCTCGGACGCCGGCATGTGGCCGCTGACCCGGGAGCACTCGGTGTCGGCGTAGATCACGTTGATCTGGCCGCCGGTCTCGGTGGTGATCTGCTGGATGCGCGGGCGCAGGAAGGCCGGCTGGGCCGGGGTCAGCCCGTCGACCCGGTTGGGCAGTTCACGCGCGGTGAAGTTGACCGCCGGGACGGTGGCCGCGCTCTGCCCGTTGGTGCCGGTGCGCTGGATCGAGGCCAGCCACAGCGCCGGCTTGGTGCCGTCGCCCGGATCCGGGAAGGAGTGCGTCAGCGCCCAGGAGTCGACCGAGCGGTAGGAGCCGGAGACCAGCACCTGGGACTCGATCTTCGTCAGCTTCAGCGACGACCAGAAGGTCGGCCAGAAGACGGAACAGCTGCCGGTGGAGGCGCAGTTCTGGTCCAGCGGGGTGTCCGGCCAGTTGGCCTGGTTGGCGGTGGTGCGCTGCGTGGCGGTACAGGTGATCTGCCCCGACTGGTTGCACCGTTCGGCCGTGCTGAACAGCACCTTCGCGGCCGGCTTCACGCCGCCGTTCGCGGCGATCTGCTCGGGCAGCCGCTGGCCGTACGCGATCTGGGTCAGTTCGGTGGAGCGGACGTAGGCGGTCAGCGTGCCGGAGCCGCCGTTCTGGCCGGCGCCGCGGTTGTAGTAGTTCAGGTCCTGCTGGTAGCTGAGGGTGGTCAGGTTCTGGTGGGTGTCCACGATGTAGTCGAGGTTCCACCGCCAGGCCTCCTGGCAGTACGACGCCTTGCCCTTGGCCGCGTCGTAGCAGTCGTCGCCGCTGTTGGGCGAGTAAACCGGGAGGTAAGCCACCGAGTTGGTCGCCGGGTCGGCATGGTTGCCGCCGGGCAGGTGGTTCTGGCCGAAGTAGTACTGGATGCCGTCCGAGGTGGTGACCCGCCAGTACTCGCCGCCCTTGGCCTCGTTGGCGGCGCCGGTCAGCTGCTCGACCTTGGAGCCGTCGTCGCCCTGCAGGCGCCAGGTCCCGGTGGCGTCGTCGCGGACCAGGGCACCGGTGTGGCCGCCCAGGTTGAGGATCGCGTTCTGGCCGGCCCAACACTGGTCGCCCGACCCGGTGATGCCGTCCTTGGCACAGGAGCGGTAGGAGCGCTCGATGAAGCCGGGCTGGTAGTCCCAGCCCTCACCGATCCAGGAGGACTGCGGGTTCCGTGCGGAGTTCTTGCCGTCCACGGCGGCGGAGTTGTACCCGAGCACGACCGAGGGCGCGGCGCCGCCGAGCGCGGGGGGCAGCTGGATCGGGTACGAGTAGGTGAAGTTGCCGATGTTGCTGCCCGCGCCCCAGTTCATCGACGGGGCCAGCGGCGAGGCCGAGTAGTTGCCCGTCGCGCCGCCGGAGTCGGCGGTCGCGGCCAGCACGGTCGCCGACTCGGCGGTGGCCGACTGGGTGAACGCGGCCTGGACCACCCGTGAGCCGTCGGCGGCGGTCGCGGCGCTCTTGGTCGCGCCGGCCGCGGGCTTGGCGGCGAGCGCGACCTCGGCGGTCAGCAGGCCGGTCTTCGGGTCGACCGCGGCGGCAACCGGGGTCTGCTGCCGGCACTCGGCCTTGTCCGGAGTGGTCAGCGCACAGGCGGGCAGCTGCACCAGCCTGGCCCGGTCGGCCCAGCCGACGCCCTGCAGGGTCTTCAGGTCGAGGGCGACCTGGAGCTTGCCGTCGCCGCCGTCGGGCGCGGTCAGGGTCACCACCGGGCCGGTGGCGCCGGCGTTCCTGCCCTGGTCGGCGGTGCCGACCTCGACCTTGACCGAGCCGACCGAGGACCCGCCCTTGGCCAGCTTCACCGGCAGGTTGCCGGCTTGGACGGGCTTGCCGTCGGCCAGCGAGATGGTCGCCGAGCCGGTCGGCGCGGCGGCCGTGGCGGCCGGCTTCCACTCCCCCGGCACCGGGTACGCCGGCGCCTGCGGCTTGCCCTCCGCCTGGTTCTCGCCCTTCACGGACTTCTGGTTCGCCAGTGGTGTCTTCGGCGTCCACACCTTGCCGTGCGGCCGCCGGGACGCCAGCGCCTCCGCCGACGGCGTGCCCAGCAGCGGCATGACCAGCGCGACCAGGCCCACCACCCCGAGACCCCGTCGCAGGACGCCGGACGATCCGGTACCGCGTGGCACCGGTGTTCGTCGTTCCCCCACAACCCCTCCCCATGAGACATATCGACAAGGCGACCGCACATATTTGCGATCGCCGCGCGGTGGACCCTAGGGGCTGCAGGGACTGATGTGACATCAGTTTTTATAAATTAACCAAAAGGTGACGAGTGCTAGCGGATGAACCGGTCTATTGCGACAACTTGAATCGGGCTTGACGATCCACTACTTCGCCCCCCATCGTTCCCGTCGAACGTCCGCGCGACAGGCGGACTCTTCGGGGAGGAAGAAAGCACTTCGATGTCCAACTTCAGACCGATTTCCGCCGGTGCGCGGCGGAGGGCCAGGGGGGGAGGGCGTTCAGCCCGCCTGGTGGCCCTCGCCGCGACCGGTGCCCTCGGCCTCGGCATGCTCGGTTCGCCTTTCGCCCAGGCCGCTCCCAACCCACTGCCCGGGTCAGCCGCTCCGGCGGGCTCCCCGGCCGGCGCCAAGCCGGCCCTGACCGAGGTCCAGCAGGGCATCGTGGACGCGCGGGCGAGGGCCAGGTCCACCGGTAAGCCGGTGGTGGTCGAC
Organism: Kitasatospora sp. NPDC089797; assembly: GCF_040684795.1. Taxonomy (NCBI): domain Bacteria; kingdom Bacillati; phylum Actinomycetota; class Actinomycetes; order Kitasatosporales; family Streptomycetaceae; genus Kitasatospora; species Kitasatospora sp. NPDC089797. The sequence continues at coordinate 101,890 of NZ_JBFBGS010000028.1, read as the reverse complement.
GCGATGACCACCGAGACCTCGATCACCCAGATCAACCCGGACGGGACCGCGTCCACCACCGACCACGCCGGCGACGTGCGCACCAAGCGCGGCAAGGCGTGGGCCGATCTGGACGCGACGCTGCGCCGCAACCAGGACGGCACGCTGGCTCCGGCGGTCTCGTCGATGGGCCTGACGCTGTCCGGCGGCGGTACCGGCCCGATGGCGACGCTGACCACCGCGGAGGGCCAGAAGCTCGCCGTCACCGCGCCGTTCGCGCTGCCCGCGCCGACGCTGAGCGGCGACACCGCGACCTACCCGAATGTCCTGCCCGACGTGGATCTGCTGGTCACCGCGCTGGCCACCGGCGGCTGGCGGGACGTCATCGTGGTGAAGACCGCGGCGGCCGCCGCCGACCCGCGGCTGAAGAGCCTGCACTTCCCGGTGAAAGCCGACGGCCTGAAGGTGGCGACCGACGCCGCGGGCAACGTCAGCGTCAAGGACGACGCCGGCAAGGTCCGGCTGCACGCACCGACCCCGCTGCAGTGGGACTCCACCCCGCCGGCGAAGGGCGAGGACTCCAAGGCCCCCAAGGGCTCGGCCCCGGCCGGCGACGACCAGGCGCCCGAGTTCGAGAAGTCCTCCCCCGCCCGGGCCGGCGAGGGCGCGCACGAGGCCCCGATCGCGATCAAGGCGGACCAGAACGGCTTCGACCTGACGCCGGACCAGACCACCTTCGGCAAGGGCACTGGCCCCTGGTACCTCGACCCGACGATCAGCGCCGACAGCGGCACCGCGCACTCGGCCCAGGTCCAGGAGTACCACTCCGGCACCACGTACTACGACGCCGTCGGCTCGCTCGGCACCGGGTACTGCGGCTACAGCGACTGCACCGGCTACGGCCGGGAGCGCGCCTACTTCTCGATCAACGTGAACCCGGCGATCTGGACCCAGCCGGGCGGCGCCCCGGCCCCGCCGACCGTGTACGGCTCCACGCTGTACGCCAACGTGGACGGCGCCTCCAGCCCGAGCACCAGCACCCCGCTCGGTCTGTACTGGACCGGCGCGATCTTCCCGGGCGTGACCTGGAACAACCAGCCCTGCAACGGCGGCGGCACCTTCGGCGGCTGCAGCAAGATCGGTGACTCGAAGTCCATCGTCGGCACCGGGCCGATCGCCTACGACGTCAGCTGGCACATGCAGCAGGCCGCTTCGCAGAAGTGGCCCACCTTCACCGTCGGCATCGCACCCGACGACGAGAAGAACAAGTACTACCGCAAGCACATCACCAACAACCCGCACATCACCACCAACTACGACCTGCAGCCGAGCATCTGGTACCCGCGGACCAGCCCGAGCTCCGGCTTCGCCAACGCCGACGGCAACGGCAGCCCGGCCGGGTACGACTGCACCACTGGCGGCCAGAACCCCTGGTCCAACCCGGCCTGGATCGGCGCCAACCAGAGCGTCACGCTGATGTCGAACAACTGGTCCCCGGCGGGCATGAACCTGTGGACCAACTTCCGGATGTGGGATGACAACGACAGCAACAACGGCTGGTCGGGTCGCACCGGATGGCAGGGCAGCTACAACACCGCCCAGGTCAACGTTCCCTACGAGGTGCTGAAGGACGGCCACCAGTTCGGCTGGACCTCCAACGCCTTCGACGCCGACCCGTACTGGAACGGCCTCGGCTCGGTCGACTCCTCATGGTGCTACTTCCGCGTCGACCGGACCCCGCCGACGGTGAGCGTCAGCTCCGAGCAGTTCCCGCCCTCGGGCACCACGCTGCCGGCTGACAAGATCAAGTACGCGAACGAGGCCGGCACCTTCGTTCTCTCCGGCACGGACCCGACGCCGGGCCCCGGACTGAACGCCTCGGGCCTGGCCTGCTTCCGGGTCAGCACCAACCCGACCCCGGTCACCGGCTGGCGCTGCAACGATGCGGGCATCGTCCGCCCGGACGCCAATGGCAAGGGCACGTACACGTACACCCCGGGCACCTGGGGCACCAACACCCTGTACGTCCAGGCACAGGACCAGGCGGGCAACTACAGCCAGCCGTACGCGTACAACTTCTACGCGCCGTTCAACCCGGCCTCCTCGCCGGTCTTCGGCGACGTCACCGGTGACGGCAAGCCCGACATCACGCTGCCGGACTCCACCGGTAACCTGCGGGTGGTCACCAACCTCGCCGACCCGGTGAACGCCGGCACCATTGCCGGCTCCCAGGCCGTCGCGCCCGCCAACTCCCCGTCGGGCAACTGGAACGGCCTGCAGATCACCCACCGCGGCTCGCTGCGCGGCCAGGTGCCGGTGGACGACCTGATCGTCCACGTGCCGGGCGACCCGCAGATGCTGATGTACACCAACGACGGGCACGGCAACTACACCCAGAGGACGCCGTTCTACCCGAGCGGCAACACCACCCCGGCGCAGGTCAGCTGTGTGGACACGGCAGGCCAGAAGGTGGACGCGACGCAGACCAGCGGCTGCCCGACCGGGGTCGGCTACGACTGGTCGAAGGTGACCCAGGTCCTCGCGCTCGGCAGCCCCGACGGCGAGACCACCACCCCGCTCAGCCGCACCTCGCTGGCCGTCGTGATCAACGGAGCGCTGTGGCTGATCCCGCCGGGCGGGAACAACGCGGTGCTGCTCAAGAAGACCGAGACCCAGATCTCCACCCTGCCCTGGGACGCCGCGATCGGCGGCCACGGCTACGACCTGATCAACCCGGGTCCGGCCAACGGCACGAGCTCCTGGACCGTCAACTCGGCCACCAGCAACGCCAAGCAGGCCACCCTGTGGGCGCGTGACCGGCAGACCGGCCAGATCCTGGCCTACCCGATCACCAAGACCGCCACCGGCGCCACGGACTACACCGCTCTGGCCGACCCGACCAAGGGCATGGTCATCGGCACCGGCTTCGACACCACCACCTTCCCGGTGGTCGGCTCGTCCGGTGACTTCGACGGCGACGGCGTGGCCGACCTGTGGGCCCAGAACTCGACCGGCAAGGTCGTCCTGTTCAAGGGCGTCGCGGGCGACAGTGCCAGGCCCGGCGCGGTCACCTCACTGGCCGGCTCCACCGTCGTCGGCGACCCGCGCGGTCCCCTGGCCCGCTACCCGCTGACCGGCACCATCGCCGGCGACGCCGCGCACACCGCGGACTCGACCGGCAAGACCACCGCCACCATCCAGAACCAGGTCTCCTTCACCAGCGCCAACCTGGGCGGCGCTGCCACCACCGCGGCGGTGTTCAGCCACGGCGCCGCCGATGCGACCGACGGCCGGATCACCACCACGGCCCAGGTCGACACCGCACAATCCTTCACGGTCAGCGCGTGGGCGCGGATCGACAAGTTCACCGACGGCGTGGTCGTCGGCCAGGACGGCAACTCGACCAGCAACTTCATGATCTGGCCGGGCACCTGGACCTCGGCCGGCCCGACCTGGACCTTCGCGATGGCGCGCAGCGACTCCGGCTGGGACTACGACACCACCGCCCCGGCAGCGAACAGCGGCACCAGCCACGACTACGCCAAGCAGAACGCGGCCGCCCGCGCCCAGCTCGGCGTGTGGACCAAGCTGACCGCGAGCTACGACGCCACCACCGGGCAGATGAGCCTGTACGTGGACGGCGCGCTGGCCGCGACCGGCTGGCACACCGCCAAGATGGCCCCGACCGGCAAGGTCTCGATCGGCCGCTACGTCAACGGTGGCGCCAGCCACAACACCTTCGACGGAGCGGTCGCCGACGTGGCGCTCTACCCGTACCCGACCGTCGCCGGCTCGACGGCCGGTTCGGTCGTGTCCGGCCTGTCCAACGCCAAGTGCCTGGACGAGGCCAACTCCAGCACCACCCCGGGTGCCAAGGTGCAGGTCTGGGACTGCAACGGCAGCAACGCGCAGGCCTGGTCCTTCCGCCCGGACGGCACGGTCGGCCTGCCCTTCGGCGGCTGCCTGGACGCCACCAACGCGGGCACCGGCAACGGCACGCCGGTCCAGTGGTACACCTGCTTGGGCGGCCCGGGCAACGGGGCCCAGCAGTTCCTGCCGCGGGCCGACGGATCGATCTGGAACCCGGTCTCCAACCGCTGCGTGGACATCCCCCGCGGGGACCTCACCAGCGGCAACCAGGTGATCCTGTTCGACTGCAACGGCGGTCCGGGCAACCAGTACTGGCGGCTGAGCCCGGCCGTCTGACGGCCGTGACGCACCACCCGTGAGACCGGCCTCCCCCAGGGGAGGCCGGTCTCACGGCTTCCCGGCTTCCAGGGTCAGGCCCGCTCGGCGGCGCGCAGTCCGCGTACCCCGATCGCGCTGATGGCAGGCCGAGTGCCAGCGAGGTGACGGCGAGCAGCAGGTGGACCCAGAAGAAGGCCGTCGGCGTCATTGGCCTCCGGGGCATTCTCGGGGCCCGCCGCGCCAACAAGTGGGCCAAGCCCACCCACCACAAGCAGCAGCCCCGCGCATACGCCATGGGGGCAGTGCCCGGACGGGGCAGTGCTCGGCGTGTCTTCGTCAGCAGCGGAAGTGTGGGGCTCGGCCACCCCAAGGGGATCTCGCCCTGAGGCAGTGGCTGGTGCGGCGGCGGAGGTGCCGGCGGGCGAGCCACGGGAGCTCGCTGCGGCGCGGCGCGAGGCGCTGTCTGAGATCGACCCCTGGTGGGCGGCGGCGCAGCGCGCCGGGTTCGTCGGCCTGGAGCAGGAGCAGCAGGACCTGCTGACCGAGGAGGACCCGGAGCCGGCGGCCACGGCCGCCCTGAAGCAGGCCCAGAAGGAGAGGGCCGCGGCCCTACGCCGTCGTCCTGGATGTTGCACGCGCATGCCTCGTTGCCCGGGCAGGAGGCGACCTTCGAGAACAACTACAGCCGCACCGGGTCACAGGGCGCCTTGCACATGGCGGCCGGCCCTGCTGCTTGGCGAGCACGGGTGACGCTTCGCCTGAGGGGTGGTAGCGAGGGTAAAGATCGAACCCGTTGAGTCAGCAGCCGCGAACGATTACTACTGTAAGTAGCGAGTGGCGTGCTACCCGATGCTGGCAAGGGCAGTGGGGGATCATCGCGAGTTCGATCTGCCCCGTGCTCGTTTCACACTCATTTCACATCGCGAGTCCCAGAGGTGTTGCAGCCAGTCCCTCGCTAGACGTTTCCGCAGGTCGGAACCCTGCCCGACCTGCGGAAACGATGAGAGGCCAAACTGCGTTTCCGCAGGTCAGAGGGGGTCTCTACAGGTCGTAGTACAGCTCGAACTCGTGCGGGTGGGGCCGGAGGGCGATCGGGGCGATCTCGTTGGTGCGCTTGAAGTCGATCCAGGTCTCGATCAGGTCCGGGGTGAAGACGTTGCCGGCGAGCAGGTACTCGTGGTCGGCCTCGAGGGCCTCCAGGACGGCGGGGAGGGAGGAGGGCACCTGGGGGACGTTGGCGTGCTCCTCGGGGGCGAGCTCGTAGAGGTCCTTGTCGACCGGCTCCAGGGGCTCGATCTTGTTGCGGATGCCGTCGAGGCCGGCCATCAGCATGGCGGAGAAGGCCAGGTACGGGTTGGAGGACGGGTCCGGGGCGCGGAACTCGATGCGCTTGGCCTTGGCGTTGGAGCCGGTGATCGGGATGCGGATCGCGGCCGAGCGGTTGCGCTGCGAGTAGACCAGGTTGACCGGCGCCTCGAAGCCCGGGACGAGCCGGTGGTAGGAGTTCACCGAGGGGTTGGTGAAGGCCAGCAGCGAGGGCGCGTGCCGGAGCAGGCCGCCGATGTAGTAGCGGGCGGTGTCGGAGAGGCCGGCGTAGCCCTGCTCGTCGTAGAAGAGCGGGGAGCCCTCGGTCCACAGCGACTGGTGGACGTGCATGCCCGAGCCGTTGTCGCCGAAGATCGGCTTCGGCATGAAGGTGGCCGTCTTGCCGTTCCGCCAGGCGACGTTCTTGATGATGTACTTGAACAGCATCAGGTCGTCGGCGGCGTGCAGCAGGGTGTTGAACTTGTAGTTGATCTCCGCCTGGCCGGCCGTGCCGACCTCGTGGTGCTGGCGCTCGACCTCCAGGCCGGACTTGGCCAGCTCCAGCGACATCTCGGCGCGCAGGTCGGCGAAGTGGTCGACCGGCGGGGTGGGGAAGTAGCCGCCCTTGTACTTGACCTTGTAGCCGCGTACGTCGCCCTCGGCGGCGCCGCTGTTCCAGGCGCCGGCCTCCGAGTCGATGTGGTAGAAGGACGCGTTGGCGCTGGTGTCGAAGCGCACCGAGTCGAAGACGTAGAACTCGGCCTCGGGCCCGAAGAAGGCGGTGTCGGCGATGCCGGAGGAGGCGAGGTAGGCCTCGGCCTTCTTGGCGACGTTGCGCGGGTCGCGGCTGTAGGCCTCGCCGGTGACCGGGTCCTGGATGAAGAAGTTGATGTTGAGGTGCTTCTCGGCCCGGAAGGGGTCGAGTCGGGCGGTGGCGAGGTCCGGGACCAGGGCCATGTCGGACTCGTGGATGGCCTGGAAGCCGCGGATCGACGAACCGTCGAACATCAGGGTCTCGGACGGATCGAAGGTCGCCGCGGGTACGGAGAAGTGCTGCATGACGCCCGGCAGGTCGCAGAAGCGGACGTCGACGAACTTGACGTCGTTGTCCTGGATGAACTGCTTCACTTCGGCGGCGTTGTTGAACATCCATCCTCCTCGGCGTGCGAATTGGGCTCACCCTAGGAATGGGTCGTTTCCAGTCGGTGACCCGCTCGTTTCCTAGATGTTAACCACGACGGCCGAACGGGCCGCAAAGGCCTACGGGACAGGGCAAATCACCCCGCCGAGCTGGGCGGCCTCCGAGAAGTGGTCTGGACCACTGGGTAAGCCCGGCGGGCGGGATTCACCCGGTCGTGGAGCGACCCCCCGTCCGGCCCCGACCGACCCCGGACCAGCCCCCGACCGGCCCCGGAGCTGAGCGCGACCGGCCCCCGCCCGCATACCGTCCGCGCCCCGTCCGCGCCCCGCCCGGAGGGGAGCCGGTGCCGGTCTGCGGCGTGAGCCCGGTTAGTGTGGATTCGTGGACACCAGAGAAGCGTTGGGATCGTGGATCGACGGCCCCAAGGCGGCCGCCGAGAAGATGGGTGCCGACTTCGGCTACCGCGGGGAGCGCCTCGGGCTGCCCAAGGAGGGCCCCGGCTCGATCGCGGGCCCCGGCCGACGGATCGGCGCCCTGTTCGTCGACGGCTGGCTGGTCTCCCTGATCTCCTACGGCCTGATCGCCAAGGGCGACCAGGGCGAGGCCAACCTGTGGACCAGCCCGCTGTACTTCGTCGTGGTGGCCGTGCTGCTCGCCACCACCGGCACCACCGTCGGCAAGCGGCTGTTCGGCCTCCGGGTGGTCCGGCTGGACGGCCGCCGCGCGACCATCCCGCAGGTGCTGCTGCGCACCCTGCTGCTCTGCCTGGTGGTGCCGCCGCTGGTCTGGGACCGGGACACCCGGGGCCTGCACGACAAGGCGGTCGGCACCGTCGAGGTCCGGATCTAGGCTCCGGAGAACGTCGGGTCCAGGCCACGCAGCACCGTCGGATCCAGGCCACGCAGAACGTCGAACGGCCCGCCCCGGAGGATCCGGGGCGGGCCGTTCTGGTGTCGTCAGGGGAGGGGAGGGTCAGCGGACCTGGCCGCCCTTGGGCATCCGGGCACCCTTGGGCATCGGGCCCTTGGGGATCGGCGCCTTGGAGAGCAGGTCGCCCAGCGCGCGCAGCCGGTCGTTGGTCTCGGTGACCTGGCCGGCGGTGATGGCGCGGGGCAGGCGCATCAGGTGGATCTGCAGCTTCTTCAGCGGGATCTCGCCCTCGCCGGTGCCCACCACGATGTCGTGCACCGGCACGTCGCCGACGACCCGGGCCATCTTCTTCTTCTCGGAGGCCAGCAGCTGGCGCACCCGGTTCGGGTTGCCCTCGCCGATCAGCGCGATGCCGGCCCGGCCCACGGCGCGGTAGACCGCGTCCTGGTTACGGGTGACGGCCACCGGGGTGGAGCTGGAGCTCCAGCCGCGCCGGATGTTGTTCAGCACCGCAGCCACGGCGCCCGGCTGTCCCTCCATCTGTCCGAACGCGGCGCGCTCGGCCCGGCGCCCGAAGACGATCGCCATGGCCAGCACGGCCACGATGAAGCCCAGGATGCCCAGGTAGATGGGATGGTCGATCGCGAAGCCGATGGCGAGGAACACGCCGAAGGTCAGCAGGCCGACGCCGGCGATGATCAGGCCGATCTTGGTGTCGACCTTCTTGGTCATGGTGTACGCCAGGCGGATCTGCTTCAGTCGCCCGGGGTTCTCGGATGTTTCCCTCGCCATAACGCTCATGGTACGTGGCACGGGTACGGGATATCCAAGCCCGGGTACCCGTTCGCCCGAACCGTGACCCGTCAGCCGGTCCGCCGTCGCACACAGCGACGCCCGGGCTCACCGTCGTACGGAGCGTGCCCCCGCGGGCCCTGCGGCACGCGCAGCCCCTGGACCAGCGGTTTCGGCGGTACCCGCGGCCCCGGTGGCGCCTGCGTTCCCGGTGATGACGTCCGCGTCCTGCCGCCGGTCCGCCGCGTGCTCGCGGTTCTCGCACACCGCCGTCCAGGCGTTGCGGCGCGCGTGCCGCTGCCCGGGGGCCAGTAGGACGCTCTCGGCGAACCGCAGCGCCGCCCCCACCGACCGGACCCGCACCTGCAGCTGCATCCCGAACAGCTCCTCTCGTGGCCGGCCACGGCTGGTCGCGGGCCGATCGTCGAAGTCGATTGCCGCGGTCGATCGTCGAGGTCGCCCGCCGTGGCCGAGAAGAATCGAACGCCCACCTGGCGTCCATCGTCCCCACCCCGTGTTACCAGTCCGTGACCAGGCAGTCAAAGTGCGGTGAAACCCGGAAGGGCGGGGCCGAGGCCCCGCCCTTCCAACGGCTCAGTGGCCGGAAACCGACGTCGTGATCAGACCGCGGCCTGCTCGCGACGCTCCAGCGCCTGCCGGTACAGCCGGCCGGCCCGGTACGACGAACGCACCAGCGGGCCCGACATGACACCGGCGAAGCCCAGCTCCTCGGCCTCCTCCTGGAGCTCGACGAACTCCTGCGGCTTGACCCAGCGCTCCACCGGGTGGTGGCGCAGCGAGGGGCGCAGGTACTGGGTGATGGTGATCAGCTCGCAGCCGGCCCCGACCAGGTCGGCCAGCGCCTGGCTGACCTCCTCGCGGGTCTCGCCCATGCCCAGGATCAGGTTGGACTTGGTGACCAGCCCGGCCGCACGGGCCTGGGTGATGACGTCCAGGGAGCGCTCGTAGCGGAAGGCCGGACGGATCCGCTTGAAGATCCGCGGGACCGTCTCGACGTTGTGCGCGAGCACCTCGGGGCGGGAGGAGAAGACCTCGGCGAGCTGCTCGGGCACCGCGTTGAAGTCGGGGATGAGCAGCTCGACGCCGGTGCGGCCGGCGGCGCGCTCGGCGGTCATCGCGTGCACCTGGCGGACGGTCTCGGCGTACAGCCAGGCGCCACCGTCCTCCAGGTCGTCGCGGGCGACGCCGGTGATGGTGGCGTAGTTGAGGTCCATGGTGACGATGGACTCGGCGACCCGGCGCGGCTCGTCGCGGTCGAACTCGGCGGGCTTGCCGGTGTCGATCTGACAGAAGTCGCAGCGGCGGGTGCACTGGTCACCGCCGATGAGGAAGGTCGCCTCGCGGTCCTCCCAGCACTCGAAGATGTTGGGGCAGCCGGCCTCCTGGCAGACCGTGTGCAGCCCTTCCTTCTTCACCAGCGACTGGAGGGCGTTGTACTCCGGGCCCATCTTCGCGCGGGTCTTGATCCACTCGGGCTTCCGCTCGATGGGGGTCTCGCTGTTGCGGACCTCCAGGCGGAGCAGCTTCCTGCCGTCGGGCGCGACAGCGGACACGTGCGACTCCTAGAACTAGACGGGGTACCCCCAGGGTACGCCTGTGGTTGTACGGGCTGTGCCGGGCCTGCCGCCCCGCAATCGCAGGGCAACGCGGCTACCGGTCAGTAGATTCCCAGTGGCCGGGGCTCTCCTGAGCGGCCCTGGAAGCGGAGGCGGAAGACAGAAGGCAGAAGCGGAGGTGGCGCCGGAAGCGGGAACCGCAGCGGCTCGCCGACTCAGCGGGTGAGCGCGGGCTCCGGCAACTCCGCGAACACGTCCTTCAGGTGCCGCTCGACCGCCGGCGTCGCCTCGCCCACCGGGAAGGCGCGCCCCAGCTCACCGGCCAGCGAGGCCACGCCCGCGTCCCGGATGCCGCAGGGCACGATCTTGTCGAAGTAGGTCATGTCCGGGTCGCAGTTGAGTGCGAAGCCGTGCATGGTCACCCCGCGGGCGACCCGCACGCCGATCGCGGCGAGCTTGCGGTCGCCGCCGCGCTGCCCGGCGTTGGACGGCGCGTACTCGGGGCCGGCGAGCCGCGGGTCGATGCCCAGCGGCAGGCCCATCCGCAGGGTCAGCTTGCCGATGTCGACCACCTCGGAGGGGTCGACCACGGCGTCCGGGAGGTGCTCGCCGAGCACCCAGACCCCGCTGCGGCCCTCGACCCGGGTGGTCCCGATGCCGAAGTCGGCGGCGGTGCGGATCAGCGCCTCCTCCAGCCGACGGACGTACGCGATCACGTCGATCGGGTCCGGCAGCTTGATGATCGGGTAGCCGACCAGCTGCCCGGGGCCGTGCCAGGTGATCTCCCCGCCCCGGTTGACCTCGACCACCGGGGTGCCGTCCAGCGGCAGGTCGGCGGGGTTGGTGCGCTTGCCCATCGTGTAGACGGGCGGGTGCTCCAGCAGCAGCACGGTGTCGGGGATCTCGTCCGCGACCCGCAACGCGTGCAGACGCTGCTGCTCCTCCCACGCCTCCTCGTACGGGACGACGTGCTCGCCTATGCCCATCCGAACGAACCGTACGTTCTCGCTCACCGCTGCCGCTCCTTGCCAGGCGTTCGAGACCGGTCTCGCGTTCGAGACCAACCTCGCCACTGTACGCCCACGCCCGGACGAGCCGATCGGCCGCCCGAGCCGCCCACCGCGCCCCGCCGCCCGAGCCGCTCAGCTGCCCGAGCCCGAGCCCGGCCCCCCATCCGAACCCAGGCCCGAGCCCGAGCCCGGCCCCGGCGCCGAGAGCAGTTGCAGCCGGAGCGCCAACTGCAACTCCAACGAGCGCTCCGGCCGGTTCCAGTCCGGCCCGAGCAGCGCCTCGACCCGGTCCAGCCGCTGCACCACGGTGTTCACGTGGACGTGCAGGTCGTCCTTGGCCCGGGTCAGGCTGCCGCCGCAGTCGAAGTAGGCGCGCAGGGTGCGCACCAGCTCGGTGCCGCGCCGGGCGTCGTAGGCGAGCAGCGGGCCGAGGGTGGCGCCGACGAAGCCGTCCACGTCGTGGCCGTCGCCGAGCAGCACGCCGAGGAAACCCAGGGTGCGGGAGGAGGCGCCCTGCCCGGCGCGGCCGAGCACCCGCAGGGCGCGGACGCAGCGCAGGCCCTCGGCGTAGGAGGCGGCCAGTGCGGCCGGACCGGCGGCCTCCCGGCCCGCGCCGACGGTGGCCGGGAAGCCGGCCAGGCGGGCCAGCCGCTCGGCGGCCTGCCGGGCGGTCTCCTCGGGGTCGTCGGTGGTGCCGGGCGCGACGGGCACCAGCAGGACGACCGCCTCGCCGTGCTCGGCGCTGACCCCGCGGGAGCCGAACAGGTAGCGCCGGGCCGCGCCCGCCAGCCGGCCCCGGTGGTCGCCCGTCCCGTCGGCCGGCTCGGCGACCAGCACCAGGTGCGGCCGGGCGAGGTCGACGCCGAGCCGGCGGCCGCGCGCGGTGAGCCCGGCCGGGTCGCGCTCGGGGGCGGTGAGCAGGTCGGTGAGCAGTTCGCCGCGGACCCGGTTCTCGGTCTCCGCGACCGAGCGGCGCAGCAGCAGGAGCAGCGCGGTCACCACGCTGGCCCGTTCGAACAGCCGTCGGTCGGCGTCGTCGAGGTCGGGCCGGCCGCGCAGCACCATGGTGCCCAGCGTGTCGTGCCCGGCGAGCACCGCGCACACCCACAGCGCGCCGTGCCGCACCGACCGGCCCTCGGCCCGGGACGCGGCGACCGCCCCGACCAGTTCGGCGCCGGGCGCGGGCCGGCCGGCCAGCGGCTCGCCCTCGGCGTCCAGGACCGTTATCTCGCCGTCCAGCAGGTGGGCGACGGCGGCGGCCACGTCCGGCACCTCGGCGCCGCGCAGCACCAGGTCGGTGAGCCGGTCATGCGCCTGCTCGGCGCGCTGGACGGCGGCGGAGTGGGCCCGCACCAGCCCGTTGGCGGCGTTCAGCTCGGCCAGCGCGGCCCGGGTGTCGGCCAGCGACTTGGCGGTGTCCAGGGCGATCGCGGCGTGCGCGGCCAGGGTGCAGAGCAGCGCGACCTCGTCGGGGGAGAAGGCGCGCGGGGTGCGGTCGGCGGCGAACAGCACGCCGATGACCTCGCCGCCGAGCAGCAGCGGCACGCCGATGATCGCCACCAGGCCCTCGTCCAGCACGCCGGCGTCGATCGTGCCGGTGTGGTGGAAGCGCTCGTCGGTGCGGTAGTCGGGGGTGGCGTACGGGCGGGCGGTCTGGGCGACCAGCCCGCCCAGCCCGTCGCCGAGGCTGAGCCGCAGGGTCTGGAACAGGACGGACACCGAGCCGTCGGTGACCCGCATGTAGGTGTCGCCGGCGGCCTCGTCCGGCAGCGTCAGGTACGCGGTGTCGGTGCCGAGCAGCATCCGGCCCCGGCGGACGATCGCCTGCAGCACGGCGTCCAGGTCCCGGGAGGCGGCGAGGTCTCCGGCGGTGTCGAACAGGGCGGTCAACTCGGCCTCGCGGCGCCGGTGTTGACGCAGGGTGCGGTGCACCCGCAGGGCCTGCCAGGTGGCGTCGTCGATCTCGGCGAGGACGCCGGCCGACGCCCCGCGGCGGCGGGCGTCGGCCAGCACCTCGGCGAAGTCCTCGGTGGCGGCGCCGGTGGCGAGCAGGTCGAGCAGCCGCCGCAGTGCGGGGGCGGCGCTCTCGTCGGGGTGGTTCACGGTGCGGGCCGCCAATCGGCGTCGGTTCCGACGGTTGCGGGGAATCGCGATGCTATCGCCTGGATCCCCGGGCTCCGTCCGGCCGATCCTGCCGGACGGGCGGTGGGACCGACCGGACGGAGCCTCAGGCGACGGCGGGCTTCACGGCCGTCGCGCCGTCCTCCGAGGCCTCCTCCTCGACCGCCGTCAGGTCCTGTCCCCTGGTCTCCCGCGCGCACAGCACGGCCAGCAGGGTGAGCGCCGCGGCGGCGGCCATGTACACCGAGATGGGGGTGGCGCTGCCGTAATCCTTGAGCAGCGCGGTGGCGATCAGCGGGGCGGGTGCGCCGGCCGCCACCGAGGCGAACTGGGCGCCGATCGAGGCCCCCGAGTAGCGCAGCCTGGTCGCGAACAGTTCGGAGAAGAAGGCCGCCTGCGGCGCGTACATCGCGCTGTGGAACACCAGGCCGACGGTCACCGCGAGCACCAACTGCCCGAACGAGTGAGTGTCCACCAGCCCGAAGAACACGAACGCCCAGACCCCGACCCCGGCCGCGCCCACCAGGTACACCGGTTTGCGTCCGACCCGGTCCGACAGCGCGCCGAACAGCGGGATCAGCGCGAACTGGATCGCCGAGGCGATGAGCACGGCGTTCAGCGCGCTCTGCTTGTCGAAGTGGGCGTGGGTGACGGCGTACGTCAGCACAAAGGTCGTCATCACGTAGTACGAGATGTTCTCCGCCATCCGCGCGCCCATCGCCACCAGCACCTCCCGCCAGTGGTGCTTCAACACCCCGACCAGCGGCGGCTGTTCGGCGGTCGGCCGGTTCTCCAGCGCCTGCCGGAACAGCGGCGACTCCTCCACCGCCAGCCGGATCCACAGCCCCACCGCGACCAGCACCGCCGACAGCAGGAACGGCACCCGCCAGCCCCAGGCCAGGAACGCGCTCTCCGACTGCACCGCCGTCATCAGCGACAGCACCCCGGCCGCCAGCAGGTTCCCGGCCGGCGCCCCGCCCTGCGGCCAGGACGCCCAGAACCCCCGCCGCCGCCGGTCCCCGTGCTCCGACACCAGCAGCACCGCCCCGCCCCACTCCCCGCCGAGCGCGAAGCCCTGCACCAGCCGCAGCGAGGTCAGCAGCACCGGCGCGGTCACCCCGACCGAGTCGTACGTCGGCAGCAGTCCGATCGCCGTGGTCGCCCCGCCCATCAGCAGCAGGCTCAGCACCAGCAGTTTCTTCCGCCCGACCCGGTCCCCGAAGTGCCCGAACACCAGCGCCCCGAGCGGCCGGGCCGCGAACCCGATCGCGTAGGTCAGGAAGGACAGCAGCGTCCCGGTCAGTGGATCGGTGTTCGGGAAGAACACCTTCCCGAACACCAGGGCCGCGGCGGTGCCGTAGACGAAGTAGTCGTACCACTCGATCGTCGTGCCGATCAGGCTCGCGGCCACCACGCGCGGGAGTGAACTGGTCGCCGTCGAACCGCGTGCGGAGGCGTTCATGGGTCACCACTTCCAGATGCGGACGATGTCGCCACAAGGTAGGAACCCCACGCCCCCCGGACTATGTGACCGAGCCACACAGTCGCCGGGCCGGGCATGGTCTTTCCATATACAGCGGAGGGGCGCGCTCAGTGCGCCGTCCAGCCGCCGTCGATCGGGAGGCTGGCCCCCGTGACGTAGGCGGCGGCGGGGGAGCAGAGCCAGAGGGCGAGCCCGGCGACCTCCGCGGGCTCGATCAGGCGCTTGACGGCGGTGCGGTCGAGCATGACCCGCTCGACCACCTCCTCCTCGGGGATGCCGTGGGCCAGCGCCTGGGCGGTGATCTGCTTCTCCACCAGGGGAGTGCGGACGTACCCGGGGTTGAGGCAGTTGCTGGTGACGCCGTACGGGGCGCCCTCCAGGGCGACGGTCTTGCTGAGGCCCTCCAGCGCGTGCTTGGCGGTGACGTAGGCGGACTTGAAGGCGCTGGCCCGCAGGCCGTGCACGGAGGAGACGTTGACCACCCGGCCCCACCCCCGCTCGTACATGTGCGGGAGGGTGCGGCGCAGGATGCGGAACGGGGCCTCGACCATGACGCGTTGGATCAGCGTGAAGCGCTCGACCGGGAACTCGTGCACGGGGGCGACGTGTTGGAGCCCGGCGTTGTTGACCACGATGTCGGCGTCGGCCGGCAGGGCGTCCACGGCCGCGGGGTCGGCGAGGTCGGCCACGATCGCGTGCCCGCCGATCCGGTCCGCGAGCTCCCGGGCCGGACCGGCCGCGAGGTCGACGACGTAGACCCGGGCCCCGGCCCCGGCGAGGGCTTCGGCGCAGGCCCGGCCGATGCCCGAGGCGGCCCCGGTGACCAACGCGGTGCGGCCGTCGAGCGGGCTGGCGGTAGAGGTGTCCATGGCCGAGAACGGTAGGAATCCGTCGGCCCGGCTCCCATGTGGCGGAGCACCACAGCGTGCCGTCGACCCCTGGCGGTCACCACTATGACGGTCGATCGACGGTTCGACCCCGGAAGGCCAAACCCATGATGACTCCGCTTCCCCACAATGGGCGCGGTTGCTTCACCCGTTCGGAGGATTGCTCGGTCAGATCCACCCATAGCGCCCGAATGCTCGCTACATTCACGCCGATTCCCGACAGGGGGCGCCGCCCCAGGCGAACCGATGTGCTGGTGGAGCCCGGTGCGACGTCCGAGAGGTGTGACTGACATGCCCCAACGGCCTGCAACCGACAGCCCGGCGTACGGACCGCTCGACCCGCTCGGCCAGCGCCGAGGCCCGGTCGGCCGGGCCCTTCCGGACGCCCCCGACGCCCCGACCGCCGACACGCTGACCGCCGACGCCCCGACCGCCGACGAACTGCGGCTGCCCGCGCAGGCCACACCCGCCCGGCACGAAGCCTCCGCCACACCCGTCCGGCACGAGGCCGGCGCCGGGCCGGCCCCCGCGACCACCAGCGGCCACGGCACCCACCCGGGCGGCGGCCACACCGGCCCGACCCCGCAGAACGGCCAGCTCGCCGCCCTGATCGAGGAGGCCGGCTTCTCGCACGCCGGCCTGGCCCGCCGGGTCGACCAGCTCGGCCTGGAGCACGGCCTCGACCTGCGCTACGACAAGACCTCGGTCACCCGCTGGCTGCGCGGCCAGCAGCCCCGCGGCGCCACCCCGGCGCTGATCGCCGAGGTCTTCACCCGCCGCCTCGGCCGCCGCCTCACCGCCCAGGACCTCGGCCTGGACGCCTGCGCCCCGGTCTACGCGGGCCTGGAGTTCGCCGAGACCCCGCAGGAGGCGGTGGACATCGTCGCGAGCATGTGGCGCAAGGACAACGGCCCGCAGTCCGAGCTGCGCCGGATCGCCTTCACCCCGGCCGGCCTGGTCGTCCCCAGCCGGGACTGGCTGATCGGCCGCACCGACGAACGGGTCGCCCGGGACGGCTCCACCCTGGTCCGCCCGGACACCGCCACCGGCCCACCGGGCGCGCCCACCGGCGCACCCGGGCAGAGCGCGCCGGGCGCCTCCGCCGCGAGCCCGGCGCGCCCCCAGCCGCCCGGCGCCCCGGGGGTCCGCAACACCGCCGGAACCACCGGCACCGCCGCCACCATCGGCCGGGTGCCCACCCAGAGCCGCCGCCCGCCCGCCGCCGTCGAACCGCCGTACCCCGACCCGAACCGGGAGGCCCGCCCCGCCCTGCGGGTCGGCCGCGGCGACATCGCCGCGATCCGCGCCGTCGGCGACCTCTTCCGCGCGCTCGACCACGCCTACGGCGGCGGCCACGCCCGCCAGGCGCTGGTCCGCTACCTGGAGAGCGAGGCCGAGCCGATGCTGCGCGGCCGCTACGGCGAACAGATCGGCCGCGCCCTGTTCGGCGCCGTCGCCGACCTGACCAGGCTGGCCGGCTGGACGTCCTTCGACATCGCCGCGCACGGCCTCGCCCAGCGCTACTTCGTCCAGGCGCTGCGGCTCTCCCAGGCCGCGGGGGACCGCGCCCTCGGCGGGTACGTGCTGGTGACGATGAGCCAGCAGGCCGTCCACCTGGGCCACGGCCGGGAGGCTGTCCAGCTCGCCCGGGTCGCCCAGCAGGGCGTCGGCACCGCCGTCCCGCCGGTGGTCCAGTCACTGATGCACGCCGCCGAGGCGCGCGGGCACGGCCTGCTGGGCGACGTCCGCTCCTGCACCACCGCGCTGGTCCGGGCCGAGCGCTCGCTCGCCGCCTCCCGGACGGGCGACGAACTGCCCTCCTGGGCGCGGTACTTCGACGAGGCGCAGCTCTCCGACGAGTTCGCCCACTGCTACCGGGACCTCCAGCAGTGGCGCACCTCCGCGCAGCACGCCGAGAAGTCGCTGCGGCTGCGCTCGCCCGCCTACGCCCGCAGCCGGATCTTCTGCCGGCTGGTGCTGGCCACCGCCCGGCTCGGGATGGGGGACCTCGACGAGGCCTGCACCATGGCCACCGACGCGCTGCGGGCGGCGGGGGAGATGCGCTCGGCCCGTTCGCTGGAGTACGTCCGGGACTTCCACCGCCGCCTCACCCCGTACCGGGGCAGCCAGGTGGCCCGCGCCTTCGAGGAGACGGCCCGCCAGGCGGGCGTGATCTGACCGGGCCGGAACGCCGGAACGCCGGAACGCCGGAGTGACGGGGCGCCGGAACGCCGGTGCGGGGGCGCCAAGGGGGCCGGGGCGCCGGGGCCGGGAGCTCACCAGCTCTCGGCCCGGACCCTCCGCTTCCCGGGGTCCGCGGCCGTCGGCCGTGCCCCGCCCCGCACCCGCTGCGCCGCCAGCGGGAACACCAGCACCGAGAGCATCCCGGCGCCGACCAGCGCCGCCGCCGTCGAGGACGGCAGGTGCCCGGCCTCCACCTCGATCGTGGTGATCACCACGACCAGCGGCAACGCCGTCGCCCCGTACAGCCCGAGCGCCGCACGGTCCCGCCGGCCGAGCCCGGCCGGGGCCAGCACCGCGGCCGGCCCGCCGCGCACGGCGAGGAACAGCAGCAGGAACACCGGGACGAGCAGCAGGGTGCCGGGGTCGTCCAGCAGTGCGTCCAGGTCGAACTTCATCCCGCTGACCACGAAGAAGACCGGCACCAGGAAGCCGAAGCCGATGCTCTCCAGCTTGGCCTCGATCACCTCCTCCTCGGCCTGCCGGATCCCGGCCAGCAGCAGCCGGGAGACGATCCCGGCGGTGAAGGCGCCGAGCAGCATGTCCAGGTCGAGCCAGAGCGCGGCCGCGACCATCACGGCCAGCACCAGGATCACCGCCCGGATCGCGAACTGCCCGGAGGTGCGCAGGGTGCGCTCGATCAGCCGGGTCGCCCAGGCCGGTCGCGGCCGGCGGGCGGTGAGGACGGCGACGGCGGTGATCACCGCGAAGGCGCCGAGGATCACCGCCGTCCGGGCCGGGGAGTTGCCGCTGAGCAGGACGGCGATCGCGATGATCGGCCCGAACTCGCCGACCGCGCCGGTGGCCATCACCAACGAGCCGAAGGGCGTGGGAAGTTCGCCGCTGTCGCGGAGGATCGGCAGGATCGTGCCGAGTGCGGTGGTGGTGATCGCGAGCCCGGCGAAGGCGCCGTCCCACGGGTCCCGGTTGACCAGCGCGCCCACCCCGAGGGCCGCGACGAGCGAGACCAGCCACGCGGTGCCCGCCCGTTTCAGCGGGCCGCCGCGCAGCTTGGCGAGGTCGATCTCGTACCCGGCCAGGAACATCAGTATGGCCAGGCCGAATTGGGACAGCGCGTCCACCAGGTCGTCGACGTGCGCCCAGTTCAGGACGGCCGGGCCGATCAGGACGCCGAGCACGATCTCGAACACCACGGTGGGTACGGCGATCCACCGCAGCAGCCGGTCGGCGAGCAGGGGCGCGGCGACGGCTGCGGCGGGGATCAGGATCAGCGCCACCGGCTGGGCGGAGGCGCTCACCGGGCGTCCGGCCGGGCGGCCGAATCCGTTGGAATCATCCGATGAGCGGTCAGAACGGTCATGCGAGGCATCCTGGCACGCCGTCGGTCTGTCACCCCGGCAGACCGCTGGCGTGTTCCACCGCCGGGGCCGTCAGGCCGCCGCCTCGGCCTCCCGGGCGTCGGCCGGCAGCCCGAGGTCGCCCAGCACCGCCTTCGCCGCCCGCCGTCCGGACACCAGCGCGCCCTGCGCGGTGCTGGTGTCCCGGTGGTCCCCGGCGACGTACAGCCCGGCCAGCAGCCGCACCGGGCGGCGGGGGTTGTGCGGCGGCGGCATCGCGGGCAGCGCGTCCGGGACGTGCCGCACGCTGAGGAACTGCCAGTCCGTCGTCGGGACGCCGTACAGCTCGGCGAGCCGGGCCCGGACGGCCGGTTCCAGCCCGGCCGGGCCGCCCGCGTCGAAGGCGCGCCGGCCGAGCACGGTGCTGGCGATCAGCGCCTGCCCGGGCGGGGCGTAGGACGGGTGCAGCTCGCTGAGCACCAGCGAGTGCGAGACCAGCGGCGGGTGCCCGTTCGGCCGGTCGGCGTCGAGCAGCAGCACGGCCTCGCCGACCGGGGCGCGGTCGGCGGCGTGGAAGAAGGTGGTGACGGAGTGGAAGTCCGGCAGCCGCAGTCCGGGCAGCAGTTCGGCGGCGGAGCGGGCGTCGGTGGCGACCACCACGGCCTGGGCGCCGATCCGCCCGTGGTCGAGGGTCTCCACGCCGTCGGCGCCGATCGCGGTGACCTGCACGCCGGTGCGCACGGTGCCGACGGGCAGGGCGGCGGCCAGCTGGGCGGGCACGGCCGCGATCCCGTCGGCGGGCAGACAGAGTCGGCCCCGGGCGTACGAGCGCAGCACCAGGTCGGCGATCCGGCTGCTGGTGCCGAGGGCCGGATCGCTGAGCAGGGCGCTGAGCAGCGGGCGCAGGAAGCCGTCGACGGTGCGCGGGGCGAGCCCGTGGTTGGTCAGCGCGCGGGCGGTGGTGGTCTCCGGCCGCGCCAGCAGCCGGGCGGCCGGGGCGGTGGCGATCCGGCCGAGCCAGCTGCCGAGCCGGGCCTTGTCCAGCGGGCTGCCGAGCGGGGCCCGGAGGGCGGCCTGCCGGGCGGCGGTGAGCTGCGGGTCCCCGGCGCGGTAGCGGCGGCCGGCGTTGTGCACGAGTACGCCGGGCGCGAGCGGGCGCAGGTCCAGGCGGTCGAGGTCGAGCGCCCGGCGCAGCTCGGGGAAGGCGGTGTTCAGCAGGTGGCTGCCGTCGTCCAGGCGGAAGCCGTCGAGTTCGCGGGTGGCCATCCGGCCGCCGATCCGGTCGGTGGTCTCCAGGACCTGGACGGCGAGGCCGCGGCCGGTGAGGACGCGGGCGGCGGCCAGGCCCGCGAGTCCGGCGCCGACCACGACGACGTCCGGGTCGGACGGGCGGCGGGCGCGGCGGGTGAAGTCGTACGTGGGCACTGGAGTGCTCCCTCCCTGGTCCCGGGGCTCCGGCCGACGCAGGCAGCGGGGTGCCGGGACACGGTCCGAGGAAGGTGATGCCCAGTCGGTGTGAGCATCAGACAGGTGCGGTGGACCGGATGCGGGGCGCGAGAGGGGTTGTGCGGCGCCGGGCGGGGGCGCGGTCACGGACAGTGCGCCGTGGTGGCCGGGTTACCGGGTCGGCGGGCGCATACGGTCACCGGGGGCGTGCAACGCGCCCGCTGTGTGCTCCCGTGCGCCCCCTCCCGGAGCCCCTCCCGGAACCCGTTCCGGAACCCGATCCGGAACCCGATCCGGAACCCCTCGAGTCCCGTCGGCATATGCCTCCGGCCAGGGCGGATACCGCCCCGGGGGCTCCCTGGAACGACGTCCCGCACCACCGCCCGCAGCCGCGCCACGGCACCCACCGGGACGGGCCACCCGCCCGGACACGTCCCGCACCACGAGGGCCTCCGGCATCACGGGGCGTCACGTCCGACGGGGCGCGGCAGCCCCGCCGGACGTCGCGTCCCGCACGGCGCCACGCCCCGAAGAAGCGCCGGACCCCGACGACGCGTCACGCCCGAAGAAACGCCGCCCCGAAGAGGCGTCACGCCCGAAGAATCGCCACCCCGACGACGCGTCACGCCCCGAACGGCGTCACAGCGCCGCCCGCACCGCCGAGTCCACGTCCGGGTGCGCGAACCGGAAGCCCGCGTCCAACAGCCGTCGCGGCACCACCCGGTGGCTGCCGACCACCTCGACCGCCAGCTCCCCGAGCACCGCCTTGAGCACGGCCTTGAGCACGGCCTCGGGCACCGGGAACGGCGTCGGCCGCCGCAGCGCCCGGCCGAGCGCCGCCGTCAGCTCGGCGTTGGTGGCCGGCTCCGGTGCGGTGAGGTTGAAGGCGCCGGAGAGGTCCTCCCGGTCGAGCAGGAAGCGCAGCGCCGCCACCTCGTCGGCCAGCGAGATGTAGCTCCAGTACTGCCGCCCGTCGCCGAGCCGCCCGCCCAGGCCCAGCTTGAACAGCGGGAACAGCCGCCCGCCCGCACCGCCCGCGGCGGAGAGCACCATCCCGGTGCGCGGGTGGACGACCCGGATCCCGGCCCGCTCGGCCGGCCGCGCGGCGGCCTCCCACTCCAGGCAGACCTCGGCCAGGAAGTCGTCCCCGGCGGGGGAGTCCTCGTCGATCACCCGGTCGCCGGTCTGCCCGTACCAGCCGACCGCGGAGGCGCTCAGCAGGACCCGCGGCGGCTCCTTCATCGCCGCCAGCGCCACGGCGAGCGTCTCGGTGCCGTACACCCGGCTCTCCCGGATCTCCCGCTTGTAGGAGTTCGTCCAGCGGCGGTCGCCGACCCCGGCGCCCGCCAGGTGCACGACCGCCCCGACCCCGGCGAGCCCGTCCCGGTCGACCTCGCCGAGCAGCGGGTTCCAGCCGATCGCGGTGCTGCCGTCGGGCCGTGGCCCGGTCCTGGAGCGGTGCCGGACCAGCCGGACCACCTCATGGCCGTCCGCCAGCAGGGAGCGGACGAGCGCCGAACCGATCAATCCCGTGGAGCCTGTGACAGCGATGCGCATGGAGCCATCCTCGCAGTTCTTATCGCCCGTCACCCGTCCCACGTGCCCCGTTAGCATCATGCGCCATGACCCGTGATGACGATCCGACCATCCGCCCGGCCCGCCCCGAGGACGAGCCCGGACTCGCCGCGCTCAACCGCAACGCCTGGTCCACCCTGTCCGACGTCTCCCCGGAACCGCCCGAGACGGACGGGATCTTCGACGAGCGGCACACCCCCGACCAGTACCTGCTCGCCGTCCTGGACGGCCGGATCGTCGGCTACGTCCGCCAGGTCCCGGCGACCCCGCTGGAGTGCAACCGGCACGTCCGGCAGATCCAGGGCCTGGCCGTCGACGACGCGGCACGCGGCCGGGGCATCGGGCGGCGGCTGGTCGAGGCCGCCTGCGCGGCGGCCCGGGCCGGGGGCGCCCGCAAGATGACCCTCCGGGTGCTCGGCTGGAACGCCCCGGCCCGTCGGCTGTACGAGAGTTGCGGCTTCACGGTCGAGGGCGTGCTGGCCGAGGAGTTCCTGATCGGCGGACGCTACGTGGACGATGTCTGGATGGCCCGTCGGCTGGCCGGCCGAACCGACGGGAACTGACGCATCGTCAGTTCCCGTGCGGTGCGGAGTCGTGACGTACCCGCGCTGTCTGGACGGGCGATCCGCCGGGTACCGTACGCCCGTGAGCAACTCGACGCCTCCCGGGTGGTACCCGGTCCCCGGTGCGGACGGCACCCCCGGTCACGAGCGCTGGTGGGACGGCAACGCCTGGAGTAGCGAGGTCCGGCCGCTCCAGGGCGGTGCCGGACAGCTCGCCGACGCTCCGACCGAGCTGTGGCAGCCGCCCGCCCCGCAACCGCCGCAGCAGGGCTACGGCTACCCGGCGCAGAGCGGCTCACCCGGTTACGGCTATCCGGTCCAGGACGCGGCCCCGACCCCCGGCTACGGCTACCCGGGCCAGCCGCCCTACCCCGGCCAGCAGCCCTACCCGGGCCAGCCCGGCTACCCGGGTCAGGAGCCCTACCCGGGCGCGGCCTACGGCTACCCGCCGCCGGCCGCCCCGAGGAACCGGACCGGCCTGATCGTCGGCATCTCGGTCGCCGTGCTGGCCGTGGGCGGTCTGATCGTCGGCCTGGTGGCCGCCAACGGTGGGGACCCGAAGGCCGACCCGGCCCCGAACCCCACGGTCACGGTCACCCAGAGCGACGGCCCCCAGCCGAGCCCCACCCCGACGCCGTCGCCGACCCGGACGACGCCCAAGCCCGTCCCCGCACTGAAGAGCAGCGTCCCGGACCCGCAGCACGCGATCACCGTCCCGGTGTTCGACGGCTGGGACGCGGCCGCCAACTCCGCGCACTCCACCGTCTACCTCGGCAGCGGCCGCTACACCTGCGCCGACGGCAACTCCTGCATCCGCGGCCAGTTCTCGGTCGAGAAGGACACCGTCCAGGGCGACACCCCCAAGGCCGCCTCCGACGCCGCGATGCCGGCCTACGCCGGGACGATCTTCACCGGGATCACGTCGCACACCGACTCCGGTTCCAGCTTCGTCAGCGTCGCCGGCGTCCTCGGCTACGCCACCCGCTGGCACATCCGCACCTCGGACGGCACCCAGGGCTACGTCCTGCTGGCCGCCGTCCCGGCCAAGGGCGGCGGCTACGTCGTCTTCGAGGGCGGCGTGGACGACGACCCGGCGGCGCCGGACGCCTCGGTGCTGGACCAGATCCTCAAGGGCATCAAGCAGGACGGCTCCGCGGCCACCCCCGGCACCAGTACCTGAGCCGGGGGGCCGCAGCAGGGGGCGCAGACGGGACCGGTCAGTCCCCGTACCGCTCCCAGAGCTTGGGGAAGCGTTTCGCCATCACGTCCGGGTCGTCGAAGTCCAGCGCCGTCCCGGCCGGCCGTCCCGGCTGCCGCCCGCCCACCTCGGGCAGCGGCAGGCCGGTCAGCTGCTCGTACGCCTCGTCGGCGGCGAAGCCGAGGTCCTCGGCCTCGCCGTCCTCCTCCTCGTCGAACTCGGGCAGCAGGTCCGCCAGGTCGTCCGGCTCGGCCAGCCCGCCCTCGAAGACCTCCCGGCCCTGGCCGATCAGCCAGCAGCGGAAGAAGTCGAAACCGTCCTCGGAGGCGCCGTCCAGCAGCAGGTGCGCCGCGCCCCACAGGTCGTAGCGGTAGGCGCGCTGGAAGCGGGCCTCGAACAGCCGGGCGAAGTCGATCACGTCGTCCGGGGTCAGCTGGACGAGGCGCTCCACCAGCCGGTCGGCCTGGTCGTCGGGATCGCCGTCGGCGGCCTCCCAGGTGTCGTCGATGATCTGCCAGAAGTCGGTCTCGTCCATCACCGCTCAAGCATCCCTGTTCCGTCGTCTCCACGCATGCCATGACCCGGGGTGATCCGCACCCCGGGACGCCGGAGCCCCGCGCCGTCCGGGGACGACGCGGGGCTCCGTACAACCGTGACGCTCACGGTACGGCGATGCCTTACAGGCCGAGCTCGACCTCGAACTCGCCGGCCTCCAGGATCTCCTTGACCGCGACCAGGTAGCGGGCGGCGTCGGCGCCGTCCACCAGGCGGTGGTCGTAGGAGAGCGAGAGGTAGGTCATGTCACGGATGCCGATGGCGGTGCCGCCGTCGGCCTCGATGACGACCGGGCGCTTGACGGTGGCGCCGATGCCCAGGATGGCGGCCTGGTTCGGCGGCACGATCACGGTGTCGAACAGCGCACCGCGCGAGCCGGTGTTGCTGATGGTGAAGGTGGCACCGGACAGCTCGTCCGGGGTGATCTTGCTGTCGCGGACCTTGCCGGCCAGCTCGGCGGTCTTCTTCGAGATGCCGGCGATGTTGAGGTCGCCCGCACCCTTGATGACCGGGGTCATCAGACCCTTCTCGGAGTCCACCGCGATACCGATGTTCTCGGTGTCGAAGTAGGTGATGGTGCCCTCGGCGTCGTTGATCCGCGCGTTGACGACCGCGTGGACCTTCAGGGCCTGGGCGGCGGCCTTCACGAAGAACGGCATCGGGGAGAGCTTGACGCCCTCGCGGGCCAGGAAGCCCTCCTTGGCCTTGGCGCGCAGCGACATGATCTTGGTGACGTCCACCTCGACCACGCTGGTCAGCTGGGCCTGCTCGTGCAGCGCCTTCATCATGTTGTCGCCGATGACCTTGCGCATGCGGGTCATCTTGACCGTCTGGCCGCGCAGGGCGGACGGCGCGGCGGCGGCCTTCGGCGCGGCAGCGGCCGGAGCGGCGGCGACCGGGGCCGGAGCGGCCTTGGCGGCCTCCGCGGCGGCGATGACGTCCTGCTTGCGGATGCGGCCGCCGACGCCGGTGCCGGCGACGGAGGTCAGCTCCACGCCGTGCTCGGCGGCGAGCTTGCGCACCAGCGGGGTGACGTAGGCGTCACCGCTGTCGGCCACCGCGGCGGCCGGGGCCGGAGCGGCAACCGGAGCCGGGGCAGCGGCAACGGGCGCCGGAGCAGCGACCGGAGCCGGGGCGGCAACCGGAGCCGGAGCAGCGGCAACCGGGGCCGGGGCGGCAACCGGGGCCGGGGCAGCCGGGGCGGCAACCGGAGCCGGGGCAGCGACCGGGGCCGGAGCGGCAACCGGAGCCGGAGCGGCAGCGGCGGCACCCGGGGCACCGATCAGCGCGAGCTGGGCGCCGACCTCGGCGGTCTCGTCCTCGCCGACCAGGATCTTGACGACGACGCCGGCGACCGGCGACGGGATCTCGGTGTCGACCTTGTCGGTGGAGACCTCGAGCAGCGGCTCGTCGATCTCGACCGTCTCACCCTCGGCCTTCAGCCAGCGGGTGACGGTGCCCTCGGTGACCGACTCGCCCAGCGCGGGCAGCAGCACCGGGGTGGCGTCGCCGGCCGGGGCGGCCGGAGCAGCCGGGGCCTCGGCGACCGGGGCGGGGGCGGCGACCGGAGCCGGAGCGGCAACGGGGGCCGGGGCGGCGACCGGAGCGGCCTCGGCCACGGGGGCCGGGGCGGCGGCCGGGGCGCCGGTGCCGTCGTCGATGATCGCCAGCTCGGCGCCGACCTCGACGGTCTCGTCCTCGCCGACCTTGATCGAGGAGAGGATGCCGGAAGCCGGGGCCGGGATCTCGGTGTCGACCTTGTCGGTCGAGACCTCGAGCAGCGGCTCGTCGACCTCGACACGCTCACCCTCGGCCTTCAGCCAGCGGGTGACAGTGCCCTCGGAAACGCTCTCGCCCAGCGCGGGCAGTGTTACTGAGACCGCCATGGTTTCAGCGACTCCTATCAAGTCTTGCGTACGGGAAGTACTGGAAACGGGGGGTGGTGAGCGCGATCAGTCGTGCGCGTGCAGCGGCTTGCCGGCCAGCGCCAGGTGCGCCTCGCCCAGGGCCTCGGACTGGGTCGGGTGCGCGTGGATCAGCTGCGCGACCTCGGCCGGCAGGGCCTCCCAGTTGTAGATCAGCTGGGCTTCGCCGACCTGCTCGCCCATGCGGGCGCCGACCATGTGGACGCCGACCACGGCGCCGTCCTTGACCTGGACGAGCTTGATCTCGCCGGCGGTCTTCAGGATCTTGCTCTTGCCGTTGCCGGCCAGGTTGTACTTCAGGGTGACGACCTTCTCCTTGCCGTACAGCTCGACGGCCTTGGCCTCGGAGATGCCGACGGAGGCGACCTCCGGGTTGGAGTAGGTCACGCGCGGGACGCCGTCGTAGTCGATCGGCACCGGCTTGAGGCCGGCCAGGCGCTCGGCGACCAGGATGCCCTCGGCGAAGCCGACGTGGGCGAGCTGCAGGGTCGGGGCGAGGTCGCCGACGGCCGAGATGGTGGGCACGTTGGTGCGCATGTACTCGTCGACCAGGACGTAGCCGCGGTCCATCGCGACGCCGTTCTCCTCGTAGCCGAGGCCGGCCGAGACGGGGCCGCGGCCGATGGCGACGAGCAGCAGGTCGGCGTCGATCTGCTTGCCGTTCTCGGTGGAGACGCGGACACCGGACTCGGTGTACTCGACGCCCGAGAAGCGGGCCTTCAGCTCGAACTTGATGCCGCGCTTGCGGAAGGCGCGCTCCAGCAGCTTGGAGGAGTTCTCGTCCTCCAGCGGGACGAGGTGCGGCAGCGCCTCGACGATGGTGACCTCGACGCCGAAGGACTTCCAGACCGAGGCGAACTCGACGCCGATGACGCCGCCGCCGAGGATGACGACCGACTTCGGGATCCGGTCGAGCTTCAGGGCGTGGTCGGAGGAGATCACACGGTTGCCGTCGATCTCCAGGCCCGGGATCGAGCGCGGCACCGAACCGGTGGCCAGCACGATGTGGCGGCCTTCGATGCGCTGGCCGTTCACGTCGACCGAGGTCTGCGAGGAGAGCTTGCCCGCGCCCTGGATGAAGGTGACCTTGCGGGACGCCACCAGGCCCTGGAGGCCCTTGTACAGGCCGGCGATGACGTCGTCCTTGTACTTGTGGACGCCGTTGATGTCGATGCCCTGGAAGGTGGCCAGAACGCCGAACTCGGCGGCCTCCTTCGTCTCGTCCGCGATCTCGGCGGCGTGCAGCAGGGCCTTGGTCGGGATGCAGCCGCGGTGCAGGCAGGTGCCGCCCAGCTCACCCTTCTCGACCAGGGCGACGCTCAGACCCAGCTGAGCGGCGCGGAGCGCCGCGGCGTAACCGCCGCTTCCGCCTCCGAGAATGACTACGTCGAAAACGGTGCTGGCGTCGTTCGCCACGTCACGTCCTCCATGCAATGGGGTGGGTCGCCGGGCCGGTCGCGGTCCGGTGGGTCGGAAGCCTTTGTGGGGCGCCCAGTCGTGCCGGAAATACATCTTCGCACTTGTTCGCGGTGGCTGATGTCCGGGTCCACCCCAGGGGTGGCCCACGGAGCGGTCACCGGGGTGGGAACACCCCCGACGGAAGGGCATCATCGCAGCTCAAGGCCCTGTTGACAGCCGCCGGACGGGCGTCTTCCGCGCGGTTGGGCGCCACCTCTTCCGCAGTGCGGAACAAAGTTTCGCCCGTGGCGAACAAGGGTGCGGTGGGGCGTCCCGGGCTACTCGCAGGTAACCGTCGGAGAACGCCTACGGGGGCCCGGCGCACACGCGCCGGGCCCCCGCTTCACGGGCTCAGGGCCGGAGGATCAGGCCTTGCCGTTGGCCGCGGTCTGCTCCGCGAAGCGGACCAGGGTGCGCACGGCGCTCGCGGTGCCGCCCTTCGGGGTGTAGCCGAACGGCGCGCTCTCGTGGAACGCCGGGCCGGCGATGTCCAGGTGCGCCCAGTCGATGCCCTCGGCCACGAACTCCTGCAGGAACAGGCCGGCCACCAGGCCGCCGCCCATCCGCTCGCCCATGTTCGCCATGTCGGCGATGGTCGAGTCGGTCATGCCCGCCCGCAGCTCGGCCGGCAGCGGCATCGGCCAGGACTGCTCGCCGACCTTGCCCGCGACGGTGTGCAGGTTCTCGCGCAGCTCGTCGCTGTTGGACATCACGCCGAAGGTGCGGTTGCCCAGGGCCAGCACCATGGCGCCGGTCAGGGTCGCCACGTCGACGATGACGTCCGGGCTCTCCTCGCCGGCCTTCACGATCGCGTCGGCCAGCACCAGCCGGCCCTCGGCGTCGGTGTTCAGCACCTCGACGGTCTTGCCGCCGTACATCCGCAGCACGTCGCCCGGGCGGGTCGCGCTGCCGGACGGCATGTTCTCGGCCAGCGCGAGCCAGGCGGTCACGTTGACGACCAGGCCGAGGCGCTTGGCGGCCACCACGGCGGCGAACACGGCGGCGGCGCCGGCCATGTCGCACTTCATGGTCTCGTTGTGGCCGGCCGGCTTCAGCGAGATGCCGCCCGAGTCGTAGGTGATGCCCTTGCCGACGAAGGCCAGCGAGGCCTTCGCCTTCGGGTGGGTGTAGGCCACCTTCACCAGCCGCGGCGGGTTGGCCGAGCCGGCGCCGACGCCCATCAGGCCGCCGAAGCCGCCCTTGGTCAGCGCCTTCTCGTCCAGCACCTCGACCTTGAGGCCGTGCTCCTTGCCGGCCGCCTGGGCGATCGCGGCGAAGCTCTTCGGGTTCAGGTCGTTCGGCGCGGCGTTGACCAGGTCGCGGGCGCGGTTCATCTCCTCGCCGATCGCGGCGGCCCGCTCCACGGCGGCCTTGGCGTCCTTGCTGCCCTTGCGGGCGCTCAGCACGACCAGCTCGCCGACCGGCTCCTTGCCGCCGTTGGCCTTGTACGTACCGTACGAGTACGAACCGAGCAGGCCGCCGAGGGCGACCGCCTCGACGTCCGGCGCGGAGTCGACCGGCAGGGCCAGCGCGGCCTTCTTGCTGCCGGCCAGGGTGCGGGCGGCGACACCGGCGGCGCGGCGCAGCGTCTCCAGGGTGTACCCGTCCTCGGCCGCCTCGCCGAGGCCGACCGCCAGCACGAGCGGCGCCTTCAGGCCGGCGGGGGCGGCCACCTTGACGGCCTCGCCCTCGGCACCGGTCGCGCCCAGGGTGCCGAGGATCTCGGTCAGCTTGCCCTCGAACGCCTCGTTGACGGCCTCGGCGCCGGGGGCCAGCACAATGCCCTTGGGGCCCTTCGCGACACCGACCACCAGGGCGTCCGCGCGCAGCGAGGCGGCGGAGGAGGTGCTCACAGACAATGCAGTCACGTAATGCGTCCTGTTCTTTCGCGGTCCACGGCCGGTCGCGGCGTGACTGCCGGACCGGCGCAGCCCCCGTCGTCACAGACCGTCCGCGCGACGGGCCCTGCGGTTCCGGGCCCCCTGGCGCGCGCGTCCGCCGGAAGCGGCCGCGCACACCAGAGGCCCCGGCTCCACGGTGCGCGCCGGGCGGGCAGGACCTGCGACGGTGCAGGGCTGCGGTGCTTCACGCATGGTAGTCCGCATGCTGGTATCACGCGCCGCCCGGTGTCAGCCGAGCAACGCGAGGGCGAACAGCGTTCCGGTCGCGGCCGTCTCCGCCATCGCGCCGAGCACGTCCCCGGTGATCCCGTCGAACCGGCGGACGCAATGCCCGAGCAGCAGGTGCGCGGCGCCGAGGCCGACCACAACGGCGATGGGCAGGCGCAGGGCTGACCATCCGTCGGACGATCCTGCGGCGGCCAGGGCGAGCAGGGCCAGGGCCGTCCCGGCCGCGGCCCCGGCGGGAGTGACGGTGCCCGCCACCATCGCCCCGAGCCCGCCCGGCCGGGCGGCCGGCACCGACCGCCGGCAGCCCCAGCCGAGCGCACACCGGGCGGCCACCGCCGAGGCGAGCACCGCGAGCGAGCCGCGCGCCGTCGACTGCCCGAACTCCCCGGCCAGCGCGGCGACCTGCGCCAGCAGCAGGAGGACCAGGGTCAGCACGCCGAACGGGCCGATGTCGGACTGCTTCATGATCCGCAGCGCGTCCTCGGCCGGTCTGCCGCTGCCCAGCCCGTCGGCGACGTCCGCCAGGCCGTCCAGGTGCAGCCCCCTGGTCAGCGCGGCGAGCACCCCGACCGCCGTCACCGCGCCGAGCGCCCCGCCCGCCCGCCAGGCCACCACCGCCCCCGCCGCGGCCGCGATCCCGCCGAGCACCGCCCCGACCAGCGGAGCCGCCGTCATCGCCCGGCCCGCCGCCGGCCGGTCCCACCGCTCCACCCGCACCCGCAGCACCGACAGCGTCCCGAACGCGAACCGCAGCCCCTCGCCCCACGTCGCCCGCTCGCCGTCGGCCATCGCTCCCACTCCTCCACCGCAACCGCACCTCGGACAAACAGAATCCCCGCGCCCCGGGTGGGGCGCGGGGAACCGCGCGGAGCGGAAGGGCCCGGGACCCGGTCCGGGCCCGTCGGCTTCCGCCCCGGCTACAGCCTCCTGAGCAGATCGGCCGCCGACGGCAGCTTCGGCTGCTCCTTCGGCGCCGCCGGCACGAACGGCTGCGGCGCCTCCTCGGCGAGCGCGTCGCCCGCCGCCTGGAGCAGCGGCAGCGCGAGCACCGCGCCGACGCCCTCGCCCACGGTGATGCCCTGGTCCTGCAGCGGCGTCAGGGTCAGCCGGTCGTACGCCTTGGCCTGGGCCGGCTCGCCGCTGGACTGCCCGGCCCGCCACCACTCCGGGGCCCGGAAGGCGATCCGCTGGGCGACCAGCGCGCAGGCCGAGGAGACCACGCCGTCCAGCACCACCGGCAGCCGGCGGACGGCGGCCTGGAGCAGGAAGCCGGTGATGGCCGCGAAGTCGGCCCCGCCGGTGGCGCCGAGCAGCGCCAGCTGGTCGCCGAGCACCGGCCGGGCCCGCCGCAGCGAGTCCCGGATGGTGGCGCACTTGACCATCCAGACCCGGTCGTCGATGCCCGAGCCGCGCCCGCAGACCGCGGCCGCGTCCGTCCCGCACAGCGCGCCGACCAGGACGGCGGCCACCGTGGTGGAGCCGACCCCGAGGTCGCCGAGCAGCACCAGGTCGGTGCCGGCGTCGGCCTCCTCGTCGGCCACGGCCATGCCGGCCCGGAAGGCCCGGACGGTCTCCTCCGGGGTGAGGGCGTCCTCGATGTCGATCCGGCCGGAGCCGCGCCGGATCCGGTGGACGACCACGTCGTCCGGGAAGTCGGCGGTGTCGGCGTCCACCGCGACGTCGACCACCCGCAGGTCGGCGCCGTAGCGCGCGGCCAGCCGGGCCACCGGGGCGCTGCCGTCGAGCACGGCCCGCACCCGGGCCGCGGTGCCGCCGGCGGCGGGCAGCCGGGAGACGCCGAGCGCGGCCACGCCGTGGTCGGCGGCGAACAGCAGCACCTTGGGCGCCGTGACCGGCCGTACCGGGGAACACCCCTGTACGGACGACAGCCAGCTGCCCAGCTCCTCCAGCTTGCCGAGGCCGCCACGCGGCCCGGCCTCCTGCCAGCGTTCGTCGGCGGCCCGCCGGGCGCTGTCGTCGGGGCGCTCGACGAGCGAGGAGAACGTATCGAGATCCACGGTCGTGTCCATCGTCCGGAAGGCTACACGCCGCAGGTGTGCGGGCTCGGCTTGACCGTCAGAACCTGTCCCGCGACGACCAGCTGCACCCGCTCCGAGGCGTCCGCCACGGCCATGTTGAGCCGGCCCAGGGTGTCCCGGAAGCGCCGTCCGGCGGGGGTGGCCGGGACGACGCCCATCCCGACCTCGTTGCTGACCGCCACGGCCGTCCGCGTCGTCCCGGCCCAGGCCGCGGCCAGCGCCTCGCAGCGCCGCTGCACCGCGGCCTCGCCGCCGTCCGCCCAGGTCGCGTCGGACCAGGCCCCGCACTCGTCCATGACGGCGGTCAGCCAGAGCGCCAGACAGTCGATCAGCACCGGCGCCCGGTCCCCGCGGTCGGCCAGCACGGCCTCCAGGTCGCAGGTCTCGGCGGTGCGCCAGCCCGCCGGCCGGCGGTCCCGGTGCAGCTCGACCCGTCGGGCCCACTCGGCGTCACCGTCCCTGGTCCCGCCGGTGGCCACGTACAGGACGTCCGGGTGCCCGGCGAGCAGCTGCTCGGCGCGGGTGGACTTGCCGGAGCGCGCGCCGCCGAGCAGCAGGGTGCGGGGGAGCGGGGGGTGGGTCGCCATGCCGTCCATCCTGCCCGACAGGCATACGGAAGATCGGGCCGGGCAGGCTATGGTGCGCAGCACACAGCAGGCAGGACAGCAGGCAGCGTCGGTGGAAGGAGCCGGGCATGGTCTGGACGTGGCGGTACGAGAAGGCGGACGGCAGCACGGTGACGTCGGGCCTCGCCCAGGAGGAGTTCGCCGGCCAGGGGGACGCCGAGACCTGGATCGGGGAGACCTGGAAGCAGCTCGCCGAGGAGGGCGTGGACACCGCGGTCCTGCTGGAGGACGGCACCAAGGTCTACGGGATGAGCCTGCACGAGGGCTGAGCCCCGCGTCGGGCGGGCGGGCAGCCGCTACTTGGACCCGATCACGTGCAGCAGCGCCGCGACCTGCCGGTAGGGGTCGGTGCGGGCGGCCCGGTCCTCGGCCTCCAGCAGCTGGGCCAGCTGCCGCCCGTCCACCGGCGGGGCCGCGTCGTCGGGCGCGTTGTCGGTGAAGACCCGGACCCCGTACCAGTGCCGCAGCGGCACCGACACCTCGGAGAGGGTCACGGTCAGGTCGGCGAGCCGGTCGGCGCGGGCGGCCAGCCCGAGCCGGTTGTAGTACCGGTCGCTCTCGAAGGCGTGCAGGGCGGCCCGCCAGTCCCCGGCGGCGGCGGGTCGCAGCGCCAGCGCGTCGCGGTTGCGGACCAGCAGTGAGAGCAGCCCGCCGGGCGCCAGCAGCCGGGCCAGCGAGGCGATCATCGGATCGGGGTCGGGCAGGTACATCAGGACGCCGTGGCAGAGCACCACGTCGAAGCTGCGCGGGCCGAACCAGCGCCCGCACTGGTGGCCGTCGCCGCTGAGCAGGTGCATCCGGCCGCGCACCTCGGACGGTTCCTCGGCGAGCGCCCCCTGGGCGACGCCGAGCGCGACCGGGTCGGAGTCGATCCCGGTGACGTAGTGGCCGGCCCGGGCCAGCCGCAGGGCCTGGGTGCCCTGCCCGCAGCCGATGTCGAGGACGCGCTGTCCGGTGCGGCCGGCCAGCTGCTCGGCGAGCTGCCGGGAGACCAGCTCCTGCCGGACGAAGTTGCGCAGTCCGCCGAGCCGGTCGAGCCAGGCCCCGGTGCCACCGGCGAAGGAGCCGCTGCGCGAGGGCAGCCGGCGCTCCTGGCCGAACCGGTCGTGGCCGCCGTCCCCCTGCCCGGGGAGCGCGCCCCCCTGCCCGGGCAGTGCGTACAGGCCGGGCCCCTCCCAGGACGGCGGGGCCCAGCCGGAGTCCACCGGCTCGGCGGTCAGGGCTTCTCCCCGCGCCGCACCTGCGGCTTGGGCAGGCGCAGCCGGCGCATCTGCAGGGTGCGCATGATGCCGTAGGCGATGGTGCCGCGGGTGTTCTGCCCGGCGAAGCGCTCGGCCAGCTGCTTGCGCAGGCCGAGGCCGAGGCGGACGAAGTCCAGGAAGACGAGCACGAAGAACAGCAGGAACAGCAGCGTGGAGAGCAGCTGCAGGGCCGGCACCTTGACGATGCTCAGCACCAGGATGACGACGGCGGCCGGCAGGAAGAACTCGGCGAGCGACCAGCGGGAGTCCACGTAGTCGCGCGCGAACTTGCGCACCGGACCCTTGTCGCGGGCCGGCAGGTGGCGCTCGTCGCCGTCGATCAGCGCCTGGCGCTGCTTCTCGCGCTCGACCCGCATCCGGTCGCGCGCCTGGCGGGAGGCCTCCTTGCGGTCCTTGGGCACCGTGACCCGGGTACGCCGGTTGGCCTCGGCCTCGTTGCGCTTGGGGGTGGGGCGGCCCTTCTTGGCCTGCGGGTCGCGGGCCTGGGGCGTCTGGTCCTCCAGCACGGTGGCGGAGGCGGCGGCATCATCTGAACGGCGTCGGAACACACCACCAGCGTACGGGGTGCGTGGCCAGGACCACGGGCCCCCTCGGACCCAAACGCGTATCGATCCGTCCGGCCGTGCGCCGACCGGGTTTTCCCGGCCTCTTCCCGTAGGGGATCAATCCGATGGACTATGGGGAGGATGAGAGGCGGATCCACCCGGGGGATGAGGATCTGACACTGGTCGCTGTAGCAGTCTTGTTGCAGGCAGGTGCACTGCGGCGACGGGCTCGCTGCACATACACTCGTCGTGTCTGGTAACGAGATTTAAGACCGCAGGCCGGAGAAGGGGGCACCCGAGGCCCATGAGCGACGGAATCATGAAGCGTATGGGGCTGATCTTCCGCTCCAAGGCGAACAAGGCCTTGGACCGGGCGGAGGATCCCCGTGAGACGCTCGACTACTCCTACCAGAAGCAGCTCGAACTGCTGCAGAAGGTACGGCGTGGCGTCGCGGACGTCGCGACCTCGCGCAAGCGCCTGGAACTCCAGCTGACCCAGCTCCAGCAGCAGTCCGCGAAGTACGAGGACCAGGGCCGCAAGGCGCTGTCCCTCGGCCGCGAGGACCTCGCGCGCGAGGCGCTGACCCGCAAGGCCAACATGCAGTCCCAGATCAACGATCTGGAGACGCAGTACCAGGCCCTGCAGGCCGAGGAGGAGAAGCTCACCCTCGCCTCCCAGCGGCTCCAGGCCAAGGTGGACGCCTTCCGCACCAAGAAGGAGACCATCAAGGCCACCTACACGGCGGCGCAGGCCCAGACCCGCATCGCCGAGTCCTTCTCCGGCATTTCGGAGGAGATGGGCGACGTCGGCCTGGCGATCCAGCGTGCCGAGGACAAGACGGCGCAGATGCAGGCCCGCGCCGGTGCGATCGACGAGCTGCTGGCCTCCGGTGCGCTCGACGACGCCAGCGGTCTCGGCCGCAAGGACGACATCGAGGCCGAGCTGGAGCGGGTGGCCGGCGGTTCCGACGTCGAGCTGGAGCTGGCCCGGATGAAGGCCGAGCTGTCCGGTGGCCCCGCCGCCGGTCCGGCCGCGATCGAGCAGGGCAAGCCCGCCCAGTCGCCGCAGGACGCGCACCCGCAGGACACCCCGCGCATCAACTACAACAAGTGAGCTGAACCACCCACGAACCAGGAGAAGCGCAGCATGATCATGAGGGTCATGGGTGAGGGGCAGTACGAGGTGGGCGAGGACCACCTGAACCTGCTCAACCAGCTCGACGACGAGCTGCTCACCGCGGTGGAGTCGGGCGACGAGGACACCTTCCGCCAGGCCTACGGCAAGCTGTTGGATGCCGTGAAGCAGTTCGGCACCCGGCTGCCGGACGACTCGCTGGAGCCGTCCGAGCTGATCCTGCCGAGTGCGGAGGCGACCCTCGACGAGGTCCGGGCCCTGCTGCTGTCCGAGGGCGAGGGCGTCATCCCGGGTTTCCCCGAGTAACGAGTAGCCGCGCGGCCGCTGCCAGACGAAAGGGCGGGTCCCCTCCGACCGGAGGGGACCCGCCCTTTCGCCGTGGTGTCGCCCGCTCGCCTCCGGGGCGGGGCGGGGTCCGTCCGGCTCCGGGTTACGGCAGGGCCAGCATCCGGTCCAGTGCGGCCTTGGCGTACTTCTCGGTCTCCGGGTCGACGGTGATCACGTTCGGGACCCGGCCCTCGACCAGCGACTCCAGCGCCCAGACCAGGTGCGGCAGGTCGATCCGGTTCATGGTCGAGCAGAAGCAGACCGTGCGGTCCAGGAAGACGATCTCCTTGTCCGGGTGCGCCTTGGCGAGGCGGCGGACCAGGTTCAGCTCGGTGCCGATGGCCCACTTGGAGCCGGGCTCGGCGGCGTCCAGCGCCTTGATGATGTACTCGGTCGAGCCCACCAGGTCGGCGGCCGCGACGACCTCGTGCTTGCACTCGGGGTGCACCAGGACGGTCACGCCGGGGATGCGCGCGCGGACGTCGTTCACCGAGTCCACGCTGAACCGGCCGTGCACCGAGCAGTGCCCGCGCCAGAGGATCATCTTGGCGTCCCGCAGCTGCTCGGCGGTCAGGCCGCCGTTCGGCTTGTGCGGGTTGTACAGCACGCAGTCGTCCAGCGAGAGGCCCATGTCCCGCACGGCGGTGTTGCGGCCGAGGTGCTGGTCGGGCAGGAAGAGCACCTTCTGGCCCTGCTCGAAGGCCCACTCCAGGGCGCGCTGGGCGTTGGAGGAGGTGCAGATGGTGCCGCCGTGCCGGCCGGTGAAGGCCTTGATGTCGGCGGAGGAGTTCATGTACGAGACCGGGACGGTGACGTCGGCTATGCCGGCGTCGGTCAGCACGTCCCAGCACTCGGCGACCTGCTCGGCGGTGGCCATGTCGGCCATCGAGCAGCCGGCCGCGAGGTCCGGCAGCACGACCTGCTGGCGCTCGCTGGTGAGGATGTCGGCGGACTCGGCCATGAAGTGCACGCCGCAGAAGACGATGTACTCGGCTTCGGGGCGGGCCGCGGCGTCGCGGGCGAGCTTGAAGGAGTCGCCGGTGACGTCGGCGAACTCGATGACCTCGTCACGCTGGTAGTGGTGGCCGAGGATGAAGACGCGGTCGCCGAGGGCGGCCTTGGCGGCCCTGGCGCGCTCGACGAGGTCGGGGTCGGAGGCCGCCGGGAGGTCGCCGGGGCACTCGACGCCGCGCTCGCTGTTCGGGTCGGCCTCCCGGCCGAGCAGCAGCAGAGCGAGCGGCGTCGGAGTGGGGTCGACGCCGTGGGTCTCGGTGATGGTGGTGGTCACGGGCGGGTGCCCTTCTGTGCGGCCGAACCAGCGGTGGGGCCTTTTCGTCTATCTGACGCTATCTATTCTAACCGGTTAGCGTCAGAGTGACGATGGCCATCCTGTCGATGTGACGAGAACCGCTCGGTGGAAAGGGTGCCCCGGCGGGGCCGGATAGCCAATTCGGGGGTGTCGCCCGTGGCCGAATCGATATTTCGAAGCCCCCGGGTATGGCTGGACCCATGAAGGCAATCGCGATCAACCGCTACGGCGGCCCCGAGGCGGTCGAGTACACCGACCTGCCCGACCCGAAGGTCGGCCCCGACTCCGTGCTGGTGCAGGTCCGGGCGGCCGGGGTGAACCCGGTGGACTGGAAGGTCCGGGACGGCGCCCTGGACGGCCTGCTGGACGCGCACTTCCCGCTGGTCATGGGCTGGGACGCGGCGGGCGTGGTCCGCGCGGTCGGCGGCGGGGTGACCGAGTTCGCCCCCGGCGACGAGGTGTACGGCTACGTCCGCAAGGACGCCGTCGAGCACGGCACCTACGCCGAACTGGTCTCCGCCCCGGTCCGCACCCTGGCCCGGCGGCCCGCCGCGCTGGACTGGGCGCAGTGCGGCGGCCTGCCGCTCGCCGGGCTCACCGCGCTCCAGAGCCTGAACGCGCTGGACGTCGCGGCGGGGGAGACGGTGCTGGTGCACGCCGCGGCCGGCGGGGTCGGCCACCTGGCCGTCCAGATCGCCCGGGCCCGCGGCGCCCGGGTGATCGGCACGGCGGGCGAGCGCAACCACGACTACCTGCGGGGCCTCGGCGCCGAGCCGGTCGCGTACGGCGAGGGCCTGGTCGAGCGGGTGCGCGCGCTCGCCCCGGACGGCGTGGACGCGGCCCTCGACCTGGTCGGCCGCGGCGCCGTCCAGGTCTCGGCGGAGCTGGTGGCCGACCCGGCCCGGATCGCCTCGATCACCGACTTCGGGGTCAAGGCCCTCGGCGGCCACTACGTCTGGGTCCGCCCGGACGCGGCGGGTCTGGCGGAGCTGGCCGCGCTCGCCGACGACGGTCGGCTGACCGTCACCGTCGCCTCCACCTTCCCGCTGGCGCAGGCGGCCTCCGCCCAGGCGCTCAGTGCGGAGGGGCGCACCCGGGGGAAGATCGTCCTCCTGGTGGACTGAGCGGGCCGGGTGGGCAGACGGTCTTCTCGCCGTCATCTGTCGGCGATGAACTGGTTCAGGTCATCCGCCAGAATGGGTGGCGAACCGTTTCGGCATGAGCGACAGGACCACTGTCGCCACGCCGGGACGCCCCCGCACCCCCGCACGACCCGTGGAGCCCCGCACCGATGACCAGCAGCCGAGCGCACGAGGTGATCGGGGCGGACCTCGACGAGACCGACCGTCAGCTCCTCGCCCGCCTCGGCAGCGACGGCCGCGCCTCCTACGCCGAGATCGGCCTCCAGGTGAACCTCTCCGCCACCGCCGTGCGCCGCCGGATCGACCGGCTCCGGGCGCGCGGCGTGGTGCGGGGCTTCACCGTGGTGCTCGACCCGGCCGTGCTCGGCTGGCAGACCGAGGCCTTCGTCGAGGTCTACTGCCGCGAGCGCACCGCCCCCGAGGAGATCCTCGCCAGCCTCAGACAGTTCCCCGAGGTGATCGCCGCCTGGACGGTCACCGGCGACCCGGACGCCCTGGTGCACCTGCGGGCCGCCGACATGCGCCACCTGGAGGCCGTCATCGAGCGGATCCGGCGCGAGCCCGGCGTCCAGCGCAGCCGCTCCTCGGTGGTGCTCTCCCAGCTGATCGGCTGACCGCCGGCCGCCCCCGTACGGAGTCCGTCAAGGTTCGCGCAGGAATCCTGCGCGAACCCGTCCGAACACGCCCGAAACCTGCCTGACCAGCCGCGTTCCGACGCGCGGAGAAGCCACCGCGCTGCCTACGCTGATCACGTCCGGTCAGTGCGGTGAAGTCCCCCGCCGAGCGGACCGCCCCCCGACACCCACAGCCGAGAGGGACAGCCGTGTCCGCAGCACCCGACCGCATGCACCGGCCCGACAACGACCTGGTCGACCTGGTCTTCGACTACATGCGGGACCGGCTGCAGTACGACCCCGTCCCGCTCGACCACCCCGGTGACGGCGAGCACCTGCGCACCCAGCTGGCCGGCCTGCTCAACCAGGACGGCAACGCCGCGGCCGACGTGCTCAAGCTGTACGACCACGAGCTGTCCCGCGCGGTCATCTCCGCCGACAGCCCCCGCTACCTGTCCTTCATCCCGTGCGCCCCGACCAAGGCCGCGCTGCTCTTCGACATGGTCGTCTCCTGCGCCTCGCTCCAGGGCATCTCCTGGCTGGAGGCGGCCGGCGCCATCGCCGCCGAGAACCAGGTGCTGCGCCTGATAGCCGACCGGGCCGGGATGCCCGCCTCGGCCGGCGGCTGCTTCGTCTCCGGCGGCTCGGCGGGCAACCTGTCCGCCCTGGTGGTCGCCCGCGACACCGCCCGCCGCCGGCTCGGCGTCGGCCCGGAGGCCCGGCTGCGGATCGCCGTCGCCGACCAGGTGCACTCCTCGGTCAAGAACACCTTCAACATCATCGGCGTCGAGGCCTTCAAGGTCCCGACCGTGGACCGCCGCTTCACCGGCGAGGCACTGCGCGCCGCCCTGGCCGCCGACCCGCACCCGGAGACGGTGATCGCCGTCGTCGGCACCGCCGGCACCACCAACGAGGGCATCGTCGACGACCTGGCCGGGCTGGCCGAGGTCGCCCGCGAGCGGGACCTGTGGTTCCACGTGGACGGCGCCTACGGCGGCGCGGGCCTGTTCGCCCCGTCCGTGCGCGAGCGCTACAACGGCATCGAGCACGCCGACTCCTTCGTCGTCGACCCGCACAAGTGGCTGTTCGCCCCGTTCGACTGCGCCGCGCTGATCTACCGCAACCCGCAGCTCGCCCGCGCCGTGCACACCCAGGACGCCTCCTACCTGGACGTCCTGCACACCGAGGGCGACGAGTGGAACCCCACCGACTACGCCTACCACCTAACCCGGCGCGCCCGCGGCCTGCCGCTCTGGTTCTCGCTGGCCGTCCACGGCGTCCAGGCCTACACCGACGCCATCGAGACCGGCCTCCAGCTGGCCCGGGACACCGCGCAGCTGATCCGCGACACCGAGCACCTGGAGCTGCTGTTCGACCCGCAGCTCTCCGCGGTCTGCTTCAAGCGCACCGGCTGGACCAACGACGACTACTACCGCTGGTCGCAGCAGCTGCTCGCGGACCAGATCGGCTTCGTCACCCCGACCGGCTGGGACGGCGAGACCGTCGCCCGCTTCGCCTTCCTGCACCCGGGCACCACCATGGAGATGGTCCGGGAGATCCTGGACACCATGGCCTGATCACGGCCCGTACGGCCCCGCCGGCCCGCCCGGCGGGGCCCGTCGTCCCTACAGGAACGCCCCGCTCGGCAGGTACGGCGCCGGCGGCCGCATCCCGCGCACCCCGACGAAGCCGGCGGTCGCCGGCGTCAGCCCGACCTCCAGCCCCACGTCCAGCGCCCACTCCTGCTCGGCGGTGAGGTACTCCACCCGCGCCTCCACCCCGTCCGGCACCCGGGCCAGCGCCTCCCGCAGCAGCCGGGCCGCGATCCGCTTGCTGGTCGCCGCCAGCAGCCGCACCACCCCGCCGTCCCGGTAGCAGTAGCCGCTGCCGGCCAGCGCGTCGGCGACCAGCAGCTCCTCGAAGTGCCCGAGCATCAGCTCGTGGTCCGGGCCGTGCGCGGAGCCGCGCAGCCGACGGTCCACCGAGTCCAGCAGGTGCAGGTGGGTGGCGTTGCCGCGGTGCACCGGGATGTCGCCCGGGTCGATCAGCCCCTCCCGGTCCACCCGGCCGGTCAGCCGCATCGCCGGGTGCAGGGTGAACCCGGCCAGCCGGTAGCGGCGGGCCGCCGTTGGGGAGTCCGAGGCGCACACCATCCCGCGCAGGCAGCCCCGGGCGTGCGCCAGCGACCGTTCGAACAGCAGCCGCCCGACGCCCCGGTTCCGGGCGGTCGGCCGGACCGCGAACAGCGAGGGCATCCACAGGCCCTCGCGGCGCAACGACAGCACCACCCCGACCGCCTGCCCCTCGCTCTCCGCCAGCCAGCAGCCCCCGGGGTCGGTGCGTGCCAGGTGCCGGGTCCGGGCCAGCTGCAGCGGCGTCGGCCGGGACGGCCCCGCGGGGGCGTCGGACGGGGTGGCGAACGCGGCGCGGGACAGTTCCTGGACGACCTCCGCGTCCGCTGCGGTGTCCCTGACCTGGCGAAGGATCATGCCGCCCATCCTGGCGTCCGGCGGGCGGCCGTGGGGCCCGTTCACCCGGATCCGTGACACGGGCGGTGCCCGCTCCTCCCCGGTTGTGCGAGCATGGGGAGGGAGAGGCCCGGGTGACACGCCCGGCCCACGGAGAACCAGGCGTCGAACTGGCCGCAGAAATCCATCGCCGTCCGGGAAATGAATCCGGGCGGTCCGTGGTTGGCACTGGCGGCAGACC
Source organism: Kitasatospora sp. NPDC089797 (assembly GCF_040684795.1). Classification (NCBI taxonomy): domain Bacteria; kingdom Bacillati; phylum Actinomycetota; class Actinomycetes; order Kitasatosporales; family Streptomycetaceae; genus Kitasatospora; species Kitasatospora sp. NPDC089797. Next base: position 60,441 of record NZ_JBFBGS010000028.1, on the reverse strand, counting down.
GTCGTCAAGACCGGGAGAAAGCAGATGACCGTCCAGGACGAGACCACCGTCGAGAGTGGCATCCTCCTTACCGATGCCGCCGCGGCCAAGGTCAAGGCCCTGCTGGAGCAGGAAGGCCGCGAGGACCTCGCGCTGCGCGTCGCCGTCCAGCCCGGTGGCTGCTCCGGCCTGCGTTACCAGCTGTTCTTCGACGAGCGCTCGCTCGACGGCGACGTGATCAAGGACTTCGGCGGCGTCAAGGTCGTCACCGACCGCATGAGTGCCCCGTACCTCGGTGGCGCCACCGTCGACTTCGTCGACACCATCGAGAAGCAGGGCTTCACGATCGACAACCCGAACGCCACCGGCTCCTGCGCCTGCGGCGACTCGTTCAGCTAGGCCTGCCGGCCTCGAACGGTGAGGCGGCCCCGGGGACTTCCCCGGGGCCGCCTCTTCGCGTTCCGGCACTCCGGTCGACGCCTAGGGCGTGTCTGACAATTCGCGTCGGACCAGCGCGCGGCTCCCCCAGCCTCCGGCCGGGAGGTACCCCCACTCCGCGCCCGGCTGGGCGTGCCGGCAGGTCGTCCTCGTACCGGGCGTACTTGGGCGATCTGCCGGTGCGTCCAGGCGGGATGCCCGGGGCCGCGCGCCCGGCGGGAATTGTCAGACACGCCCTAGCGCGCCGGGCCGTCCGGGGTGACCGGGTCCGGGCCCATGTGCGCGTCGCCCTCCAGCGGGACCTCCTGGCCGCTGGTCCGGTCCACCACCGTCCGCCCGGCCAGCGGCGAGCGCAGGTCGGCGGAGACGGCCTGCCGCTTGGCCAGCGCGGTGCAGACCTGCCCCGGCTGGACGGCCGGCGGGCCCGGCACGACCACGACGTCCACCTGGCCGGCCCGGGACTCGTCGGCCTTCAGCGCGTACGTGGTGCAGACCCCGCCGAAGAAGTAGACGGTCAGCTTGTTGCCGCCGTCCACCCGGTAGCCGATCGGCGGGCGGACGTTGGGGTTGGCCTTCCCCGTGCCAGCCGGGTCGGGCTCACCGGGGGCGATCCCGTTGGTCGGGGGAGTGGCCGCCCCCGAGGGCCGGCCGGGAGCGGGCTGGCCCGGGGTCGGGGACCAGCCGGTCGGCGGCGCCTGCCCGGACGGGCTCGCCGACGCACCCCCCTCGGACGGTGAGCCGGAGGCCGTCGGGGCCTGCGGGGAGGCGCTGGTCGAAGCCGAGGCGCTCGCGGCGGCCGTCGCCGAGTCCCCGGAACCCTTGGTGTCCCCGTTGCACCCGGCCAGTGTCACCACCGCCGCCAGCGCGGCCACCGCCAGGGCCGTCGCCCGCCGTCCGCGGCGCGGCATCGTCTCCAGATCCATCTGCACGTCCTCCCGAGGGCTCAGCGGCGCCGCCGGCTCGGCCGCTCCGCGCGGATGTGACGTGCCCCGGTCGGATCCGGTTCCGCGCCGGTCCGCAACGGATCACATGCCGTACTCGGCCATCCCGGCGACCAGCCGCTGCGCCCCGGACGGGACCCGGACGCCGACGGCCGCGGGGGCGGTCGGCTCCGGTCCGGCCGTCACCAGCGGCCAGAACCGGCGCAGCCGCCGGGAGGAGCTGACCAGGGCGTCCAGGGTCTCGCCGTCCGGGTCCGCCCGGCGGGTGTCCGTGGGGGAGGGGTTGGGCATCATCGGGCATCGCTCCGATCCAGGGCCGTGGCCGCACCGCCACGGTCGACGAAGGGCCCCGTCGGGGTCCGGCAGGGCTCCCTGCGGCCGACCCTAGGACGGGCCCGCGGAGCCCACCAGTGCTACCCGGAGGTAGTACACGTTCGAGGGTCCCGGGTGCCACCACCGCCGGGAGGGCGGCGGCAGCTTGCGGGACTCTTGCTGGCGCGGTCGCCCGGACGGGTACCGTGAGTGGGTTCAATCCACCCCCGCTGGCCCTGTTGCCATCCTGAGGAGACCCCCGTGCGTATCGCCGTCGCCGGCTCGATCGCCACCGACCACCTGATGACGTTCCCCGGTCGTTTCGCCGACCAGCTCGTCGCCGAGCAGCTGCACACCGTGTCGCTGTCGTTCCTGGTCGACGCCCTGGACATCCGCCGCGGCGGGGTCGCGCCGAACATCGCGTTCGGCATGGGCGTGCTCGGGCTCCGGCCGGTCCTGGTCGGCGCCGCCGGCGCGGACTTCGCCGAGTACCGCAGCTGGCTGGAGCGCAACAACGTGGACTGCGACTCGGTCCACATCTCCGAGACCCGGCACACCGCCCGCTTCATGTGCACCACGGACGAGGACCACAACCAGATCGCCTCGTTCTACACCGGTGCCATGGCCGAGGCCCGCAACATCGAGCTCAAGCCGATCGCGGACCGGGTCGGCAGCCTGGACCTCGTCCTGGTCGGTGCCGACGACCCGCAGGGCATGGTCCGCCACACCCAGGAGTGCCGCACCCGCGGTTACGCCTTCGCCGCCGACCCCTCCCAGCAGCTGGCCCGCCTGGACGGCGAGGACATCCGCGAGCTGGTGGACGGCGCCGCGTTCCTCTTCAGCAACGAGTACGAGGCCGCGCTGATCGAGACCAAGACCGGCTGGGACGCGGAGGAGCTGCTCACCCGGGTCGGCACCCGGATCACCACCCTGGGCAGCAAGGGCGTCCGGATCGAGCGCAAGGGCGAGGCCGCGATCCTGGTCGGCTGCCCGGTCGAGGACGCCAAGGTCGACCCGACCGGCGTCGGCGACGCCTTCCGGGCCGGCTTCCTGGCCGGTCTGTCCTGGGAGCTCGACCTGGCGCGCGCCGCCCAGCTCGGCTGCATGCTCGCCACCCTGGTCATCGAGACCGTCGGCACCCAGGAGTACGAGCTGCGCCCGGCCACCTTCCTGAAGCGCTTCGAGGCCGCCTACGGCGCCGAGGCCGCCGCGGAGATCCGCGCGCACCTGGTCAAGTAGTCCGCCGGACGACGAGGTAGGCCGAGCCCCGGTCGCCGCCGTACTCGGCGGCCGGGACCTCGCCCGCGTACTCCTGGCCGCGCATCTCGCACCAGGCCGGGATGTCCAGCCGGGCCGCCTCGTCGTCCGCCAGCACGGCCACCGTGCCGCCCACCGGCACCCCGCCGATCCGCTTCGCCAGCTCGATCACCGGCAGCGGGCACCGCCGGCCGAGCGCGTCGACCACGGTGACCGGCCCGCCCGCCGCCGGGCGCTCCGCCGCCGAGGCCGGGGCCGCGGGTCCGGGCAGGTCCAGCCCCAGCGGCGCCCGGACCCCGGCGACCAGTTCGGGCAGCACCGCGAGGAAGCGCTCCACGTCCGCCTTCGCCGTCCCGTACGGCAGCGAGACCCGGACGTTGCCCTCGGTGAGCACGCCCATCGCGGCCAGCACATGGCTCGGCGTCAGGGTGGAGGAGGTGCAGGAGGAGCCGGAGGAGACCGCGAAGCCGGCCCGGTCCAGCTCGGTCAGCAGCACCTCCCCGTCCACGTACAGGCAGGAGAAGGTGACGAGGTGCGGCAGCCGCCGCACCGGGTCCCCGACCACCTCGACCTCCGGCACCAGCTGCGGCACCCGGGCGCGGATCCGCTCCACCAGCGCGTGCAGCCGGGCGTTCTCCCGGTCGGCCTCGGCCCGCACGGCGCGCAGCGAGGCGGCCGCGGCCACGATCGCCGGGACGTTGACGTAGCCGGGCACCCGCCCGCCCTCGCGTTCGTCGGCCGGGAGCGGGGAGGCGTACCGGACGCCCTTGCGCACGGCGAGGACCCCGACCCCGGGCGGTCCGCCCCACTTGTGGGCGCTCGCGGTCAGCAGTGACCAGCCCGCCGGGACGTCCACCCGCCCGGCGCTCTGCGCCGCGTCGACCAGCAGCGGCACCCCGGCGTCGGCGCACAGCGCGGCGACCTCGCCGACCGGCTGGACGGTGCCCACCTCGTGGTTGGCGCTCTGCAGGGCGGCCAGCGCGGTGTCCGGGCGGAGCAGCGCGCCGAAGGCCGTCGGGTCGACCCGGCCGGAGCGGTCCACCGGGGCGACCGAGACCTCGCCGCCGGACGCCTCGTGGCGCTCCGCGACGTGCAGCACGCTGGAGTGCTCCACGGCCGAGTGCACCAGGTGCCCGCCGCGCCGCCGGTTCCCGGACAGCGCGCCCAGCAGGCCCAGTTGGACGGCCTGGGTGCCGCTGGCGGTGAAGGAGACCTCGTCGGGCCGCGCGCCCAGGACGGCGGCGACCGTCTCGCGGGCGGCGTCCAGCAGCATCCGGGCCTGCCGGCCGGAGCGGTACAGCCGGGCCGGATCGGCCCAGCCCTCGTCCAGGGCGGCGGTCAGGGCCTGCCGCGCGACGGGGTGCAGAGGGGCCGTCGAGGCCACGTCGAAGTACACGGTGCCATTTAACGACACCCCCGGGGGCGGGCGGCAGCGGTCGGAATGCTCACCGGCCGTCAGTCGATCATCCCGAATGTCCGCTTCGTCCGGTCCCGACGGGCCGTCACCCGCGTTGTTCGAGGTCATCCCCCGATCGGGCGTAAGGACCTCGAATGCCTACGATGACCTGCGACGCAGCCCCCGCCGGGCCTGATCGGGCGACCGGGCGGCGCGTTACCGGGGGCTGCCCGTCAGGAGCGCATAAGGCTGGAGTAGGGTTTGGCCCGCATAAGCATTCAAACCGTGCCCGTGGACGGGTCGCCGGAGGGGCTCACACTCCCCTCCCGGTGCGACGCGAAGGCGGGCGAGACTTCGGGAAGGCGCTACGTGAGTCCCAACGGCTCCGACCGCTCGCCGCGGCGCACGATGCGGCGGAAGCTGCCTCAGGCGCTGGCACTGGGCCTCGTCATCGCGACCGCCACCGGCTGCTCGGCCAACGACCTCCCCAGGCTTGGCCTCCCGAGTCCGGTCACGAAGGAAGGACCCATGGTCCTCCAGATGTGGCAGGGCTCCTGGATCGCGGCTCTGGTGGTCGGCGTACTGATGTGGGGTCTGATCATCTGGAGCGTGATCTTCCACCGGCGCAAGCGCACCGGCGTGGAGATCCCCCCGCAGACCCGGTACAACGTGCCCATCGAGGCGCTCTACACCGCGGTCCCCATCATCATCGTCTCGGTCCTCTTCTACTTCGTCGCCCGTGACGAGTCGAAGCTGACCGCCGTCTCCGCCAAGCCGCAGCACTACGTCAACGTGGTGGGCTTCCAGTGGAGCTGGGCGTTCAACTACGAGAACACCGAGACCCCCGACCCGGCCAACAAGGACGCCGCGTACGACGTCGGTACGCCCAAGGACGCTCCGACGCTCTGGCTGCCGGTCAACGAGACGGTGCAGTTCCGGCTCACCTCTCGGGACGTCATCCACGACTTCTGGCCCGTCAACTTCATGATGAAGATGGACGTCGTGCCGGGCGTGGTGAACAAGTTCGAGGTCACGCCGACCGTCAAGGGCGAGTACATGGGCAAGTGCGCCGAGCTCTGCGGCGTCGACCACTCGCGCATGCTCTTCAACGTCAAGGTCGTCGATCGCGCCGACTACGACAAGCACCTGGCCGAGCTTCGCGCGAAGGGTCAGGAAGGCGCGGTGCCCTCCGGCGTCATCACCATGGGAAGTGAAGCGAAGTGACCATCCTCAACGAGCCCGCCGCGGCCGGCGGGGGCGCCGAGGCCGTCACGGTCGGGGCGCAGCGGACCCGGAAGCCGGGTTCGACCATCATCAAGTGGTTGACCACCACTGACCACAAGACGATCGGCACGATGTACCTCGGTACGTCGTTCGCCTTCTTCCTGATCGGTGGCATCCTCGCCCTGGTCATGCGCGCCGAGCTGGCTCGTCCCGGGACCCAGATCCTGTCGAACGAGCAGTTCAACCAGGCGTTCACGATGCACGGCACGATCATGCTGCTGATGTTCGCGACGCCGCTCTTCGCGGGCTTCGCGAACTGGATCATGCCGCTCCAGATCGGCGCCCCGGACGTGGCCTTCCCGCGTCTGAACATGTTCGCGTACTGGCTGTACCTCTTCGGTTCGACCATCGCGGTCTGCGGCTTCCTGACCCCGAACGGCGCCGCCGACTTCGGCTGGTTCGCCTACTCCCCGCTCTCCGACGCGGTGCACTCGCCCGGCGTCGGCGGCGACATGTGGATCATGGGTCTGGCCTTCTCCGGCTTCGGCACGATCCTCGGTGCGGTCAACTTCATCACCACGATCATCTGCATGCGCGCTCCGGGCATGACGATGTTCCGGATGTCGATCTTCGTCTGGAACGTCCTGCTGACCTCGGTGCTGGTCCTGCTCGCCTTCCCGGTGCTGGCCGCCGCGCTGTTCGCCCTGGAGGCGGACCGCAAGTTCGGGGCCCACGTCTTCGATCCCGCCAACGGCGGGGCGATGCTGTGGCAACACCTGTTCTGGTTCTTCGGCCACCCCGAGGTGTACATCATCGCGCTGCCGTTCTTCGGCATCGTGTCGGAGATCATCCCGGTCTTCAGCCGCAAGCCGATGTTCGGCTACTCCGGCCTGATCGCGGCCACCATCGCGATCGCCGGTCTGTCCGTGACGGTGTGGGCCCACCACATGTACGTCACCGGGCAGGTGCTGCTGCCGTTCTTCTCCTTCATGACCTTCCTGATCGCGGTCCCGACCGGTGTGAAGTTCTTCAACTGGGTCGGCACCATGTGGAAGGGCTCGCTGAGCTTCGAGACGCCGATGCTCTGGACGGTCGGCTTCCTGGTCACCTTCCTCTTCGGTGGTCTGACCGGTGTCCTGCTGGCCTCCCCGCCGATCGACTTCCACGTCTCGGACTCGTACTTCGTCGTCGCCCACTTCCACTACGTGGTCTTCGGCACCGTCGTCTTCGCGATGTTCGCCGGCTTCCACTTCTGGTGGCCGAAGATGACCGGCAAGATGCTGGACGAGCGCCTCGGCAAGATCACCTTCTGGACGCTGTTCTTCGGCTTCCACACCACCTTCCTGGTGCAGCACTGGCTCGGCGCCGAGGGCATGCCCCGTCGCTACGCCGACTACCTGGCCTCGGACGGCTTCACCACCCTGAACACCGTCTCGACCATCGGCTCCTTCGTGCTCGGCCTGTCGATCCTGCCGTTCCTCTACAACGTCTGGAAGACCGCCAAGTACGGCGAGAAGGTCGAGCAGGACGACCCGTGGGGCTTCGGCCGCTCCCTGGAGTGGGCGACCTCCTGCCCGCCGCCGCGGCACAACTTCCTCACCCTGCCCCGGATCCGCTCCGAATCCCCGGCCTTCGACCTCCACCACCCGGAGATCGCCGCGCTGGACTACCTGGAGAACCACGGTGAGCCGGCCAAGCACCTCGCCGGTGTGACCCCGGCGAAGTACGACGCCCCGAAGCTGGGCAAGGGCAAGCAGGAGGGTGACGCCTGATGAAGGAACAGGGAAAGATCTTCCTGGGCCTGTCGGTCTTCGTGCTGGCGATGGCCATCACCTACGGCCTGTGGACCAACCACTCGGGCCCGGGCCTGGAGGCCGCCGGTACCACCGCGCTGTTCCTGGCCTTCGGCCTGTGCGCCTTCATCGGGTACTACCTCGCCTTCACCGCCCGCCGGGTGGACAGCGGCGCGGGTGACAACCCCGAGGCCGAGGTCGCGGACGACGCCGGCGAGCTGGGCTTCTTCGCCCCGCACAGCTGGCAGCCGCTGTCGCTGGCGCTCGGTGGCGCGCTCGCCTTCCTGGGCGTGATCTTCGGCTGGTGGCTGATGTTCTGGGCGGCCCCGATCATCCTGATCGGCATCTTCGGATGGGTCTTCGAGTTCTACCGGGGCGAGAACCAGAACCAGTAGGTTCCACAGGTTCCGTCACCGACACCAGGGCCGGTCTTCCCGCACGGGGGGACCGGCCCTGCTGCGTCCGGAGAGTGACGGCCTCACTCAGCCGGGTGAACGGAACGTCGCTCGGATGTCGCTCGATCCGGGCCGTTCCTACGATCTGAGCAATCGTGCGAATAGTGCGGACCCCTCGGAGGCGGTCATGGCCGACAGGCGCGGAATCGCAGGCATCGGCAGTATCTCGCTGGCCCTGGCAGTGCTGGCGCCGCTGGCCGCGTGCTCGCACGGCGAGGACGAACCCGCCGGCCCGCACCGGATCGACGCGGGGCCGCTCGTCCACCTGTCGGCCGAGGGCAAGGTCGACCCGTCGAAGCCGGTCACCGTGACCGCCGTGGCGGGCAGCCGGCTCACCGACGTCACCGTGGTCGGCCCGGACGGCCGGGTGGTGGCCGGCCGGCTCGCCGACGACCAGCGCAGCTGGCAGACCACCGGGCGGCTGAAGGCCGGTACCGCGTACGCCGTCCGGATCGCCGCCGACGACGGCCGCAACGGCCGCGGGGACACCACCCAGAACTTCAGCACCCTGGCCGCCCAGCGCCTGCTCACCGCCGAACTCGGCCCGGAGACCTCCGGCAGCGGCGTCTACGGGGTGGGCCAGCCGCTCACCGTGAAGCTCTCCGAGGCGGTGAAGGACCCCCAGGCCCGCCAGGAGGTCGAGCGGGCGCTCACCGTGACCTCCCAGCCGGCCGTCACCGGCGCCTGGTACTGGGTCGACGACACGCACGTGCACTTCCGCCCGGAGGAGTACTGGCCGGCCGGGACGACCGTGGGGCTGGCCTTCGACGGCACCGGCAGCCGGATCTCCGACGGCCTCTACGGCGGTGACCGCAGCTCGCTGCGGCTGCGGATCGGCGCACGGGTCGAATCGGTGGTCGACGCGGCCGCCCACGAGCTCACCCTCAAGCGTGACGGCGAGGTGGTCCGGACCATCCCGGTCACCACCGGCAAGCCCGGCTTCGACACCCGCAACGGCATCAAGGTGGTGCTCGGCCAGGAGCGCTCGGTCCGGATGAACGGCGAGACGATCGGGATAAAGGCCGGCAGCTCGGAGTCCTACGACCTGGACGTGCTGTGGGCGACCCGGGTCACCTGGAGCGGCGAGTACGTCCACGCGGCGCCCTGGTCGGTCGGCTCGCAGGGCTACGAGAACGTCAGCCACGGCTGCACCGGCATGAGCACCGACAACGCCAAGTGGTTCTACGACAACACCCGGATCGGCGACCTGGTGACGGTGGTGAACAGCCGCGGCGACACCATGGAGCCCTTCGGCAACGGCTTCGGGGACTGGAACGTGTCCTGGACGGACTGGGTCAAGCACAGCGCCCTGGGACAGCCCGTGAGCACCACCGTGCCGTCCTCCCAGGCCCCCGCCGCGGGGATGGCCCGCCCGGAAGTCTGAGCGGGGCGCCGGGGGCCCGTCAGGCCCCGGGGTAGGCCAGGCCCAGGGCGGTGACCACGGCGGCCAGGGCGTCCGGCCGGGACAGCCCCAGCCGGCTCGCGCGCGCCGCGTACTCGGCGGCGGCCTCGGCGGCCAGCCGGTGGGCGGTGTCCCCGGTGGCGGCGATCAGGGTGCCGCGCCGGCCGTGGGTCTCCACCACGCCGTCCGCCTCCAGCTCCTTGTAGGCCCGGGCGACGGTTCCGGCGGCCAGCCCCAGCTCCTCGGCGAGCGCCCGGACGGTGGGCAGCCGGAGCCCGGTCGGCAGTGCGCCGGCGCGGGCCTGCTCGGCGATCTGGGCGCGGATCTGCTCGTACGGGGGAGTGGCGGCGGCGGGGTCGACGGACAGCTGCACGGGTGGCTCCTGGGGCGGCGCGGGTACGGGGCTGGCAGACGGACAAAGCCCGAGGGCCGCCGACCAGATGAACTCTGGTCAGCGGCCCTCGGGGGTGACGCGGGGTGCGTACGGGATCAGTGGTGGCCGTGGCCGCTGGTGATCTCGTGGTGCTCCTCGGCGGTGGGCTTGGGGATCTGGCTGCCCTCGCCGTAGAAGCCGCGGGAGAGCTTGGCCCGGGTGCGGGTGAGCGCGCCGGCCTTGCGGGCCACGCCGTTCTCGTCCGTCTGGGCCGGCAGCTCGACCGGCTGGTTCTGGTCGTGCGCCGTGAGGGTGTGCAGGTCCTTCGCGGGCAACTGGGCGTGCACCTCGACGAACTCACCGTGCGGCAGGCGCTTGATGACACCGGTCTCGCGGCCGTGCAGCACCTTCTCCTTGTCGCGGCGCTGGAGGCCGAGGCACCAGCGCTTGGTGACGATGAAGGTGACGACCGGCACCACGAAGAAGCCGGCGCGCACGAAGTAGGTGATCGAGTTGATCGACAGGTGCAGGTGGGTGGCGAACAGGTCGTTGCCACCACCGACCAGGAGCACCAGGTACAGGCTGATCCAGGCGGCACCGAGGGCGGTGCGGACCGGGGCGTTGCGCGGGCGGTCCAGGATGTGGTGCTCGCGCTTGTCGCCGGTGATCCAGCCCTCGATGAAGGGGTAGACCGCGATGGCGACCAGGACCAGCGGGAAGATCATCAGCGGGACGAACACACCCAGGTTCAGGGTGTGGCCCCACAGGCTGATCTCCCAGCCCGGCATGACGCGGATCAGGCCCTCGGAGAAGCCCATGTACCAGTCGGGCTGGGCGTCGGTCGACACCTGGTCCGGACGGTACGGGCCGTAGGCCCAGATCGGGTTGATCGTGGCGATCGCCGAGATGGCGGCGATGATGCCGAAGACCAGGAAGAAGAAGCCACCGGCCTTGGCCATGTAGACCGGCATCAGCGGCATGCCGACGACGTTCTTCTCGGTCTTGCCCGGGCCCGCCCACTGGGTGTGCTTGTGGTAGAAGACCAGGATCAGGTGCGCCACCAGCAGGCCGAGCATGATGCCCGGGATCAGCAGCACGTGGATGGTGAAGAACCGCGGCACGATGTCGTGGCCGGGGAACTCGCCCCCGAACAGGAACATCTGGATGTAGGTGCCGACCAGCGGGACCGCGAGGATCGCGCCTTCCATGAAGCGGATACCGGTGCCGGACAGCAGGTCGTCGGGCAGCGAGTAGCCGAAGAAGCCGTCGAACATGCCCAGGACCAGCAGCAGGAAGCCGAAGACCCAGTTGATCTCACGCGGCTTGCGGAACGCGCCGGTGAAGAACACGCGCATCATGTGCACGAGCATCGCGGCCACGAAGACCAGGGCGGCCCAGTGGTGGATCTGGCGGATCAGCAGACCGCCGCGGATCTCGAAGCTGATGTCCACCGTCGAGGCGTACGCCTCGGACATCCCGATGCCCTTGAGCGGCACGTACGAGCCGTTGTAGACGACCTCGGCCATCGACGGCTTGAAGAACAGCGTCAGGTAGACACCGGTCAGGATGATGATGACGAAGGTGTAGAGGCAGATCTCGCCCAGCATGAAGGACCAGTGGTCCGGGAAGATCTTCCGCAGGTTGGCCTTGGCGAGGGAGTAGATCCCCAGCCGGCCGTCCGTCCAGTCCGCCGCGGACTCCCACTTGTTGGCGGGGTTGGCGCGCGTGCTGGAGGGCTTGGCGGCACCGGTCTTGGTGCTGCTCGCGCTACTCATCGAGCACGCTCCCAGAAGCTCGGGCCGACGGGCTCCGCGAAGTCGCCGGTGGCGACCAGGTGGCCCTTGTCGTCAGTGGTGATCTTCAGCTGCGGCAGCGGGTGGCCGGCCGGGCCGAAGATGACGCGCGCGCCGTCCGCCAGGTCGAAGGTCGACTGGTGGCAGGGGCAGAGCGCGTGGTGGGTCTGCTGCTCGTACAGGCTGATCGGGCAGCCGACGTGGGTGCAGATCTTGGAGTAGGCGAGGATCCCCTCGAAGCCCAGCTCCTTGGACTTGTCGTCCTTGATGTCGTCCGGCGCGATGCGCACCAGCATCAGGGCGTCCTTGGCGATGCGCTGCTGGAAGTCCTCGTCGTGGGTGGTGAGACCCTCCGGCATGGCGAAGGTCAGCGAGCCGACCACGAGGTCCTCGGGCTTCATCGGCTGCATGGTGCTCATGTTGACGAGCGCCAGCGGGGCGGCCGGGGTGGCCTCCTTCCAGCCGGTCTCCTTGAGCTTCTTCTCCGGGAGCGGCCCCAGGTCGCGGAGCAGGACCACGCCGGAGAGCGGGACCAGCGCCATCGACCCGATGAGGGTGTTGCGGATCATCTTGCGGCGGCCGAAGCCGGACTCGGCGGCACCGGTCTTGAACTGCTCGATGACGTCCGCGCGGACCTCGTCGGAGGCCTCGATCGGGTGACGCTCGGCGGGCAGCTCGACGTCCGACATCAGGGTGCGGGCCCAGTGGACCGCACCCGCGCCGATCATGAACAGCGCGACGCCCAGGGTCAGGCCGAGCGCGAAGTTCAGCGCGCTGACGTGGCCCAGCGGGAAGATGTAGACGATCTTGTCCGGGTCGATGGCCACGTACGAGGCGATGAAGCCGACGGTGGCGAGCATCGAGACCACGAACATCAGCGAGACCTGGCGCTCGGCCCGCTTGGCGGCCCGCTCGTCGATGTCGGTGCGACGCGGCTCGTGGGCCGGCAGGCCCGGGTCGGCGAACGGGTCGCCGTGGCCGGCCACCTCGCCTGCGGAGCCGTGCGGCTCCGGGAGCTTCTCTTCTGACATGTCGTGGCTCATGACTTCTTGGCCTTGGTGGTGTGGGCGGCGACCCAGATCGCGACCGCGATGAGCGTGCCGAGGCCGAAGATCCAGCCGAACAGGCCCTCGGTCACCGGACCGAGGCTGCCCAGGGTGAGACCGCCGGGGTTGGGCTCATCGTTGGTGGTGTGGCGGACGAAGGCCACGATCTGCTTCTTCTGCTCCTCGGGCATGGTGCTGTCCGGGAACGACGGCATGTTCTGCGGGCCGGTCTGCATGGCCTCGTAGATGTGCTTGGCGTCCACGCCCTCCAGGGTCGGGGCGAACTTGCCCTTGGTCAGGGCACCGCCCTGGCCGGCGAAGTTGTGGCACTGGGCGCAGTTGGTGCGGAACAGCTCGCCACCCTTGGAGATGTCGTCCGGGTTGGTCGAGGTGTACTGCTTCTCCTCCGGGGTCACCGGGCCGGGACCGAGGGAGGCGACGTAGGCGGCGAGCTGGTCGATCTCGCCCTGGGTGTAGATGGCCTTCTTGCGCGGCACCTGGGCGCCGGGCTGCTGGGCCGGCATGCGGCCGGTGCCGACCTGGAAGTCGACGGCGGCCGAGCCCACGCCGACCAGGCTGGGACCGTCGCTGCTGCCCTGGCCGTTCAGGCCGTGGCAGGAGGAGCAGCCCACGGCGAAGAGCTTCTTGCCCTCATCGATCGCGAGCGACTGCGCGGCGACGTCGGCCTGCGCCTTGTCGGCGGGCGCGAACGCGGCGTACAGCCCCCCGGTTGCCGCCAGGGCGAGAAGTAGGACGACCAGCGCCGCCAATGGGTGGCGCCGTCGTGCGGAGAGCTTTTTCACGGAATAACCCCGGTGTCAGGATCTGGTCGACTGGTGGGTGCACCCGGCGGCCGGTCTGGCCGGCACGAGGCTGCCTGTCCAAGGCTGCGCGCGCGGTCGGTCGGTGGGAGCGTCGGCACCGGCAGAAGCGGCCCGTCGCCGGTGAGGGCGGGGGCCGCAGCCGGTGGCCAGCGACCTGATCAGCTGGTTACTTGATCAGGTAGATGGTCGCGAACAGGCCGATCCACACGACGTCGACGAAGTGCCAGTAGTAGGACACGACGATCGCGGCGGTGGCCTGCTCGTGCGTGAAGCGCTTGGCTGCGTACGTCCGTCCCAGGACCAGCAGGAAGGCGATCAGACCACCCGTCACGTGCAGACCGTGGAAGCCGGTGGTCAGGTAGAACACCGTGCCGTACGGGTCCGAGGACAGCGAGAGGCCGTCCTTCTTGACCAGCTCGGTGTACTCGTAGACCTGGCCGCCGATGAAGAAGGCGCCCATCGCGAACGTGATGATGAACCACATCCGGAGCTTCTTCACGTCACCGCGCTCGGCGGCGAACACGCCGAGCTGACAGGTGAGCGAGGAGAGCACCAGGACGGTGGTGTTGATCGAGGAGAACGTCACGTTGAGGGCGTGCGCCTTCTCGGCCCAGAACTCGGCTCCCTTGACGGAGCGGAGCGTGAAGTACATCGCGAAGAGGGCCGCGAAGAACATCAGCTCGGAACTGAGCCAGACGATCGTTCCGACGCTGACCATGTTCGGTCGATTGACCGATCCGTGCGCGTGCCCGGTTTCTGTTGCTGTTGCTGTCGCCACGACGGACATTATGTCGGTCCCTTATTCCGTCTTCACGTCGGGGGGTGTCCCTCGGAGTGTCCGGTGCGTGCGGTATGCCCGCTTGGGCGGCCGTGGGAGGCCCGGGCGGGGGCTGAGCAGCGGCGTGTCCCTTTTCTGACGGTTCCTCTGGCGGGCCCACGACCCCCTTGCCCGGCGCGTCGTTGCCCGGACGGCGCAGCGGCGGGTTGTAGGGGAGGGGGCGCCGCATCGGCCGTCCGGGTGGACCGGGCCGGACCGGGTGACGGGCCGTCCTCCGGTCGGGTGAGCGGTGGGCGCGGCGGCTTGAGGGGGAACGTGCCCGAGGGGGACCGGCGACGGGGGAAACGGGAGTAGCATCCGGATCAGGTGAACGTGGTCCGGATCACACTTGAGGGAGCAGGGTCCATGGCGTACACGACCGACGAGACGCTCACCGTCCTCGTCTACAGCGACGACCGCAACACCCGTGAGCAGGTGCTGACGGCTCTCGGCCGTCGGCCCGCCGAGGATCTTCCGGAGCTGTCCTACCTGGAGTGCGCGACCACCCCCGCGGTGCTCAAGGCGCTGGAGAAGGGCGGTGTCGACCTCTGCGTGCTGGACGGCGAGGCGGTGCCGGCCGGCGGACTGGGGCTCGGGCGCCAGCTCAAGGACGAGATCTACGGGTGCCCGCCGGTGCTGGTGCTGATCGGCCGGCCGCAGGACTCCTGGCTCGCCGCCTGGAGCCGGGCCGATGCCGCGATCTCCCGCCCGGTCGACCCGGTGGCGCTGGCCGAGGCGGTCGCCACCCTGCTGCGGGCCCGGCTGGCCAAGCGGGCCCCGGCCACGCGCTGAGCGGTGCCGTCTCAGTACTGGAGAAGAGGGGGTCGGGAGGGCCCCGCCGCTCGATAGGCTGGCTCCATCCGTACGGACGTCCCCCGGACCGGGGGAACCGACAACAGCTGGAGTCAGCCATGGTGAACGTGAACCCTGCGAACGGTGGTACCGACCCCGCGCAGGTGGTCCGCACCTGGCCGGACCTCCTGACGGTGCTGTTGAAGGGGGAGGACCTCGACCGCTCGTCCACCGCGTGGGCGATGGACCGGATCATGAGCGGCGAGGCGTCCCCCGTCCAGGTGGCCGGGTTCATGGTGGCGCTGCGGGCCAAGGGCGAGTCGGTCGAGGAGATCGCCGGTCTGGTCGACGCGATGTACGAGCACGCCGAGCCGCTGGACATCCCCGGCCCGGCGGTCGACATCGTCGGCACCGGTGGCGACCGGGCGAAGACCGTCAACATCTCCACCATGTCGGCGATCGTCGCGGCCGCGGCCGGGGCCAAGGTGGTCAAGCACGGCAACCGCTCGGCCTCCTCCGCCAGCGGCTCCTCGGACGTGCTGGAGAAGCTCGGGGTGGCGCTGGACCTGTCGGCCCGGCGGGTGGCCCAGGTGGCCGAGGAGGTCGGGCTGACCTTCTGCTTCGCGGCGAAGTTCCACCCGTCGATGCGGCACGCCGCCACCGCGCGGCGCGACCTCGGGGTGCCGACCGCCTTCAACATCCTCGGCCCGCTGACCAACCCGGCCAAGGTCACCGCGCACGCGGTCGGCTGCTTCGACACCCGGCTCGCCGGGCTGATCGCGGGGGTGCTGGCCCGGCGCGGGGCGACGGCGCTGGTCTTCCGCGGCGACGACGGGCTGGACGAACTGACCATCACCACCACCTCGCGGGTGTGGGTGGTGCGCGACGGGGTGGTCACCGAGACCACCTTCGACCCGCGGGACGTGGGCATCGAGCTGGTCGGCATCGAGGCGCTGCGCGGGGCCGACGCGGCCTACAACGCGGAGGTCGCCCGGCGGCTGCTGGCCGGGGAGCGCGGGCCGGTGCGGGACGCCGTCCTGCTGAACACCGCGGCGGCGCTGGTCGCGCTCGAGCTCGGCGACGCGCCGCTGACGGAGCAGCTCGCGGCGGGCATGGAGCGGGCGGCCGAAGCGATCGACTCGGGCCGGGCGCAGGACCTGCTGCGGCGTTGGTCGGAGGCCACCAGCCGGATCTGAGACGGCGGTCGAGGGCCCGGGTCGGTTCCGCCGACCCGGGCCCTCGGCTTTGCCTGCACCCCTTCAGTCCAAGGCGAATGTCCTGTCCGGATGGTGGATATCTGTTTGACCGTCCGACGTGCCCGACCTAGAGTCTTGGCCAGGTCATGAGCGACAGCGTCAAGCCCCAGCTGGCTGTCCGGCAACCCTCCGTCCGTGGCGGGGTGCCCTGGGTGAGGACCGGGTCGCCGGGCAAGTCGTCCGTGCGACAAGCGCGGACACCGGACGATCAGCACTCCCGGGGTCCCTTACCCCTGAAGGAGTGCATCCTCATGTCCGTCTCCGTTGACCTCCGCGCCCCGCTCGCCGTCCTCGGCCAGGACGTCCAGGTGCCGCTCGCCAGCGGTGAGAAGGTCGGCTACGCGGCGCTCGACTACGCGGCCAGCGCCCCGGCGCTCCAGCGGGTGTGGGACGACGTCGCCGCGTACGCGCCGTACTACGGCAGCGTGCACCGCGGTGCCGGGTACCTGTCGCAGCTGTCCACCGACCTGTTCGAGCAGAGCCGGCGGACCGTCGCGGACTTCCTCGACCTGCGCGCGGACGACCAGGTGGTCTTCACCCGGGCCACCACCGACTCGCTCAACCTGCTCGCCGCCGCCGTGCCCGCCGGCACCCGGGTGTTCGCGTTCGAGACCGAGCACCACGCCTCGCTGCTGCCGTGGGCGCACGCCGGACTGGAGGTCGGCTACCTGCGGGCGCCGCGCTCGCGGGCCGAGGCGGTGGCCGCGCTGGAGGAGGCGCTGGCCGCGGCGCCCGAGGGGCCGAAGCTGCTGTGCGTCACCGGCGCCTCCAACGTGACCGGCGAGCTGTGGCCGGTCGCGGAGCTGACCGCGACGGCGCACCGCCACGGCGCCCGGGTGGTGCTGGACGCGGCCCAGCTGGCCCCGCACCACCGGGTCTCGGTGCGGGAGTTGGGCGTCGACTGGATCGCCTTCTCCGGCCACAAGCTCTACGCGCCGTTCGGCGCCGGGGTGTTGGCGGGGCGGTCGGACTGGCTGGACGCTGCCGAGCCCTACCTGGCCGGCGGCGGGGCGACCCGGACGGTGGCCCGGGAGCTGGACGGCTCGGTGGCGGTGCAGTGGCACACCGGCCCGGCCCGGCACGAGGCCGGTTCGCCGAACGTCATCGGCGCCTACGCGATCGCCTCGGCCTGTCGGGCGCTCACCGAGGCCGGCTTCGACGCGCTGGAGGCCCGGGAGCGGGAACTGGTCGACCGGCTGACGGCGGGGCTGGCGGAGATCCCGGAGGTCCGGGTGCTGAACCTGTTCGGCGCCGGGTCGGCCCGGGTGGGCGTGCTGTCCTTCGTGGTCCGGGGCTGGAACAGCTCGCACTTCTCGGCCGCGTTGTCCGCCGAGTACGGCATCGGGGTGCGCGACGGGCTGTTCTGCGCCCACCCGCTGGTGCGGACGCTGCTCGGGGAGGAGGAGGTGGCTCCGTCCGAGTGCGGGGCGCCCGAGCCCTCGCTGCCGGGGGAGCGCAGCCTGAACGCGATCCGGGTGAGCTTCGGGGCGGGCACGCCGGACGAGCACGTCGAGCGATTCCTGACGGCCGTCCGTGAGCTGGTCACCGAGGGCGCGGCGTGGAACTACCGCAACGAGGGCGGCCGTTGCGTCGCCGACACCCGTCGCGAGGGCTGAGGCCCGCTCGTCACTCGTCCAGGCCGAGGGCGAAGGCCGCTTCCAGGTCGTGCTGGGAGTAGGTGCGGAAGGCGATCTGGGTCTCGGTGTGGGCCACGCCCGGGACCTTGTTGAGCCGGCCCGGGATGACGTCGGCCAGGTCGTCGTGACGGCGCACCCGGACCATCGCCACCAGGTCGTAGCCGCCGGTCACCGAGTACACCTCGCTGACGCCCTCGATCGCGGCGATGGCCTCGGCGATCTCCGGGATGCGGTCGACGCTGGTCTTGATCAGGACGATGGCAGTGATCACTGTGCGGGCTCCTTCATGGGGTGCGGTCAGCGTATCGGGCCTCAGCCGGGGCGTCTCGGGGGGTGCCCGACGACGGTGCAGGCGTACAGGAAGCCGGCCGAGAAGCCGATCACGTGCACCAGGTAGGCCACTCCGGGCCCGGCCGAGTGCACCGACCACCACTGCAGGGCGAACCAGAGGCCGAGGACCAGCCAGGCCGGGAAGCGCAGCGGGAGGAAGAGGAGCAGCGGGACCAGGGTGGTCACCCGGGCCCGCGGGTGGAAGCGCAGGTAGGCGCCGAGGACGGCGGAGATCGCCCCGGAGGCGCCGATCAGGACCCGGGTGGAGTCGGGGGAGTGCGCCTCGGCGAGTGCGAAGCCGTACGAGGCCAGGCTGCCGGCGGCCAGGTAGAAGAGGAGGAACCTGGCCCGGCCGACCCGGCGTTCGACGGTGGGGCCGAAGACGTGGAAGAAGAGCAGGTTGCCCAGCAGGTGCAGCCAGCCGGCGTGCAGGAAGAGGCCGGTGAGGGCGGACACGGCCGGGTGTTTGCCGGGGGTCGGGGCGGCGGGGCAGCCGGGGACCGGGTCGGGGGCCTCGGCCAGTTGTTCGGCGGTGAGCGGGTGGCCGGTCAGCAGTTCGGCGGGGACGGCGCCCCAGCGCTGCTCGTAGCGCTGCTCGGCACAGATCCGGGCCTGGCCGGTGCCGTACAGCGGGTTCAGGCCGGCCGCCGGGCCGAGCAGGAAGACCAGGGTGTTGAGTGCGATCAGGGCGTAGGTGACGGCCGGGGCGGGCGCCGCCGGGCGGCCGTCCCGCGCATCGGTGTGGTCGGGGGCCGCGAGCGCCATGCGGCCAAGCATTCCTCCGGACGCCGCACATGACACGACGGTTTACGGCAGGTGGACTAGCCATCAAGTTCCCCTGACCGGTGGTCGTGATGGTTGCCCCAGGCAATAGGCTTGGGCCGGGCAATCCCGTCTCCCGCCGCCGATGCCGGGGCTCCGGGGGGAGCGCCTAGCCCACCTGGGACCAGCCGAGAGGATCCCCGATGACCGTCCCCGCCCTGACCGCCGAGACGCGCTGGCGCTGCACGCTGTGCGGCAACCTCACCCGCTTCGACGTGACCCGCACCGCGCGGGTCACCGAGTTCCTCCACTTCGACCTGGCCGGTGAGTCCGCGGTCGAGGAGACCGAGGTGCACAGCGAGACGGTCGAGTCGGTGCGCTGCCGCTGGTGCAACGCGGTGGACCAGGTCGAGCTGGTGGCCCGCCCGGGTGCCGGGACCCCGGAGGCTTCCGCCGAGCAGGGCTGATCCCGGCCGGAGCGGTGGGCGGCGCGTGACGCGCCCGTCCGCCGCACGGGACAATACAGACAAGACGCACGGAGCGTGACGACAGGGGCGGCCGCGGGCCGCACCCGCTGGACCAGGATCGGAGCCGAGGACGTGGTGGACGCAGCGAGGGAGCCCGCCGACGCGCAGGGGCTTCAGCCCGCTGCGCAGGCACCGGCGCCGGATGCCGAGACGGCCCCGTCCGAGACCCCGCTCCCGGAGCCGGCCGGCGGCGTCGAGCGCACGGCGGAGAAGCTGGACCGGCCGCTGCCCGAGGGCGTGCGCCGGCGCGTGGTCGGCCTGGCCTCGGACGCGCTGGGCGGGTTGCCGCCCGGGGAGCTGCCGCAGAGCCTGCGTCAGTACGTGAAGTTCACCCCCGCGCGTCGGGCCAAGTACGCGGCCACCGCGCTGGCGGCGGCGCTGGAGTCCGAGCCGGCCTTCCGGGTGCGGATAGCGGAGCGGCTGCGGCTGGGCCAGCCGGACCTGGTGAAGGCGCTGGAGTCGGGCACCGTCCCCGGCGCCGCCGATCCGATGGACGTCGCGGCCGCCGCCTACCTGGTGCGCTCGGCGGGCTGGAGCCGGCTGGTCGCCGAGGCCGGCGAGGAGGCCGAGCGGGCCGGGGCCGAGGACGCCGCGGCGGAGGCCGGCCGGCTGGTGGAGAAGCTGCAGGCCGAGCTGGCCGAGGTGCGGGCCGCCGCGCGGGCGGACCTGGACCGCCAGCGGGCGGAGTTCGAGGGCGTCCGGCGGGAGGCCGAGTCGCTGCGCAAGAAGGTGCGGTCGCTGGAGAGCGACACCCGCCGGGCGCAGGCCGAGACCCGGCGGGTGGCCGGGGAGCTGGAGGCGGCGAAGGCGCAGGCCGCGGGGGAGCGCAGCGCGGCCGAGGGCGAGGCGCGGCGGCTGAAGCACCGGGTGTCCGAGCTGGAGACGGCGGCCGAGCAGGGCCGCCGGTCGGCCCGGGAGGGGCGCAGCGTCGAGGACATGCGGCTGCGGCTGCTGCTGGACACCGTGTTGCAGTCGGCGCAGGGCCTGCAGCGGGAGCTGGCGCTGCCGGTCTCCCAGATCCGTCCGGCGGACCTGGTCGAGGCGGTGGTGCCGGGGGCGGCCTCGCCGCACGACGTGGCCCGGCGCGGCCTGGCCGAGGACGATCCGGCGCTGCTGGACCAGCTGCTGGCGATCCCGCAGGTGCACCTGGTGGTGGACGGCTACAACGTGACCAAGACCGGCTACCCGACGCTGCCGCTGGAGCAGCAGCGGATCCGGCTGCTGGGCGGGTTGGCGATGCTGGCCCAGCGCACCCAGGCGGAGGTCACCTGTGTGTTCGACGGGCAGGACCTGGACGTTCCGGTCCTGATGGCGCCGCCCCGCGGGGTGCGGGTACGGTTCAGCCGGACCGGGGAGACCGCGGACGAGCTGATCCGCCGTCTGGTCCGGGCCGAGCCGCAGGGCCGTCCGGTGGTGGTGGTGTCCACCGACCGGGAGGTTGCGGAGGGCGTGCGGAAGGCGGGTGCGCGCCCGGTGGCCTCGGTGCTGCTGTTGAACCGGCTGGCCCGGCCCTGACCGGGGCCGGAGGGGGTGACGGCAGGTCGGGGCGGTGGCCGGGCGGGTGTGCGGATCCGGTGAAGTCCGTGGGGGAACCGGAGTTCACGCCTTCGGGGGAGTGGCAAAACGGATAGATCTTCACTAGGGTCTGGCGTCAAACCTATTTTCCGGAATCTCACCTGATCAGGTGAGTCCGATGGAAGAAGGAGCCGGTCCCTTGGCCTCCCACCGCCGTCCCAAGCAGCCGAGCCGCGCGCGGGTCTCCGTGCTCACCGCGGCCGCTGCGACCGCGGTCGCGCTCTCCGCCCAGGTGGCCGCGCACGCCGCGCCGCAGCCGAACAAGACGGACGTCAAGGCGCAGATCGACCAGCTCCAGCAGGAGCAGGAGCAGGCGGCGGAGAAGTACAACGGCGCCAAGGAGCGGGCCGACCAGCTCCGCAAGCAGGCCGACCAGCTGCAGGACCAGGTGGCCCGCAGCCAGGACCAGATGAGCCAGCTGCAGGTGGGCCTGGCCCAGGTCGCGGGCGAGCAGTACCGCACCGGCGGCATCGACCCGTCCGTCCAGCTGATGCTCTCCTCCGACCCGTCCGGCTACCTGGAGAAGGCGTCCAGCGTCCAGCAGGCCAGCGCCAGCCAGACCGAGGCGCTCAAGGGCCTGCTCGACCAGCAGCGCCGGCTGGACCAGGAGAAGGCCGAGGCGGCCGCCGTGCTGGCCTCGCTGGACTCCACCACCAAGGACCTGAACCAGGCCAAGTCGGACGTCAACACCAAGCTGAAGGCGGCCCAGGACCTGCTGAACTCGCTCAGCGCCGCCGACCGGGCCGCGCTGCGGGCCCAGCAGCAGCAGGACGACCGCGCCTCGCGCGGCAGCGACCGGGTCGACCTCGGCAACCTGCCGCCGGCCAGCGGCTACGCGGCGGTGGCCGTGGCGAAGGCGATGAGCAAGCAGGGCTCGCCGTACGTGTGGGGCGCCACCGGGTCGAGCACCTTCGACTGCTCCGGTCTGATGGTCTGGGCGTACGGCCAGGCCGGTGTCTCGCTGCCGCGCACCTCGCAGGAGCAGGGCCACATCGGGACGGCCGTGACGCTGGCCACCGCCCAGCCGGGCGACCTGGTGATCTACGGCGGGGACATGCACCACGTCGGGATGTACATCGGCAACGGCATGGTGGTCCACGCGCCGCACACCGGTGACGTGGTGAAGGTGATGAAGGCCGACGCGATGTCGATCAACACCATCCGCCGGATCTGACGGACCGACACGCCGCGGGAGCCCGTTCCGGCCCTGTGATCCGCGCCACCCCCGATCGGGGGTGGCGCTTCGGTTTGCGCGACGCGCCGGTCGGTCGGTGAGACCTGATCAGCTTTGCGTGCGCCGACGATCACCATCAGTCATTTTCACAAAAGAAACTGGGTAATCTTCCGTCTTTTTTCTGACAAGGATTTGAACGGATCACGGTTCAGTTACTAGGGTCGTGCTCCGAGCCACCGCACTGTCGATCACCCAGCCTGGGTGGCGGCGGTGGTTACCGCCGAGTTCGCGAAACAGCGGGGCAGGTCGAAGCGACTGCCCGACAGGGGAGCCCAGTAGTCGGGGGCGCTGCGGAGCGGAGCCGGGGAACCACACGTTCCTCCGGGGTGAATCGGCGCCAGGTCGGCCGCGGTTGGGGCCGGTGAGGCGTCGTAGGGCATGCTTCCGGCCCGAACCCGTCAGCTCACCCGGTAGGCGGACGTAGGAAGAAGGAGTCCGCCTTCGTGGCGTCCCATCGTCGTCCCAAGCCCGCCAGTCGCGCCCGTGTCTCGATCCTCACCGGCGTCGCCGCCGCGGCCGTCGCCCTCTCCGCGCAGTCCGGCGCGCACGCCGACCCGCAGCCGACCAAGGACCAGGTCAAGGAGCAGGTCGACCAGCTCAACGAGCAGGCCGAGCAGGCGACCGAGAAGTACAACGCCGCCCAGGAGAAGCAGCAGGAGCTGGAGAAGCAGGTCTCCGGCCTGCAGGACCAGGTGGCCCGGCAGCAGTCGCAGGTGACCGACCTCCAGGGCGGTCTCGCCGAGATCGCGAGCGAGCAGTACCGCAACGGGGGCATATCCCCGACCGTCCAGCTGATGTTCTCCTCCAGCCCGGACAACTTCCTCAACCAGGCCGGTGCGCTGAACCAGGCCGGCAGCACCCAGAAGAACCAGCTGAAGCAGCTCCAGGAGCAGCAGCGCAAGCTGGACCAGGACCGCACCGAGGCCCAGGGCAAGCTCGCCGAGCTGGAGTCGACCACCACTCAGCTGAAGGCCTCCAAGGACGAGGTCCAGAACAAGCTGAAGGCCGCCCAGGACCTGCTCAACACGCTGACCGAGCAGGAGCGCCAGGCGCTCAAGGCCGCCGAGGACAAGGCCGCCGCCGACGCCAAGGCCAAGGCCGACGCCGCCGCGAAGGCCGCCTCCCAGTCCGCCGGCTCCGACCGCGCCTCGCGCGACAGCAGCCGCGGCGACCTCGGCTCGGGCTCCTCGGCCGCGCCGGTCAAGGTCGCCCCGGGCAGCTCGCACGGTGCCGCCGCGCTGGCCGCCGCCGCCACCAAGGTCGGCAGCCCGTACGTCTGGGGCGCCACCGGCCCCGGCTCCTTCGACTGCTCCGGCCTGATGGTCTGGGCGTTCAACCAGGCCGGCGTGTCGCTGCCGCGCACCTCGCAGGAGCAGGCCGGCGCCGGCACCCGGATCGGCTCGGACATCTCCCAGGCGCAGCCCGGCGACATGCTGATCTTCTACGGCGACGCCCACCACGTCGGCATCTACGCCGGCAACGGTCAGGTGCTGCACGCTCCCAAGCCGGGTGCGTCGGTCCGCTACGAGGCCGTCTCCAACATGCCGCTGGCCTCCATCGTGCGGGTCTGACCTCGCTCGGTCGTCCGACCGGCCAGGCTTCCACGGGCCCGGTCCTCCAGTACGGAGGGCCGGGCCTGCGGCTTTTCCGGCGCCTCGGTCAGATGTCCGAATAGGGGTCAAATATTCGGGTCGGGAGGGGTTTGGACTCACTTGCCCGGACTCGCTAACGTCTGCCACCGGACTCCCGCTCGACGGCCGCCCACCGGGGCGCGGCCGCGGGGCCGCGCCGCAGGACTGGAGCCGCTGCCGCATGGCCGTGCACCGCCGTTCCCAACTGCTCGCCCGTGCGCTGGTACTGACCGCGGCCGCCACCACGGCCCTGGGCGTGGCGACCGCCGGAAGCGCCCAGGCCGCCCCCGGGGCGCCGGACGCGCCCGACCGCAAGGAGGTCAAGGCGCAGGTCGAGCAGCTGTACGACGAGGCCGAACAGGCTTCGGAGAAGTACAACGCCGCCCAGGAGGCGCAGAAGCGGCTCGTCGGCGAGACCACCACCCTCCAGGGCGAGGTGGCCGCGGCCCAGGAGCAGCTGAACGACCTGCGCGGCGACCTGGCCGCGGTGGCCGGGGCCGAGTACCGCAGCGGCGGGATGACCCAGACCGCCCAGCTGATGCTCTCCACCGACCCGGAGGGCTACCTCGCCCGCGCCCGCACCCTGGGCCAGGCCGCCGAGCGGCAGCAGGAGACGCTGCACGAGCTGGTCACCCGTCAGCGCCGGCTCGACCAGCGCCGCACCGAGACCGCGGCCAAGCTCTCCGAACTCGACCAGGCCCGCCGCACGCTCGCCGAGAACAAGCAGCAGATCCAGCAGCGGCTGGCCAAGGCCCAGAAGCTGCTCAACGGCCTGGGCGCCGCCGAGCGGGTCCGGATGGCGGCCCAGGACGCCCGGGAGGCCGAGCAGCGCGCCACCCGGGGCACCGACCGGCTGGACCTCGGCAACGCCCCGGCCGCCTCCGAGCGCGGGGCGGCCGCGCTGGCCGCGGCGGTGCGGATGGTCGGTTCGCCGTACGTCTACGGATCCACCGGGCCCCGCGCCTTCGACTGCTCCGGTCTGATGTACTACAGCTGGCGGCAGGCCGGAGTGACCCTGCCGCGGACCTCGCAGGCCCAGGCGTACGCCGGGCAGCGGATCAGCCTCTCCGAAGCGCGACCGGGAGACCTGGTGATCTTCTACCGGGACATGCACCACGTCGGGATGTACGCCGGCGGCGGGGTGATGGTGCACGCCCCGTACCCGGGCGCCAGGGTCCGGTACGAGAGCGTCAACGCGATGCCGGTCTCGGGGGTGGTCCGGCTCTGAGCGCGAACCCGGCCGGCGCCGACGGTCCCCTCCCGATAGACCGGCCGCGCCGGGTGCTGTCCCGGCGCGGTGCGCTGCTGCTGGCGGCCGGCGGGCTGGCCCAGCTGTCGCTGCCCCCGGCCGCCCCGGCGGCGCCGGGCGGGCGGGCCGTCGACCGGCGCGCCGAGGTGGCCGGGGTGCTGGCCGACCGGGCGCGCTCGCTGCCCGCCCGGTCGGGGCTCGCGGGCGCCGAGGCGGTGTACCGCAACCTGGTCGTCCCGTCCGGTCCGGCGTCGGCGGGCGGGCCGGAGCGGCTGACCGCGTCCGCGGAGCTGGCGCTGCGGATCGCCGGGTACGACGAGTACCCGGTGGTGTACCCGCGCCGGATCGAGCTGGTCCGGGACCCGGGCGGCTGGCGGGTCGAGCGCGAGGAGGCCGCCGGCGGGCCGCCGGCGCTCTGGGACCTCGGCCCGGTCCGGACCGCCTCCGGCGCCCACTGCCTGGTCCTCGGCCTCGCCGACGGCCCCGACCCGGCCGGGCTGGTCCCGGTGGGGGACCGCGCCGTGCCGGCCGTCAACGCGGTCTGGGGCGGCGCCTGGCCCGGCCGACTGCTGCTCGAACTGCCCGCCACCGAGCCGCAGTTCGCCCGGCTGCTGGACGCCGACCCGGCGGGCTGGACGGGCATGGCGGCGGTCACCGTGGCCGCCCCCGGTGCGCCCCGGCACACCCCGGCGGACCGGGTGGTGATCAACCCCGAGGCGTTCGGACGGCTCAGCGACTTCGGCCGCCAGGTGGTGGTCACCCATGAGACCACCCACGTCGCGACCCGGGCCGACACCCGGGCCTGGACCCCGCTCTGGCTCTCCGAGGGCGTCGCCGACTGGACCGCCTACCGCGACTCCGGGCGCCGCCCCCAGCAGATCGCCCCCGAGCTGACCCGGGACGTCCAGGCGGGGAGGCTGCCCACCGCGCTGCCCGCCGACGCGGACTTCGCCGCGGGCGCCACCGGAATCGCCCAGGCCTACGAGCAGTCCTGGCTCGCCTGCGACCTGATCGCCCGCCGCTACGGCACCGAGCGGCTGGTCGCCTTCTACCGGGCGGTCGGCGGGGACGACGGCCAGGGCGCGGACCGGGAGCAGCGGACGGACCGGCTGCTGCGCGAGGTGCTGGGCACCGGCTCGGCGGAGTTCACCCGGCTCTGGCTGGCCGAGGTGGCGGCCCTGAAGGGCTGACGACTGCGAGAGGGTCTCACGGCCGGGTTCAGCGGCCGTTCGAGGGCCGGACCCCCGCCGGGTGGTCGATGCCGTCCAGCAGGTCCTGCTCGTAGGCGATGCCCGGGCGCACCGGGTAGGCGGAGGCGGGCGGCAGGGCCGGCCGCTCGGGCAGCACCACGGTGGGCGGCAGCGGCTCGGCGGCGCGGGTGGAGCGCCAGAGCCGGATGCCGGAGAGCACGGCGGCGGTCAGCAGCAGCAGGTTGCGCAGCCCCAGCACGGTGATCGCCAGCGGTTCGCTGTTGAGCACCTGGGTGAACAGGGTCGGGAACTCGAGCAGGGTGAGCGGGCAGGCGAGCAGGATCAGCAGTGCCACCGGCCGCTGGCTGGTGCCGCGCACGGTCAGGCAGACCGCCGCGACGCCGATCAGCCAGACCAGGTACTGCGGGCTGATCACCCGGCTGGTCACCACGAAGATCAGCAGCGCGCACAGCGCCGCGTCGTACATGGTGGCCGCGTTGCGGCGGCGGGCCGTGAAGCGCCACAGCAGCAGCCACAGGAAGCCCAGCACGGTGCCCGCCATCATCACCTTGCTGATCACGGGGACCCACGGCCCGAGCATCTCGGGGGAGCCGTAGTTCATGGTGACCTTGCCGTCCCAGCCCCCGGCCATCCGGGCGATGTGCAGCGGCAGTGCGCCGACCGACTCGACCTCGATGCCGCGGGCCCCCTGGAAGGCCAGGAACCCGAAGGCGCCGTTCATTCCGGCCGCCAGCAGGAAGCCCACCGAGACGGCGGTGGCCGCGGCCAGCGTCCAGGCGCGGCGGGTGCGGCGGCCGGACGGGGTGCCGATCAGGCCGAGCAGCGGCCAGATCTTGATCACACCGCCCAGGCCCAGCAGCAGCCCGCCGATCGCCGGGCGGCGGATCAGTGCCAGCAGCCCGGCCAGGGTGAGCGCGGTGACCAGGATGTCGAAGCGGTTGTAGATCATCGGGCCGAGCAGCGGCACCGCGACCACCCACAGCCAGGCACCGGTCAGCGTCCGGCCCCGGCGCAGCCCGGTGCGGATCAGCAGCGCGGCCGCGGCGGCGTCGGCGATCCCGCAGATCACCCAGAACGACGTCAGGTACGACCAGGGCAGCAGGCCCGGCAGCAGGATCACCAGCGCGGCGCCGGGCGGGTACTGCCAGGTCACGTCGTCGAACGGGAAGGTGCCGGTCTGCAGCACGCCGTACCAGGCGTGGTAGATCATCCAGACGTCCGCGGTGACGTCGCCGCCGGGCGACTTCAGCACGCCGGTCATCAGCAGCACCAGCACGGTGCGGGTGGCCACCCAGGTCGCCCCGAGGGCGGCCAGCGCCCCGAGCGGGCGCCCGAGGCGGCCGCGCGAAGAACCGGACTCGGTGGCCGGGGCCAACTCCACTGCGCTCCCTCGTTCGTCTCGACGTCCTCACCGGAGGCGTCGTACGGACGGACGCCCGGGCCGCCGCGTCCGCGGCCTAGGTACTAGGACTGACCCGGGGGTCAAACGGTTGCCGTGCGCGGTTCCGTTCCCGGCGGGTCATGGTGTTGACCTATCGTACGGATCACCCAGCGGTACACCGAGCACCCCCCGACCGAGCGAGCCGTGGCCTGATGCACAGAACCTTGATCGTCACCAATGACTTCCCGCCCCGCCCGGGAGGCATCCAGGCCTTCGTGCACAACATGGCTGTCCGTCAGCCCGCCGGGAGCATCGTGGTGTACGCCTCGACCTGGCGGGACGGCACCGAGGTGCGGCGCTTCGACGCCGAGCAGCCGTTCCCGGTGATCCGGGACCGCACGAAGGTGATGGTTCCCACACCGCGGGTCACCCGGCGGGCCGCCGAGATCCTGCGCGCGGAGCAGTGCGACTCGGTCTGGTTCGGCGCGGCCGCCCCGCTCGGCCTGATGGCGCCCGCGCTGCGCCGGGCCGGGGCCGGGCGGCTGCTCGGCATGACCCACGGGCACGAGGCCGCCTGGGCGCAGCTGCCCGGCTCCCGGCAGCTGCTGCGGCGGATCGGTGCGGGCACCGACGTGCTGACCTACCTGGGCGAGTACACCCGCTCGCGGATCGCCGCCGCGGTCGGGCCGCGGGCCGCGGCCCGGATGGTGCAGCTGCCGCCGGGCGTGGACGAGACGACCTTCCACCCCGGCTCGGGGGGCGCCGAGGTGCGCCGCCGGCTGGGGCTGGCGGACCGCCCGGTGGTGGTCTGCGTCTCCCGGCTGGTGCCGCGCAAGGGCCAGGACACCCTGATCGAGGCGATGCCGCGGATCCTGGCGGACGTGCCGGACGCGGTGCTGCTGATCGTCGGCGGCGGGCCGTACCGGGCGGACCTGGAGAAGCTCGCGGACGCCAAGGGCGTGCGGGCCTCGGTGCGGTTCACCGGCTCGGTGCCCTGGGCGGAGCTGCCCGCCCACTACGGGGCCGGGGACGTCTTCGCGATGCCCTGCCGGACCAGGCGCGGCGGGCTGGACGTGGAGGGCCTGGGGATCGTCTACCTGGAGGCCTCGGCGACCGGCCTGCCGGTGGTCGCGGGGGACTCCGGCGGGGCGCCGGACGCGGTGCTGGAGGGCGAGACCGGGTACGTGGTGCCGGGCGGCTCGGCCGAGGCGTCCGCGGAGCGGATCGTCCGGCTGCTGCGGGACGAGGAGCTGCGCCGCCGGCTCGGTGAGGCCGGGCGGCGCTGGGTGGAGCGCTCCTGGCGCTGGGACCTGCTGGCCGGGCGGCTGACCTCGCTGCTCGCGGGCTGACCCGGCGAGGGGCCCCGGGGGAGTTCCCCGGGGCCCCTCGCCGTAGCGGTCCTACTTCTTGTAGAGCGCCTCGATCTCGGCGGCGAAGTCTTTCAGCACGACGTTGCGCTTGAGCTTGAGCGAGGGCGTCAGGTGGCCGCTCTCCTCGGAGAACTCGGTGTCCAGCAGGCGGAACTTCTTGACCGCCTCGGCGTGCGAGACGGCCGCGTTGCCGTCGTCCACCGCGGACTGCAGGGCGGCCAGCAGGTCCGGGTCGTCGGCCAGTTCGGCGACGGTGGCGGTGGCGGGCTTGCCGTTGAGCTCCTTCCACTTCGGGAAGAAGTCCGGGTCGACGGTGACCAGGCAGGCGATGAAGGGCTTGCGGTCGCCGACCACCATGACCTCGCCGACCAGGGCGTGGGCCCGGATGCGGTCCTCGATCACGGCCGGGGCGACGTTCTTGCCGCCCGCGGTGACGATGATCTCCTTCTTGCGGCCGGTGATGGTCAGGTACCCGTCGGAGTCCAGCGCGCCCAGGTCGCCGGTGGCGATCCAGCCGTCCTTGAGGGCGTCGGCGGTGGCCTGCGGGTTGTTCCAGTAGCCGGTGAAGACGTGCGGGCCCTTGAAGAAGACCTCGCCGTCCTCGGCGATCCGGACGGAGGCGCCGGGGACGGGCTGGCCGACCGTGCCGATCTTCGGCCTGTCCCACGGGTTGAAGGCGGTGGCCGCGCAGGTCTCGGTCAGGCCGTAGCCCTCCAGGACGGTGAAGCCGATGCCCCGGTAGAAGTGCCCCAGCCGCTCGCCGAGCGGGGCGCCGCCGGAGATCGCGTGGGTGGCCCGGCCGCCGAGGGCGGCGCGCAGCTTGCTGTAGACCAGCTTGTCGAAGACGGCGTGCTTGAGCCGCAGGACCAGGCCCGCGCCGCCGGCGTCCAGCGCCCGGCTGTAGGCGATCGCGGTGTCGGCGGCCTTGTCGAAGATCTTGCCCTTGCCGTCGGCCTGGGCCTTGGCGCGGGCGGTGTTGTAGACCTTCTCGAACACTCTGGGCACGCCCAGGATCAGGGTGGGCTTGAAGGCGGCCAGCTCGGCGGTGACGTCCCTGATGTCGGAGACGTGGCCCAGCTTGATCGGGGCCATCGCCGGGGCGATCTCGGCGATCCGGGCGAGCACGTGGGCCAGCGGGAGGAAGAGCAGCACCGAGCTCTCGCCGGTGCGGAACAGCGGGGCCAGGCGCTCGACCACGTTGCCGCACTCGGCCAGGAAGTTGCCGTGGGTCAGCTGACAGCCCTTCGGGCGGCCGGTGGTGCCCGAGGTGTAGACGATGGTGGCGATGTCGTCGGGGCCGGCGATCGAGCGGCGCTCCCGGACCGTCGCCTCCGGGACGTCCTGCCCGGCCTCGGCGAGCGCGGCCAGTGCGCCGCCCTCGATCTGCCAGGTGTGCTTCAGCTCCGGCAGCCGGTCGCGGACCTCGTCGACCACCCGGTCGTGCTGGGCGCTCTCGGTGATCACGGCGACCGCGCCGGAGTCGCCGAGGATCCACTCGACCTGCTCGGCGGAGGAGGTCTCGTACACCGGCACGGTGATCGCGCCGGCCGTCCAGATCGCGAAGTCCAGCAGCGTCCACTCGTACCGGGTGCGGGACATGACGCCCACCCGGTCGCCGGGTGCGATGCCCGCGGCGATCAGGCCCTTCGCGGCGGCGTGCACCTCGGCGAGGAACTGGACCGAGGTCAACTCCTGCCAGCGGCCGTCCACCTTCCGGCTGAGCACCGCGACGTCCGGGTGCTCCTCGGCGTTCCGGTGCACAGGGTCGGCGAGGTTACCGCCGCTCGGTACCTGATAGAGGGCCGGAAGGCTGAAGTCGAGCAAGACTGCTCCTCGTTCGCGACGCTGCGGGACGGCAGGACGTTACTGCCCGGTAGGCAGCTTCGACCAGAGGGGTCGGCCCCGGTGTTCGAAGTGTCACACCCGGCCGGGTCGGACCAGGCCGTGACCGGGTCGTTCGACTGGCACCCTACGACAGCCCCGTGGTGACCGGCCGGTAGCATGCCCGCCCGCCGGGCCCGCACGGCCCGTGGCCGGTGCCCCGGCCGCCGTCGCCGGTGCCCGTGCGGCCGAGTCGATCGCCGGTCGCGATAGCCTGCTCCGGGCGGATCGGATCGAGCGCGCCTCGACCGGACCGGCAGCCAGAGGGACGACGCGGAGGGCCATTCCATGGCGGAGCACACCAGGTCGAGCATCACCATCGACGCGACCCCGGCCACGGTCATGGCCGTGATCGCCGACTTCGCCGCCTACCCGGCCTGGACCGGCGAGGTCAAGGAGATCGAGGTCCTGGAGGCCGGCGAGGACGGCCGTGCCGCCAAGGTCCGCCTGCTGCTCGACGCCGGCGCCATCCGCGACGAGCACGTCCTCGCCTACACCTGGGACGGCGACCGCGAGGTCGGCTGGACCCTCGTCCGCAGCCAGATGCTCCGCTCACTGGACGGCTCCTACACCCTCGCCCCGCTGGCCGGCGGCCGGACCGAGGTCACCTACCAGCTCGCCGTGGACGTCAAGATCCCGATGCTCGGCATGATCAAGCGCAAGGCCGAGAAGGTCATCATCGACCGCGCGCTGGCCGGGCTGAAGAAGCGCGTCGAGGGCTGACGCGGCGGAACGGGGGCTGACGGCATGACGGCGAAACGCACCATCCTGGTCAGCGGCGACGCGGGCGCGCCCGCGGTGGCCGCCGCCACCGCCCTGCACGCCGCCGGGCAGGGCCACCGCACCTGGCTGCTGGCCGCCGACGACCCGCACCGCGCCCTGGACACCGCGCTCGGCGTCCGCCTGGAACCCGAACCGTACGGCTACGCGCCCGGCCTGACGGTCTCCCGGATCGACGAGCAGGCCGCCTTCCGCTACGCCGTCGGCGAGCTCACCGGCCGGCTCAAGCCCGCCCTCGACCTGCTCGGCGCCGAACAGCTCGACCCCGAGGAGCTGACCGCCCTCCCCGGCATCGCCCGGCTCGCCCTGCTGCGCGCCCTGCCCGCCGCCGACCAGGACGTCCTGGTGGTGCTCGCGCCGTCGCCCGCCGAACTGATCGCCACCCTCGCCCTGCCCGAGCAGCTGGCCCGCTACCTGGACCGGTTGGTCCCCGAGCAGCGCCAGGCCGCCCGGGCGCTGCGCCCGCTGCTGGCCGGGCTGGCCGGCGTCCCGATGCCCGCCGAGTGGCTGTACGAGGGGCGGACCAGGGCCGCCGCGGTGCTGGCCGAGTCCCGCGCCGCGATCGGCGACCCGGGCACCACCGTGCGCCTGGTGGTCTCCGCCGACGGCCACCCGTACGAGCAGCTGCGGCGGGTCCGGGCCGGGCTCGCGCTGTACGGGCACCGGCCGGACGCCGTCGTGGTGCACGGCGCGCTGCCGCCCGCCGCCCTCGCCTCGCCCGACCCCTGGCTGGCCGGGCTGGCCCGCCGCCGCCAGGAGGAACTGGACCGGCTCATCGCCGTGACGGACGCCCCGGTGCTGGTCACCGGCCCGGCCGAGGGCACCCTGGAGGCCGTCGCCGACCGCCTGTACGGGAACGCGCCCGGCCCCGAGCGGCTCGAACCGCAGCCCTGGCCGGTCGAGGACCGGCTCGCCGAGGAGGGCCTGCTGGTCTGGCACCTCGACCTGCCCGGCGCCGACCGCGCCGGTCTGGACCTGGTCCGCCGGGGCGACGACCTGGTGGTCGGCCTCGGCGCCCACCGCCGGGTGCTCCCGCTGCCCGCCGCACTGCGCCGCTGCACCGTCGCCGGGGCCGGACTGCACGAGGGCGTGCTCTCGGTGCGGTTCGCACCCGACCCGGCGCTCTGGCCGCAGGGCTGACGGGCGTTCCGGGCTTTTCGGGTGACCCGGCCGGTCGGGTAGCGTCGGGCCGAAGGGCCGC
Organism: Kitasatospora sp. NPDC089797; assembly: GCF_040684795.1. Taxonomy (NCBI): domain Bacteria; kingdom Bacillati; phylum Actinomycetota; class Actinomycetes; order Kitasatosporales; family Streptomycetaceae; genus Kitasatospora; species Kitasatospora sp. NPDC089797. The sequence continues at coordinate 27,574 of NZ_JBFBGS010000028.1, read as the reverse complement.
GGGGTGCGGCCACGGCTGAGGAGGCGCCCGCGATGACCAGCACCGACGACCGTACCGAGCCCGGCACGCAGCAGGACGGCGGGGCGCAGCAGGAGGGCGGCGGGGCGTCCCACCCGTTCGGGCCGGAGCTGGGCCCGCTGGTGGACGAGGTCCGCCGGTTCGCCACCGCCGTCGGCGAGAAGGCCCAGGAGGCCGGCGCCACCACCCTGATCGGCCTGTCCGGGCTGGCCGACCGGCTGCGCACCCAGCAGCCGGAGGTCTACACCCACCTCGCCGCGGCCGGCTCCGGGCTGGCCGCCGCGGGCGCCGAACTGCTGGCCGCCTACCGCGCCGCGGTGGCCGGGCACGAGCAGCGCTGGACCTCCGGGGAGGGGGCGCCGGTGGAGAAGATCGACCTCGACGCACCGGGCCGGGCGGCGGCCGCCGACGTCGACGGGGCCGACGGGGCTGACGGGCCGTCCGCCAAGCAGTGAATCCGTAACTTTCGGAGCGTGATCGCGTTGCTCTCTTACGTCACGAAGATGGAGATTAGATACGACTTTTGAAGCTTCACGGCCCGGCTTTCCCGGAATTGGCTTCGGATAATGTATGCGAGGCTGTGTACGGGGGCAGGGTTGGGCGGTACCGTTCCGTCCAGCGGGAACGAGTGAATAGCTGAGGGACACATGGCTCTGACCATCGGCGTCGATGTCGGCGGGACCAAGATCGCGGCAGGCGTGGTCGACGAGGCGGGCGCGATCCTCGCCCGGACCCGGGTGCCCACCCCGGCCGACCCGCAGTGGGCGGTCGACGCCATCGCGCAGGCCGTGCGCGAACTCAAGGAGCAGCACCCCGGCGTCAACGCCGTCGGCGTCGGCGCCCCCGGCTTCGTCGACAGCAACCGCTCCACGGTGATCTTCGCGCCCAACATCGACTGGGAGAACGAGCCGCTGCGCGGCCGGATCGAGGAGCTCACCGGCCTGTCCGCGGTGGTCGAGAACGACGCCAACTGCGCCGCCTGGGCCGAGTTCCGGTTCGGCGCGGCCGCCGACCACCAGGACATGGTGCTGATCACCGTCGGCACCGGCATCGGCGGCGGCATCGTGCTCGACGGACGGCTGCACCGCGGCCGCTTCGGCGTCGCCGGCGAGATCGGCCACCTCAACATGGTCCCGGACGGCCTGCAGTGCGGCTGCGGCGGCAAGGGCTGCTGGGAGCAGTACGGCTCCGGACGGGCGCTGCGCCGCTACGGCCGGGAGAAGGCGGCGGCCGACCCGGTGCGCGGCCGGCGGATGCTGGAGCTCAACGACGGTGTCGCCGAGACCATCCGCGGCATCCACATCACCGAGGCGGCCGAGGCGGGCGACCCGCTCGCCCTGGAGTGCTACGCCGAGCTCTCCGACTGGCTGGGCCGCGGCATGGCCGACCTGGCCGCGCTGTTCGACCCGGGCGTCTTCGTCCTCGGCGGCGGCGTCTCCGACTCCGGCCGGCTGCTGCTCGACCCGGTCGCCAAGGCCTTCGAGCACTACCTGACCGGCGGGGTGCACCGCCCGCGCGCCGAGGTCGTGCTCGCCTCGATGGGCTCCGCGGCCGGCATCGTCGGCGCGGCGGACCTCGCCCGCACCTGACCGTTCCCCACCTGCTGACCCCCTCCGCCGGTCCTCGGACCCGGAGGGGGCGTGAGACCCGCCGACGGCGGCGCGACCGGGCCCCGACCGCTCCCGGACGCGCCGCCGTCGTCGCACCGGGTCCCTCGTCCGGGCCCTGCCCGGCGCCCGACCCCGCGCGCTGATCCGCCGGGATCCGGCGGGGAGGCCCTAGCGTCCTCCGTGGTGACCGCACCCAGGGGAGGACCACAGATGACCGCCGTACCCGTCGAGCCGCCGCCGGGTGGCCCGCGCCGACTGCGCCTGCTCAGCTACAACATCCGCTCGCTGCGCGACGACCGGCGGGCGCTGGCGCGGGTGGTCCGGGCCTGCGCGCCCGACCTGGTCTGCATCCAGGAGTCGCCGCGCTACTGGCGCCCCGAGGGCCAGGCGGCCTGGCTGGCCCGCAGCACCGGGACGGTGGTCCTCGCCGGGGGCGGCCGGACCGCCGCGGGCCCGCTGCTGCTCGGCCGGCCCGGAGCGGTGGAACTGCTGGGCGTGCACGACCGGCTGCTGCCCAAGACCCGCGGCCTGCACGCCCGCGGCTTCGCCACGGCGCTGCTGCGGCTGCCGGGCGCCGCGCCGTTCGGCGTCACCAGCTGCCACCTCAGCCTGGACCCCGAGGAGCGGTACGGGCAGTTCGAGCTGCTGCTCGACCAGCTCGCGATCGCCGAACAGGGCATCGTGGCAGGGGACTTCAACGAACACCCGGACGGGCCCGGCTGGCAGCTGCTGGCCTCCCGGCTGCAGGACGGCCACCCGACCGCGCCGTGGGGCGGCGAGTTCACCTCCGTACCGGAGAACCCGTACCAGCGGATCGACGCGGTCTTCGCCACGCCCGGGATCACCGTGCTCGGCTGCGGGGTGCCGCACGGGCTGCCCGGTGTCACCGGGGCCGACCTGCGGGCCGCGACCGACCACCTGCCGGTGCTCGCCGTGCTCGAACTCCCGGAGGCCGTCTAGGGACAGGCCCCTAGACGACGGCGCCGTGGTCCGGGTCCTCCGGTTCGTCCTCGTCGCGGTCCTTCATCCGGGCGACCAGGGTGACGAAGCCGCCGAGGAAGGCGGTGATCCCGACCCACGCGGGCCAGCCGGAGATCTCCCGCCACACCACCGCGTCGATCAGCAGCAGCGCCGGGCCGCCGAGCACCGCGAGCCAGGCGAACTTGGCGGTCACGTCGGCGGGCGGCAGCGGCGGGGGCTCCGGCGGGACGAAGTGGCCCTCGTCGCTGTCCTCGGCCAGCTCGAAGTCGCGCGGGCCCGGGCCCGCGGCCGGGAGCACCGGGCGGCCCGAGCGGGGGCGGGGCTGCGGGGCGAGGTCGGCGACGTCGTCCGGTGCGCGGCCGTCCTTGGGGCCGGTCCCGTCCTTGTAGCCGCCCTTGAGCTCGTTCTGCGCCCGGAGGTTCTCGACCTCGGGCCAGTTGGGGTTGGTGAGGTCGACCGGGTCGTCGAACTGGGCGACCAGGGCGGCGAAGATCGCGTCCTGCTCGGCCTGGGTGCGCTCGGGGGTGCCGCGGCGCGGGCGGGGCTCCACCGGGGCGTCCGCTCCGGCAGTGTCCTCGGCGGCGGTGCCGTCGGTGCCCGCCGGGGGCGCCCCCGCGGAGCCCTGGACCGTGCCGTCCTGGACGGTGCCGTCGCCGTGGACGGTCGGGTCCTTCGGCGCTCCGTCCGTTCGAGCCCCGTCCGTCCGTCCGCCGTCCTCGCGGGCCTGGTCGTCCCCGCCGCCCGCCGTGCTGCTCTCGTGCACTTCCGGCCCTTCAGCCATGGTGATCGTCGGATTCGGCCCTGTCGGCGCCCGCCGCGTGCACGGGAGCCAGCCGTCGGATGAAGTCCAGGCTCGCCGCGAATATTTCCGCCGCGTCGTGGTCCAGCGTCGCGACGTGGAAGCTGCGCTGGCACAGCCGCTCCGTCACGTCGGTCGAGGATATCCGGGCCAGCACCAGTTCCGAGTTGGCCGGCGAGACGACGTGGTCCTGCGGACTGTGGAAGAGCAGCACCGGCTGGGTCACCTCGGGCAGCCGCCGCTGGACCTCCTGCCACAGCCGGCTCAGCGACCAGGCGGCGTGCAGCGGCGTCCGGTCGTAGCCGACTTCGCGCACGCCCGGCTTGTGGATGTCGTCGGTGATCCCCGGGATGCTCGGGACGAGGTGCCGGAGCACCGGGAGCAGCGCACCCGCGGGGTTGTCCGAGCGCACCGAGGGGTTGACCAGCACCAGCCCGGACACCGTCGGGCCGTGCTCCGCCGCCAGCCGCAGGGCCAGCGCGCCGCCCATCGACAGCGCGCAGACGAAGACCTGCTCGCACTCCTCGGCGAGGGTCGACAGCTCGCGCTCGACCGTCGCGTACCAGTCCTCCCACCGGGTGACCTGCATGTCCTGCCAACGCGTGCCGTGCCCCGGCAGCAACGGCAGCGAGACGGTGAACCCGGCAGCGGCCAGCTCGTCGGCCCACGGCCGCAGCGACTGCGGTGATCCGGTGAAGCCGTGGCACAGCAGCACCCCGACCGGTCCGCCCCGGTGGCGGTACGGTTCGGCACCGGGCAGCAGCGGCATGGCGGACTCCTTCGCGGGCGGGTGGCGCTGGGGGAGGGACGCTGGGAGGGGAGCTGCAGGAATCCGCATCGTCCCACGCCCCGCGCCGGGACGTACACCCCCTTCGGCGGGCCCGGGCACGGCGGACCGCCGCGGGGCATTAGGATCGACCGGTCCGCATAACAGGAGGCCCGGGTTGTTCTACCGACTGATGAAGATGATCGTCGCGCCACTGCTTCGGATCTTCTTCCGGCCGTGGATCGAGGGTGAGGAGAACATCCCCACCGAAGGTGCGGCGATCATCGCGAGCAACCACCTTTCCTTCTCGGACTCGTTCTTCTTCCCGGCGCTGATCAAGCGCCGGGTGACCTTCATCGCGAAGGCCGAGTACTTCAACACCCCCGGCCTCAAGGGCCGGCTGACCGCCGCCTTCTTCAAGGGCGTCGGCCAGCTGCCGGTGGACCGCTCGGGCGTGCGCGGCGCCGGCGAGGCCGCGATCCGCAGCGCCATCGCGGTGCTGGACCGCGGCGAGCTGTTCGGCGTCTACCCCGAGGGCACCCGCTCGCCCGACGGCAAGCTGTACCGCGGCAAGGTCGGCGGTCTGGCCCGCGTCGCGCTGGCCACCGGTGCGCCGGTCATCCCGGTCGCCATGATCGACACCGAGAAGGTGCAGCCGCCCGGCCAGGTGGTCCCGAACTTCGGCATCCGTCCGGGCATCCGGATCGGCCGGCCGCTGGACTTCTCCCGCTACCACGGCATGGAGAACGACCGTTTCATCCTCCGTTCGGTGACGGACGAGGTGATGTACGAGATCATGCGGCTCTCCGGCCAGGAGTACGTGGACATCTACGCGACCGCCGCCAAGCGGCAGATCGCCGACGAGAAGAAGAAGGCCGACGCCGAGCGCCGGGCCGCCGCGAAGGCGGAGAAGGCCGAGGCGGCGGAGGCGGCCGAGGCCGAGAAGGCGGCGGAAGCCGAGCAGGCCGGATCGCAGGACCAGCAGGGCACCGGGTCGGCCTGACCGACCCGGCCGGGGCCAGGGGAGGGGCCGGGGCATGACGGAGGGCGCGAGAACGGGCGCCGCGGTGGGCGGTGCGGTGGCGGCCGGCGGGATGTCCGTCGAGCTCCCGCTGTGGAAGGCGATCTCCTACTTCCGGGTGCTGGCCCTGTGCTACGCCCTGCTCCGGTACGTCAACTCGTACCTGCACTTCCTGCACCCGGTCGCGGGCTGGATCTACTTCGGCGCGCTGATCCTCTGGACGCTTGCCACCACCCGGGCCTTCGCCAACCCCCAGCGCTGCAACCGGTACGTCCTGGGCGTCGACCTGACGCTGGCCGTGACCGGCATCGTGATGAGCGGGCTGACCGACTCCCCGGCCCGGATCAGCCACGGCGCACCCACCCTGCCGACCATCTGGGCCGCCGGCACCGTGCTGGGCTTCGCCGCCAAGGGCGGCTGGCGCCCGGCGGCGGCGTCCGGTGCGGTGATCGGGGTCGCCAACATCCTCGGCCACGGCGGCCCGACCGGCGACAACGTGCACAACATCGTGCTGCTGCTGGTGGCCGGCTGCGCGATCGGCTACGTGATCGAGCTGGCCCGGGCCAGCGAGGCGACCCTCACCCGGGCGCTCCAGGTCGAGGCGGCCACCCGGGAACGGGAACGGCTCTCCCGGGACATCCACGACGGCGTGCTCCAGGTGCTCGCGCTGGTCCAGCGCCGGGGCGCGGAAGCCGGGGAGCACGACCGTGGGGACGACGGCGGCGGCGGCCGGGTCTTCGCCGAGCTGGGCCGGCTCGCCGGGGAACAGGAGCGCGCGCTGCGGGCGCTGATGACCGGCGGCCCGCTGCCCGCCCAGCGGCAGCCGGACACCGACCCCGCCGAGGCGTCCGACCCCGCCGAGGCGTCCGACCCCGCCGGGCCGACGGACCTGACCGCGCTGCTGCGCCGGTACACCGACGAGCGGATCACGCTCTCCGCCCCGGGCGGCCCGGTGCTGCTGCCCGCCCGGGCGGCGGGCGAGCTGGCCGCGGCGGTCGGCGCCGCCGTCGACAACGTCCGCCGGCACGCGGGGGAGTCGGCCCGGGCCTGGCTGCTGGTGGAGGACGAGCCGGCGGCCGTCACGGTCAGCATCCGCGACGACGGCCCGGGCTTCGCCCCCGGCCGGCTCGGCGAGGCGGAGCGGGCCGGGCGGCTGGGCGTCTCCCAGTCCATCCGCGGCCGGGTGCTGGATCTCGGCGGCACGGCCGAGCTGTACTCGGCGCCCGGGGAGGGCGTCGAGGTCGAACTGCGCGTTCCGAGGAAGGCCTCTCCATGACCGACCAGCCGATGACCGATCAGCCGACCACCGACCGGCCGGTGCGGGTGATGGTGGTGGACGACCACCCGATGTGGCGGGACGCCGTCTCGCGCGACCTGGCCGAGGCGGGCCTGGACGTGGTGGCCACGGCGGGCGACGGCGAGGAGGCGGTGCGCCGCGCCCGGGCCTGTTCGCCGCAGGTGGTGGTGCTGGACCTCAACCTGCCGCTGCTGTCCGGTGCCGAGGTGTGCCGTCAGGTGGTGGCGCAGGACCCGGCGGTGCGGGTGCTGGTGCTGTCGGCCAGCGGCGAGCACCAGGACGTGCTGGAGGCGGTGAAGTCGGGCGCGACCGGGTACCTGGTGAAGTCGGCCGGGCGGGAGGAACTGCTGGACGCGGTGCGGCGCACGGCGGTCGGCGACGCGGTGTTCACCCCGGGCCTGGCCGGTCTGGTGCTCGGCGAGTTCCGCCGGCTGGCCACCGAGCCGGCCCCGGCCTCGGCGCCGGCGGCGCCGCAGCTGACCGCCCGGGAGACCGAGGTGCTCCGGCTGGTCGCCAAGGGCCTGTCGTACCGCCAGATCGCCGACCGGCTGGTGCTGTCGCACCGGACGGTGCAGAACCACGTGCAGAACACGCTGGGCAAGCTGCAGCTGCACAACCGGGTGGAGCTGGTCCGGTACGCGATCGAGCAGGGGCTGGACGAGGAGCTCTGACGAAGTCCCGCGGGGCCTCCGGGCGTTGGCCCGGAGGCCCGGCGACTCGTGGGCCGCTCGGGGGAGTTGCCCGGCGCTCCGGGCGACTCCTCAGCCGCGTACGGCCGTCGCCTCCCGGAGCAGGGCCGCGACGATGTCCACGCCCTCCCGGGTGAGCACCGACTCGGGGTGGAACTGGAGGCCCGCGAAGCCGGGCCCGCGCAGTGCGTGGACGTCCCCGGTGGCGGCGTCCCGGGCGACCTCGACGCCCTCGGCGGCGAGCCGGGCCGCGTCCGCGTCCGTGCAGCGCGCGGTGAAGGTGTTGTAGAACCCGACCGTCCGCTTGGTGCCGAACAGGTCGACGGTCTCCTGCGCGCCCTGGTACGGGACGGCCTTGCGGCCCAGCGCGAGCCCGAGTTCGGCGGCGAGCAGCTGGTGGCTGAGGCAGACCGCGAGCAGTGGGGCCGTCCGGGCGCCGGAGCGGACGGCGGCCAGGGCGTCGGCCACGACCGGGCGCAGCACCGCCATCTTGGGGTCGTCGGCGACCGCCGGGTCGCCCGGGCCGGGGCCGAGCACCAGCGGGCCGCGGTGCGCCGCGACCAGCTCGCGCAGGCCCGGCTCGTCGAACCGGACCACGGTGACCCGGTGGCCGAGCGAGGTCAGCAGGTGGGACAGCATCGAGGTGAAGGTGTCCTCGCCGTCCACGACCAGGGTCGGCAGCGCCTCGGTGACCCGGGACGGCGCCTGCATCCGCAGCCAGAACGGCGCGAGGTCGGCCCGGCGGGCGTCCAGGGCGGCCTGCACCCGGTGGTGGTCGGCGAGCCGGGGCCCGCCGGAGCGGGACAGCCGGGCGGGGGCGGGCCGGGCGCCGATCGCGGTGAGCACCCCGGCGGCCTTGGCGTGGGTCTCGGCGACCTCGGACTCCGGGACGGAGTGGCGCACCAGGGTGGCGCCCACCCGGACGACCAGCCGCCCGGTGGCCGGGTCGATGTCGGCGGTGCGGATGCAGATCGGCGAGTCCAGCAGCTGCCCGCCGCTCGCCGAGCGCCCGATCAGGGCGAGCGCGCCGGAGTAGTAGCCGCGCCCGGTGGGCTCGTAGCGGCGGATCACCCGGGTGGCGTTCTGCACCGGGCTGCCGGTGACGGTGGCGGCGAACATCGTCTCGCGCAGCACCTCGCGGACGTCCATCGAGGTGCGTCCGCGCAGCTCGTACTCGGTGTGGGCGAGGTGGGACATCTCCTTGAGCCGGGGGCCGAGCACCTGGCCGCCGAGGTCGCCGACGGTGCACATCATCTTCAGCTCCTCGTCGACCACCATGGTGAGCTCCTCCAGCTCCTTGGGGTCGTGCAGGAACGTGAGCAGCGAGTCGAGGTCGGAGCCGCCGGCCGGATAGCGGTAGGTGCCGGAGATCGGGTTCATCACGACGGTGCCGCCGCTCTGCCGGACGTGCACCTCGGGGGAGGCGCCGACCAGGACGCGGTCCCCGGTGTGCACCAGGTAGGTCCAGTAGGCACCGCGCTCCTGCTCCAGCAGCCGGCGGAACAGCGTGAGGGCGAGGGCCGGGGAGTAGTCGTCCAGGGTGGCGTGGAAGTCCCGCCGGATCACGAAGTTGGCGCCCTCGCCGTTGCCGATCTCGTCCCGGATCACCCGGCGGACGATCGCCGCGTACGCCTCGTCGTCCACGTCGAACGCGCCGCCGGAGAGCGAGACCGGCAGGTGCGGCAGGGCGGTGGTGAATTCGGCCAGCGGCAGGGCGTGCTGCTCGGTCACCGCGAGGGCCTGCAGCGGGGTGCCGTCGTCGTGCGCCTCGAAGCCGCGCTCGCGGATCTGCCGGTACGGGACCAGCGCGAGCAGGTCGTGGACCGGCCCGGCGGCCGGGATGCCCGCCCGGACCGGCAGGTCGGCGAGGTTCCGGTAGCTGTCGACAGTGCCCAGCAGCACCTCGACGGTGTCCGGGGCGTGCCGGGGGGTGCGGCGGTGCAGCAGGGCGAAGGCGGGTGCGCCGGGGGCGGTGAGGCGGGCGAGCAGCTCGGCGGGGGTGGTCACGAGTACGGCTTCCTTCCGGGGTGGATGGCGAGGCGGTGCTGGTTCCGCTCCCGGAGGGCCGTCTGCTCGGACGCACGACGGCCGCCCCGAGGGGCGGCCGTCGTGTTCGTCTAGGAACGCGCGATCTGTGGGCCACCCAGGGGGGAGGCCCACCACCAGGAGTGGGTGTGGGGCGCGTGCATGGGGTCGAGCCTAGCGGATGGGGCCGTCCGGGTGAGCCGGCTCACGCGCATTGTCCGAGACGTGTCTCATCCCTCGGGCAATGGTCACGAATCACTCGCGGCACCCCGTAGCCTTGCCGTGTGACCGCAACGACTGAGAACACGAGGACTGGCCACTCCTGGCAGTCCCTGCCCGCGGCGCAGCAGCCTGAGTGGCCGGACCAAGAGGCTCTGCGCAAGACCCTTGCCGAGCTCGCCTCCTATCCGCCGCTCGTCTTCGCCGGTGAGTGCGACCAGCTGCGCGCCCGGCTCGGTGCCGTGGCACGGGGCGAGGCCTTCCTCCTCCAGGGCGGCGACTGCGCGGAGGCCTTCGACGGCGTGTCCGCGGAGCACATCCGCAACAAGCTGAAGACCCTGCTGCAGATGGCCGCAGTGCTCACGTACGCCGCCTCGGTGCCGGTCGTGAAGGTCGGCCGGATCGCCGGCCAGTACTCCAAGCCGCGTTCGAAGTCGACCGAGACCCGCGACGGCGTGACCCTGCCGGTCTACCGCGGCGACTCGGTGAACGGCTTCGAGTTCACCCCCGAGTCCCGGATCCCGGACCCGGAGCGCCTGAAGCGGATGTACAACGCGTCCGCTGCGACGCTGAACCTGGTGCGCGCCTTCACCACCGGTGGTTACGCCGACCTGCGCCAGGTGCACGCCTGGAACCAGGACTTCGTGCGCAACTCGCCGGCCGGCCAGCGGTACGAGCAGCTCGCCCGGGAGATCGACAACGCCCTGGCGTTCATGAACGCCTGCGGCGTGGCGCCGGAGGAGTTCAAGACCGTCGAGTTCTTCTCCTCGCACGAGGCGCTGATCCTGGACTACGAGACCGCGCTGACCCGCGTGGACTCGCGCACCGGTGAGCTGTACGACGTCTCCGGCCACATGGTGTGGATCGGTGAGCGCACCCGCCAGCTGGACCACGCGCACATCGAGTTCGCGTCGAAGATCCGCAACCCGATCGGGGTCAAGCTCGGCCCGACCACCTCGGTGGACGAGGCGCTCACCCTGATCGAGAAGCTGGACCCGGAGCGCGAGCCCGGCCGCCTGACCTTCATCACCCGGATGGGTGCGGGCAAGGTCCGCGACCACCTGCCCACCCTGGTGGAGAAGGTCACCGCCTCCGGCGCCAAGCCGGTGTGGATCTGCGACCCGATGCACGGCAACACCTTCGAGGCCTCCAGCGGGCACAAGACCCGGCGCTTCGACGACGTGCTGGACGAGGTCAAGGGCTTCTTCGAGGTGCACCGCGCCCTCGGCACCCACCCGGGCGGCATCCACGTGGAGCTGACCGGCGACGACGTCACCGAGTGCGTGGGCGGCGGCGACGAGGTGCTGGTGGACGACCTGCACCAGCGCTACGAGACGGCCTGCGACCCGCGGCTCAACCGCAGCCAGTCGCTGGACCTGGCGTTCCTGGTGGCGGAGATGTACCGCGGCCAGTGATCCGACGGCCCTGATGTGACGAAAGCCCCTCCGGATTCGGGGTCACCGAGTCCGGAGGGGCTTCTTCGTGCCCGTTTCGCCAGGTAAGGTGAGGCTCAGTGAACTAAGGCAAGCCTTAGTCAAGATCCACTCCGCGCTTCACCGCGCTTCACCCAGGGAGAGACCGCGATGTACGTGTGCATGTGCCATGCGGTCACCGAGGCCCAGGTGAAGACGGCGATCGACGCGGGCGCCTCCACCCCGCGCCAGATAGCGAAGGGCTGCAAGGCCGGGACGGACTGCGGCTCCTGCGTCCGCCGGATCCAGGCGCTGCTCGGCGAGCACGGCGCCCGGCCCTGTCCGACCGCCCGGCTGGCGGCGAAGCTCGGCCTCGCCGACCCGGAGGACCGGGCCGTCCCCGAGCCGGCCGCCCCCGGGGTGGACGTCCCGGCGGCCCCGATGATGCCGGCGGCCCCGATCGCACCGGTGCTCCCGCTGCGGGTCGCCTAGGGTCCGGCAAGGATCCGAGGGGCGGGCCCTAGGACTCCGGCTGCTCGATCAGCTGGGCGAGGTAGAGCGCCTCACCGAGCTTCTCCAGGAGTTCCAGCTGGGTGTCGAGGTAGTCGATGTGGTGCTCCTCGTCGGCGAGGATGTCCTCGAAGATGTTCGCCGAGGTGACGTCGTTCTTGGCCCGCATCACCACGATCCCGCGCTTGAGCCGGTCGATCGCCTCGACCTCGACCTGCCGGTCCGCCTCGAACATCTCCTTGACCGTCTGGCCGATCCGGACGTGGAACAGCCGCTGGTAGTTGGGCAGCCCCTCCAGGAACAGGATCCGGTCGGTGAGCGTCTCGGCGTGCTTCATCTCGTCGAACGACTCGTGCCGGGTGTACTTCGCGAGCTTCGTCCAGCCGAAGTTCTCCTGCATCTTGGCGTGCAGGAAGTACTGGTTGATCGCGGTGAGCTCGGCCGTGAGTTGCTCATTGAGGAACTCGATGACCTCCGGGTCGCCCTGCATGGTGCTGCCTCCCTGCGTTACGTCCTGCGGTGAGTCCTGCGCTGGGCATCCTGGCACCGTATCGGGAGGAAATTCCAGTAAGTTCACACTCACTAGGACATGTGTCGGAATATCCGATTTGGGGGGAAGTGTGGACGGGGGCGATCGATCGCCGGTCCGTACGTGCAGGGCGTGAACAGCGCGTGAAGGGGCGCACGACGATGCTCGTCCGCCGTCTGTCACCATGGAGCCATGGGTCAGTCCGAACGAGAACAGCTTCCGCCGTCTGACCCGAGGCTCCCTCCGGGCCAGCGCGTCCAGCGCGGCTGGCCCGCCCTGCACTACGGGCCGGTGCCCCGCTTCAAGCCGCTGACCTGGGACCTCCAGGTGTTCGGCGCCACCGCGTCGGCGGAGAAGGCCAGCTGGGACTTCGCGGCCTTCGAGGCCCTGCCGCGCACCACCGTGGTCGCCGACCTGCACTGCGTGACCAAGTTCTCCGTGCTCGGCAACGAGTGGACGGGCGTGCCCGCGGCCGCCCTGCTCGACCTGGTGCCCCCGGCGCCCGGCGTCACCCACGTGATGGTCTGGGCCGAGTACGGCTACAGCGCCAACCTGCGGCTGGCCGACTTCGCCGACCCGCACACCCTGCTCGCCACCCACCGCAACGGCGAGGCGCTGACCGCCGAGCACGGCTTCCCGGTCCGGCTGGTGGTGCCCCGGCTGTACGCCTGGAAGGGCCCCAAGTGGGTGCGCGCGGTGGAGTACATGCGGGCCGACCGGCGCGGCTTCTGGGAGGAGCGCGGCTACCACAACCTGGCCGACCCGTGGCGCGAGCAGCGCTACTCCTACCAGGAGGGGCCGGCCGACGGGCCGCTCCGCTGAACCCCGAACCCGCTCAGAACAGCGAGAAGTTGACCGTCACCACGGACTTCTGCGGGCGCCGCTCGCCGGCCGCCGGGGACTGGCCGCTGACCTTGCCCATGCCGAGCGTCCAGTCGGTGGAGGCCTTCATGGTGAAGCCCGCCGCCTGCAGCGCCCGCTGGGCGTCGTCCCGGCCCATCCCGGTGACGTCCGGGACGGGCACCATGCCCTTGCTGACCACCAGCGAGACCGCGGCGTTCTCCTGGAGCAGCTGCCCGGCGGCCGGCGCGCTGCTGATCACCGAGCCCTCCGGCACGGTGTCGTTGTAGGTCTGGGTCACCCCGCCCCGGGTCAGCTGGGCGCCGGCCAGCGCGGCGGCCGCGTCGTCCGCGCTCTTGCCGGTGACGTCCGGCACCGCGATCCGCTTGGGACCCTTGGAGAGGGTGACCGTCACGGCCTCGCTCTTGCGGGTGCGCGCCCCCACCCCGGGGTCGGTGGAGATCACCTGCCCGGCCGGGACGGACTCGCTGAACACCTCGACGAACCGGCCGTGCATGCCCTCCCCGTCCAGGACCCGCTGCGCCTCGGCCCGGTCCTTGCCGAGCACGCCCGGCACCGAGCCGTACAGCCCCTCGGAGATCCCGTAGGTGACCCCGCCCACCACCAGGACCAGGGCGGTCAGCACGGCCGTCCAGATCAGCGGCTTGCGCGGGAGGCGGCGCAGCCGGCTCGGCCGGCGCACCCGGACCGGGGTCGGCTCGTCGTACGGGCGGGGCTCGACCAGCAGCTGGTCCATCAGCTCGGCCGGGACGTCCAGCACGCTGGTGCGCTCCGGCGGCGGGGCGTCGGCGGGCCGCGGCAGCGGCTGGATCACCGAGGTCGGCTCGCTGGTCGGGTAGCGCGGGCTGGGCCGGGTGGAGGCCGGCGGCTCGGCGTCCAGCTCGGCCGGGGTGAGCGTGCGGCGGACCCGCTGGAGCGCGGCGAGCAGCTCCACCGCGTCGTACGGGCGGGCGTCGGCGGCCCGGGCGCAGGCTCCGGCCACTATGGCGTCCAGCGCCGGGGCGACGGAGGGGGCGGTCAGCGAGGGGGCGGGGACGTCCTCGTGCAGGTGCTTGTACATCACCTGGACGGGGTTGTCACCGGTGTGCGGGCGGCGGCCGGTGAGCATCTCGTACAGCAGGATGCCGGCCGCGTAGACGTCGACCCGCTGGTCGGTGGGGGCGTCCGGGAGGATCTGCTCGGGGGCGAGGTAGGAGACCGTGCCCAGGACGGTGCCGCCGGTGGCGGTGCTCGTCGAGGTGGGGGCGCCGTCGGCGCTGCCGAGCACCCGGACCAGGCCGAAGTCGGCGACCTTGACCAGGCCGGTCCCGGTGATCAGCACGTTCTCCGGCTTGACGTCCCGGTGGACCAGCCCGGCCCGGTGGGCGGCGCCGAGGGCGGCGAGCACCGGCTCCAGCACGTCCAGGGCGGCCCGGACGGACAGCGCGCCGCGGTCGCGGAGCAGGTCGCGCAGGGTGCGGCCGGGCACGTACTCCATCGCGAGGAAGACGTGTCCGCCGTCCGCGCCCTGGTCGAAGACGTTGACCACGTTGGGGTGGGTGAGCCTGGCGACGGCCTTGGCCTCGCGGATGAACCGGGCGGTGAAGCCCTCGTCCCCGGCCAGCTGGGGGTGCATCACCTTGAGGGCGACCACCCGGTCCAGCCGGGTGTCGGTGCCCCGGTAGACGGTGGACATCCCGCCGGTCGCGATCCGCTGCTGGACCCGGTACCGGTTGTCGAGCAGGGTACCGATCAGCGGGTCGTGCAAGGCCATGTCCACCCGGCGAGTCTAGTGGGGTGCCCGGGCGCCGGTCCCGGCGGACACCGCTCCGGGACCGGCTTGTGACACGGTCTACACGGGCCGCGCGGCCCGCGTGGGCTGCCCCGCCCGCACGGGCCGCGCCGGCTACCCGGCCCGGAAGGCCGGCCGCTCCCGGGAGTCCAGGTCGGCCCGGCCCGCCATCGCGGAGGAGGCCTCGGCGTGGAAGCGGCGCGGGATCCGGCCGGCCCGGTGGGCGAGCCGGCCCGCCTCGGCGGCGTGCCGCATCGCCTCGGCCATCAGCACCGGCTCCTGGGCCCGGGTCACCGCGGAGGCGAGCATCACCGCCGCACAGCCCAGCTCCATCGCCAGTGCGACGTCGGAGGCGGTGCCGGCGCCCGCGTCCAGGATCACCGGGACGCCCGCGTCCTCGACGATCAGCTGGAAGTTGTGCGGGTTGCGGATGCCCAGGCCGGAGCCGATCGGCGAGCCCAGCGGCATGATCGCCGCGCAGCCGACGTCCTCCAGCTTGCGGGCCAGCACCGGGTCGTCATTGGTGTACGGGAGCACCGTGAAGCCGTCGTCGACCAGCGTCTCGGCGGCGTCCAGCAGCTCGATCGGGTCCGGCAGCAGGGTCCGCTCGTCGGCGATCACCTCCAGCTTCACCCAGTCGGTGCCGAGCGCCTCGCGGGCCAGCCGGGCGGTCAGCACGGCCTCGCCGGCGGTGAAGCAGCCGGCCGTGTTGGGCAGCACCCGGATGCCGTTGCGGGTCAGCACGTCCAGGACGGAGCCCTGGGTGGTGGCGTCCACCCGGCGCATGGCCACGGTGGTCAGCTCGGTGCCGGAGGCGAGCAGGGCGCGCTCCAGCACCTCCAGGCTCGGCGCACCGCCGGTGCCCATGATCAGCCGGGAGGAGAAGGTCGTCCCGGCGATGGTCAGTTGGTCGTCGGCCATGGCTCAGCCTCCCTGGACGGCGGTGAGGATCTCGATCCGGTCGCCGGTCGCCAGCGCCGTCGCGGGCCACGAACTGCGCGGCACCACGGCCTCGTTGAGGGCCGCGGCGACACCGGTGCGGGCGGCGCTGACGGTGGTCACCAGGGCCGCGAGGGTGGTGGCGGCGGGCACCCGGCGGGGTTCGCCGTTGACGGTCAGCTCGATCTCGGTCATGCGCAGGCCTTCGTCAGGGGGGATGCGGGGGAGAACCGGGTGGGCGTGAACGGCCTTGCCAGGTCCGGTACTTCACCGGTCGCCAGGTAGTCGGCGAGCAGGTCGGCGGTCACCGGGGTGAGTAGCACGCCGTTGCGGTAGTGGCCGGTGGCGGCGACCAGCCCGGGCAGTGCGGTCGGCCCCAGCAGCGGGGCGTTGTCCGGCGAGCCGGGGCGCAGCCCGGCCGCGGTCTCGCGCAGCGGGAGTTCGGTGATGCCCGGCACCAACTCGTGGGCGTCGCGCAGGAGTTCGTACACCCCGCCGGCCGTGACGGTGGTGTCGTAGCCCTGTTCCTCGGTGGTCGCGCCGATCACCAGCTCGCCGTTCTCGCGCGGCACCAGGTAGAGGTGCTGACCGCGCACCACGGCGCGGACGTTGCGGGAGAGGAACGGCCGGTAGACCTCGGGGACCTGGAGGCGCAGCACCTGCCCCTTCACCGGGCGCACCGCGGGCAGCACCCCCTCGGGCAGGCCGGGCAGCCGGTGGCTGTGCGGACCGGCGGCGAGCACCACCTGCTCGGCGGTCACCGTCTCCAGGGTGCTCAGCCGGGCTCCGGTCGCGCGGCCGTCCTCGACCAGCAGCTCGACGGCCTCGGCCCGGTGCAGCAGCACGCCGGCCCGTTCGCAGGCCGCGACCAGGGCGGTGAGCAGCCGGCGCGGGTCCACCTGGTGGTCGTCCGCGACGTGCAGGCCGCCGCGCACCCCCGGGGCGAGCATCGGCTCCAGCCGCCGGGCCTCCCGGCCGGTCAGCCAGGTCGAGTCCAGGCCCAGCCGTTGGTGGAAGGCGTGCAGTTCGCGCAGTTCCTCGCGGTCGTCGGAGTCCAGCGCGACGGCGATGGTGCCGCAGCGGCGGTAGCCGGTGTCCAGGCCGCCGCTCGCCTCGGTGAGCTCGGCGGCGAAGCCCTCGTAGCGCCGGTTGGAGGCCACCCCGAGGTGCAGCAGAGGCTCCTCGCCGTACTGCAGCTCGGTGACCGGGGCGAGCATCCCGGCGGCGACGCCGGCCGCGCCCCCGCCGTGCCGGGGGTCGACCACGATCACGTTCCGCAGCCCGCGCTGGGCGGCGCGCCAGGCCACGGCGAGGCCGATGACGCCCCCGCCGATCACCAGCACGTCCGCGTGGCTGCCTGCTGACAAGCGTGACAAAGCTGCTCTTCTCCCTTCGCCGGTATGACCCGGATCAGGTTCGGACGGTCGCGGGCCGTGCCAGCCCGCCTCTCAGCCCGGTACGCCGGGCTCCCGTGTGGTGCTCCCACCTTAACGCCGGGGGTGGGCCCGGCCGAAGGGCCGTACGAGGCGTGGGACGGGGCCGGGCGGCCGCCCCCGGGGCCCGCCGGGCCCGTGGGTACAGTGACGGGCGTGGCAGAGCTGAGCAGCGCAACGCAGCAGGTGGTCGTCGTCGGGGCCGGGCTGGCCGGGGCGCAGTGCGCCCTGAAGCTGCGGGAGGGCGGCTGGCCCGGGCGGATCCTGCTGGTCGGCGAGGAGGCGCACGCGCCGTACGACCGGCCGCCGCTCTCCAAGGACGTCCTGCTCGGCAAGGCCGACGCCACCACCCTGGACATCGACTACGACGGCCTCGGCGTCGAACTGCTCACCGGCCGCCGGGCCACCGGGCTCGCCCCGGGCGTGCTGCACACCGACGGCGGCGACCTGCGCTACGACGCGCTGGTGATCGCCACCGGCGCCACCCCGCGCGCCCTGCCCGGCGCCGAGCGGGCCCACCTGCTGCACACCCTGGACGACGCCCTGGCGCTGCGCGCCCTGCTGCGCCCCGGCCTGCGGCTGGTGCTGGTCGGCGCCGGCTGGATCGGGGCCGAGGTGTCCACCGCCGCGCGGCAGGCGGGCTGCGCGGTGACCGTGGTCGAGGCCGGTCCGGCACCGGTGCCCGGGGCGCTGCCGACCGAGGTCGGCGCGGCGATGGCTGCCTGGTACGCCGAGGCCGGGGTCGAACTGCGCTGCGGGGTCGGCGTGGCCGCCGTCGAGCCCGGGGCGGTGCTGCTGGCGGACGGTACCCGACTGCCGGCCGACGAGGTGGTGGTCGGCGTCGGTGCCCGGCCCGCGACCGGCTGGCTGGCCGGCTCGGGCGTCGAGCTGGACGCCGCCGGCGCGGTCGTGGTGGACGGCCGGCTGCGCACCGGCCTGCCCGGGGTGTTCGCCGCCGGGGACTGCGTCAGCTACCCGTCGGCCCGCTCCGGCGCCCGGCTGGCCGTCCAGCACTGGGACCACGCGCTGCAGTCCGGCGGCGCCGCGGCGGCCTCGGTGCTCGGCGCGGACGTGCCGTACGACCCGGTGCCGTACTTCTGGTCCGAGCAGTTCGGGCGGATGGTCCAGTACGCCGGCCGGCACGCCGAGGGCGACGAACTGCTGTGGCGCGGCAGCCCGTCGGACGCCGCCTGGTCGGTGCTCTGGCTGCGCGGCGGGGTGCCGAGCGCGCTGCTGGCGGTGGACCGGCCGCGCGACCTCACCCAGGGCCGGAAGCTGATCGAGCGCGGCGCGGTGCTCGACCGGACGCTCGCCGCGGACCCCGCGGTGCCGCTCAAGGGGGCCACCGTTTAGCGCCGGGCAGTGGCGAGGTGGCAGTCTGGTGGCGTGAGCGAGATCGAAAGCAATGTTGAAGCCCTGGTCCCCGAGTGGATGTACCTCCCCGACATCTCGGAGCAGTGGGGTGTGCTGGTCACCGAGGTCCGCGACATGGTCAGGAAGCGTGAGCTGATCGCGCTGCGCCGCGGCCCCAACAAGTCGCTGCAGGTCCCTGCGGCGTTCATCGACGGCCAGGGGCTGGTCAAGCACCTGTCCGGGACCCTGAACCTGCTGCGCGACTGCGGGTACAACGACGTGGAGATCCTGGAGTGGCTCTTCACCGAGGACCCGTCGCTGCCCGGCAGCCCGATCCAGGCGCTGCGGGAGAACCGCGGCACCGAGGTCAAGCGCCGCGCCCAGGCGATGCTGATCTGATGGCGGCCGACACCCTGCGCGCCCGGCTGGCCGACGCCCGGCTGTACCTGTGCACCGACGCCCGGCGCGAGCAGGGCGACCTGGCCGAGTTCCTGGACGCGGCGCTGTCCGGCGGGGTGGACATCGTCCAGCTCCGGGACAAGGGCCTGGAGGCCCGGCAGGAGCTGGCGGCGCTGGAGGTCTTCGCCGACGCCTGCCGCCGCCACGGCAAGCTGCTGGCGGTCAACGACCGCGCCGACGTCGCCCACGCGGCCCGGCCGGACGTGCTGCACCTCGGCCAGGACGACCTGCCGGTGCCGGCCGCCCGGGCGATCCTCGGCGAGGACGTGCTGATCGGCCGCTCCTGCCACGCCGAGTCCGAGGTGGACGCGGCCGTCGCCGAGCCGGGCGTCGACTACTTCTGCACCGGCCCGGTCTGGCCGACCCCGACCAAGCCGGGCCGGCACGCGCCGGGCCTCGGCCTGGTCTCGTACGCGGCGGCGCAGGCCACCGACCGGCCGTGGTTCGCGATCGGCGGGATCGACCTCGGCAACCTGGACGAGGTGCTGGCCGCCGGCGCCCGCCGGGTCGTGGTGGTCCGGGCGATCACCGCGGCCGAGGACCCGCGGGCGGCCGCCGCCGAGCTCGCCCGCCGGGTGCGCACGGCGCTCTGACGGCCTCCGGGGCCGCCGTCGTCCCTCAGTACTTGCGGACGGTGGCGGCCTCGGCCAGCGCCAGCAGCACCCCACGCGCCTCCTCGTCGGCCAGCGGGGCCGCCGCCAGCGCGGCCAGCGACTGCTCCATCAGCTCCTCGATCCGGCGCTCCACCAGCTCCGGCGCGCCGGAGCCGGCGACCAGCCCGCGCAGCCCGGCGACCTCCTCGGCGGCCAGGTCGGGCGCGCCCAGCCGGGCGTCCAGGTGCCGGGCGTCGGCCGGCGGCAGCGCGCGCATCGCGTGCGCGACCAGCAGGGTGCGCTTGCCCTCGCGCAGGTCGTCCCCGGCGGGCTTGCCGGTGACGGCCGGGTCCCCGAAGACGCCGAGCAGGTCGTCCCGCAGCTGGAAGGCCTCGCCCAGCGGCAGCCCGAACGCGCCGAGCGCCCCGACCAGCTCCGGTCCGGCCCCCGCCAGCAGGGCGCCGACCTGCAGCGGTCGCTCGATCGTGTACTTCGCCGACTTGTAGTGCAGGACGGTCTGCGCCCGGGCCAGGGCGCCCCGGTCGGCCGAGTCGCCGGCCACCGGCTCCAGCACGTCCAGGTACTGGCCGACCATGACCTCGGTGCGCATCAGGTCGAACACCGGCTTCGCGGCCAGCACCGC
The DNA here is from genome assembly GCF_040684795.1 of Kitasatospora sp. NPDC089797. Lineage (NCBI taxonomy): Bacteria > Bacillati > Actinomycetota > Actinomycetes > Kitasatosporales > Streptomycetaceae > Kitasatospora > Kitasatospora sp. NPDC089797. The sequence goes on along the minus strand of NZ_JBFBGS010000028.1, from coordinate 7,646 downwards.
CGCCGGGTCCAGGCCGGAGCGCAGGAACAGTTCGTCGCACCAGATCAGCAGCAGGTCGCCGAGCAGCACCGCGGCCGAGGAGCCGAACTGCTCGCGGTCGCCGCGCCAGCCGCTGTCCCGGTGCAGCGCCTCGAAGCGGCGGTGGACCGAGGGCAGGCCGCGGCGGGTGTCGCTGCGGTCCATCAGGTCGTCGTGCACCAGGGCGCTGGCCTGCAGCAGCTCCAGCGCGGCCGCGGCGTTGGCGATCCCCTCGCCGTCGGCGGGACCGCCCGCGGCGCGCCAGCCCCAGTAGCAGAAGGCCGGGCGCAGCCGCTTGCCGCCGTCCAGCAGGAAGTCGCGCAGCGCGTCGGCGGCGGGCACCAGCTGCGGCGAGATCGTGCCGAGCAGCGCGGACTGCCCGTCCATGAACGCGGTGAGGGCGGCGTTGACGCGCGTGCGGACGTCCTCCACGTCGATGGGGTTGGCCGACCGGTTGCTGGACGAGGTCACGATGATGCTCCGCTGGGTTCGCTGGGGTGCAGCAAGCGTAGCGGGGCGGTGGGGAACGGCTGTGCGAGCGGGGCCGGGGGAGCGGGGGAGGGCAAGCGGAGAACGGTCCACCACTTGTCCCGAATCGTGGAATCGAGTTGTCCGCCCCCTTCGGAGGCCCGATAACCTGCCAGCATGGCACTCGGCATCGCTTCCACGAGACCGGACCGCGCACAGACGGTCCGCGAACTCCTGGCGGCCGGAAGGCGCTCCTTCTCCTTCGAGTTCATGCCGCCGCGCACCGAGATCGGCGAGCACCGGCTCTGGGACGCCATCCGTCGGCTCGAACCGCTGGACCCGAACTTCGTCTGCATGACCTACGGCGCCGGCGGCTCCTCCCGGGAGCGGACCGTCAACATCGTCGGCCGGATCGCCACCGAGACCACGCTCACCCCGGTCGCCCACCTGACCGCCGTGGACCACTCGGTCGCCGAACTGCGCAACATCATCGGCCAGTACGCCGACCAGGGCGTGCGCAACGTCCTCGCGGTCCGGGGCGATCCGCCCGGGGACCCGATGGGCGAGTGGGTCCGTCACCCGGACGGCGTCACCTACGCGTACGAGCTGGTGGAGCTGATCAGGGGCATCGGCGACTTCTGCGTCGGCGTCGCGGCCTCGCCGAACATGCACCCGCGCTCGACCGACTGGGACGAGGACATCCGGCACTTCATCGCGAAGGTCCGCTCCGGCGCGGACTACGCGATCACCCAGATGTTCTTCGAGGTGGACGACTACCTGCGGTTCCGCGACCGGGTCACCGCCGCGGGCTGCGAGACGCCGATCATCCCGGAGATCATGCCGGTGACCAACGCCAAGCAGCTGGAGCGCTTCCCGCAGCTCAGCGGCTCGGCCTTCCCGGCGGAGCTGGAGGCCCGGCTGCGGGCGGCCGTCGACGACCCGGCGGCGCTGCGCGCGATCGGCATCGAGCACGCCACCGCGATGGCCGAGCGGCTGCTCGCGGAGGGCGCGCCCGGCCTGCACTTCATCACGCTCAACCACTCGACGGCGACGCTGGAGATCTACCAGAACCTGGGGCTCCACCAGCGCTGATCACCGCTGTTCACGGGCCCGTCACCGCCACGCGGTGGCGGGCCCGTGCGGGTGCGTCCGGTGCCGCCCGGGGGCGGGAACGCGATGCGGTGCCCCGGCCGTTGAACCGGTACAGTCGCCGCACACGCGCGGCGCGCGCGGGCACGCGACTGGAGGTAGCGCGCGGATGGGCATCGGATACCTGCTGCTGTACGTCGCGTTGGCGGTGGTGGCGCTCTGGCTGGTCGCCGAGGTGCTGCTGCAGAACCGGGCCCCGGTGCACTGGCGGGCGCTGGCCCTGGCCGGCTTCCTGGCCGTGGCGGCCGGGATGGGCCTCGGCTCGGTCCTGGTGATCGGCGCCGGCGCGGGCCTGTTCGCGGTCGGCCAGGCCTTCGTCACCCTCTCGGTCAAGCGCGGCTACCAGGGCGGCTGGTCCCTGCGGAAGGCCGACGGCAGCCTGCCCGGCCCGCTCGCCAAGGTCCCCCTGCTCGGCGCCCTCACCGGCGGCGCGGCGGTCGCGGCCGTGGCGGCGGCGGAGGAGGAGCGGGTCGGCGAGGTCAGCGCGGTCGAGGAGACCCCGGCCGCCACGGCCCCCGTCCCGGAGCCGGTCGCCGAGGAGGTCCCGGAGGTCGAGCAGACCGCCGCCTTCGAGATGCAGGAGCTCGCCCAGGACGGCGTCTACGCCCCCTCGTACTACGAGCAGCCGCAGGCCCAGCAGGCGCAGGACCCGTACGCCCCGGCCTACCAGCCCGGCTACGAGCAGCAGCAGTGGCAGCCCCAGCAGCAGCCCGCCTACGCCTACGACCAGCAGTCCTACGGCGGCTACCCGCAGCAGGCCCAGGACCCGTACGCGGGCTACCAGCAGCAGCCCCAGGACCCGTACGCGGGCTACCAGCAGCAGGGCTGGGACCCGAACGCACAGCAGCAGCACCCGCAGCAGGACCACCAGCAGTGGCAGCCCCAGCCCGACCAGCACGGCCAGGGCATCCCGCAGCAGCCGGCGTACGACCAGAACTACGGCTACCAGCAGCAGAACACCTGGCACCAGGGCTGACCGCGGCGCTGCGGCCCCGACAACCCCGCGGCCTACGCCGGGCCGACCAGCCCGGCCGTGATGCAGGCCGACATGCCGACCCGGGCGAGTCCGCCACCGGGGTGGGCGGCGCCGCCGATCAGGTAGAGGCCGGGCACCGGGGATTCGTTGGCGGCCTTCAGCCACGCGCCCGAGGAGCCGGCCAGGACCGGGCGGGCGACCGCGCCGGCCGGGGCGCCGGTCTCCCGGCGGGTGTCCTCCGGGGTGCGCACCACCCGCCACAGCACCCGCTCGCGCAGGTTCAGACCGGCCGCGTCCACGTGGGCGAGCAGCCGGTCGGCGTGGCGGTCGGCGACGCCCGGGGCCGTCCAGTCGACCTCGCCCTGGGCCGGGACGGTCGCCGACAGCACCACGGCCTCGTGGGCGTCGTCCGGCCGGAGCGCCGGGTCGTCGGGGCGCAGCACCTGGACGGTGGGGCGCTCGCAGGGCGGGGCGGAGCCGGTCAGCGACGCCTCCTCGGCGGCCGGGTCGGCCGCGTGCACCACCGTGCGGTGCGCGGTGCCCTCCGGGCGGGGCCCGCGCAGCGCCAGCAGCACGCTGAACCGGCCGGGCACCCCGTGTGGCTCCGACCGCTCGGGCGGCAGGCCGGGCCACTCGACCAGGCCGTGGCGGTGCAGGGCCCCGGCGTCCATCGCGGAGAGCACCAGATCGGCGTCGATCCGGCCGTCCGCCGTCTCCACCCCGCGGGCCCGGCCGTCCTCGACGACCACCCGGGTGACCGGGGTGTCGAAGCGGAACCCGACCTTGCGCAGCTCACAGCGCCGGTACACGGCCTCCGCCAGGGCCCGCAGGCCGCCCCGGACGTACCAGACGCCGAAGGACTGCTCCATGTACGGCAGCACGGTGGCCCCGGCCGGCGCCCGGCCGGGGGCGAAGCCGTACCGGACGGCGGCCTCGGACAGCAGGGCGGTCAGCCCGGGGTGGGCGCCGAGTTCGCGCTCGGCGACGTCCCGGAGGGTCCAGGGCCGGGGGCGGCGCAGCCGGGCCAGGCCGCGCCCGGGCGGGACGGGGTACGGGTCGGCGTGCAACAGGGCGGGGTCGGCCGGGAGCGGCTCCTCCAGCAGCGGGCGGCGGGTCGCCTCCCAGACCGTCCGGCCGTGGTTCATCACCGCGCTCCAGCGGGCGCCGGAGCCCGCGCCGAAGGCGGCGTCCAGGGCCTGGCTGACGCCGCCGCGCGAGGCGTTGGGCAGGGTGACGGCGGTGCCGTCCGGGAACAGGTGCCGGCTCTCCGGGTCCACCGGCGCCAGGTCGACCAGCTCCTCCAGCGGCTCCCGGCCGGTCTTCAGCGCGAGGTCGCGGTAGACCGCCGGGAGGGCGAGCAGGCCGGGCCCGGTGTCGAAGGCGAAGCCGTCCCGCTCGTACCGGCCGACCATGCCGCCGTACGTGCCGCCCGCCTCGCAGACCGTCACCCGGTGTCCGAGGGTCGCCAGCCGGGAGGCCGCCGCGAGCCCGCTCATTCCTGCGCCGATGATGACGATCCGTGCCATGCCCCGATCCTAGGGCTGACCTGCGGACGGCCGTTCAGCGGCCGCCCGGGCGGCCCTGCGCTCGCGCCGCCGGGCGCGGAAGGCCCGGATCCGGTTGACCGCCAGCCGGACCAGCAGCAGGCCGGCCAGCAGCAGGACGGCGGCGATCGAGGCGGCCGCCCAGGGGTGGAAGATCGCCAGGGTGACCAGGCCGGCCACCGAGAGGTCCTCCGTCAGGCTGACCGCGATGTTGCTGAACGGTTCCGGCGTGGTGTTGACGGCCATCCGCAGCGAGGCCTTCACCAGGTGGGTGACCAGGGCCGTGGTGCCGCCCATCGCGCCGGCCGCGACCTCGCTGAGCGAGCCCGGGTCGTTGCTCGCGATCAGCACGCCGACCACGGCGCCGGCGACCGGCCGGATCACGGTGTGCACGGCGTCCCAGACGGTGTCCACGTACGGGATCTTGTCGGCCACCGCCTCCAGCAGGAACAGCAGGGCCGCCGCGATCAGCACGTCGGTGCGCTCCAGCGCGTGCGGTACCGAGTCCGCCCCGGCGAACCGGCCCAGCAGACCGAGCAGCAGCACCACCGCGTACGCGTTGATGCCGCTGGCCAGGCCGCTGGTGAAGATCAGCGGCAGGACCGTCATGGGGTTCCCCTCCTCGTCGTCCCGGGGCCCGCGGCCCCGGCCGGGACCGCCCGGCCCCGCCGTACCGTACCCGGACCCGGGACGCGGTGGGCCGCCGCCGCGGTTCCGTGCCCGCCCGGCCGCGGCCGACTGAGTACGGGTACTCAGATCCGCGGTTGAGTACGTCAGCGGATGGCCCGCCGACCTGCCGGGACGGGAGAGTGGTGGCACCCGGGAGGACGGCGCGTCGGGCGCCGGCCGCCCGGGTGGCGGATCCGTCCGACCACCGGCCCGGAGGGCCCGGGGGCGGGGGTCCGTCCGTCGGGCGCCGGTTCCGGGCCCCGCACCGCCGGCACGGGGCGGCGGAGCGGGCCGGGGGGAGGCCGGTCACCGTACGGGGGAGAACGGGGGAGTTCGCCTCCGCCGCCCGGTGGGGGGTGGGCGGGGCGACGGCAGACGGCGGCGGCGCGGACCGGGGGGACCGCGCCCGCCGCCGGTACGCCCGTTCCCGGGGCCGGATTGTCAGTGGGGCCGTTCACGATGGAGGCGCACGGGCCACCCGGCCCGGGCGCTGCCTCGGAACGGGGGAGACCATGACCATCAGCCATCCGGAGCCCGTCACCGCCCGCCTCCACTCCGCCGCCCTGCCCCACGACCCCGGCCCGGTCGGCGGACGCCCCGCCGCGCGGGACGTCCATCCCGTGCTGCGCCGGAGCACCGCGCCGCCCGCCGCCCTCGACCTGCTCGCCGACGCCCACCGCACGCTGGCCCGCGCCCGGCTGCTGGAGGACCCGCTGGAGCGCTACGCCACCGCCCACCTCGCCGCGCTGCGCACGGTGGCGGCCGTGCTGGCCGTCCGCGGGCGGCCGGAGAAGAACCCGCGACGGCGCAAGGCCATCCGCAGCGCCTGGGAGGTGCTGCCCGAGGTGGCCCCCGAACTGGCCGAATGGGCGCTCTACTACGGTGCCGGCGCCCGCCGCCGGGCCGCCGCCGAGGCCGGGATCCGGGGCGCCGCCTCGGCCCGCGACGCCGACGACCTGATCCGCAACTCGGCCCTCTTCCTGCGTCTGGTCGAACGGCTGCTCGGCCTGCGCGCGACCCCGCCCGCGCCCCGGCTGCCGCTCGTCGGCGACGACTCCCCGGGCGCGAACGGCGCGGCCACCAGGCCCTAAGGTGGAGGCATCCTGATCGATCTGCACGTGCCGAGGAGTCCCACCTTGTACCCGACGCGTCCCCGCAGTGCCCTGCGTACCGCCGTGGTCTGGGAGGTGGTGCGGGCAGCCCTGGAGAACCGGGCGGCCGAGCTGGACCAGCCGGTGCTCGACGTGGTCGACACCGGCGGCGGCACCGGCAACTTCGCGGTGCCGGTGGCCAAGCTCGGCCACCGGGTCACCGTGGTCGACCCGAGTCCGGACGCCCTGTTCGCGCTGGAGCGCCGGGCCGCCGAGGCCGGCGTGACGGACCTGGTCCGCGCCGTCCAGGGCGACACCCAGACGCTGCCCGAGCTGATCGCCCCCGGCAGCGTGGACGCGGTGCTCTGCCACGGCGTGCTGGAGGTCGTGGACGACCCGGCCGAGTCGCTCGGCAGCCTGGCCGCCACCCTGCGCAAGGGCGGGCTGGTGAGCCTGCTGGCCGCCAACCGCAACGGCGCCGTGCTGGCCCGCGCGCTGGCCGGCCACTTCACCGAGGCCCGTACGGTGCTGTCCGCCGCCGACGGCCGTTGGGGCGAGCAGGACCCGATGCCGCGCCGGTTCACCGGCGAGGAGCTGGGCCGGCTGGCCGAGGGCGCCGGCCTGCGGGTGGAGTCGGTGCACGGCGTCCGGGTCTTCGCCGACCTGGTGCCCGGGGTGCTGGTGGACACCGAGCCGGGCGCGATGGAGGCGCTGCTGAAGCTGGAGGAGGCCGCCGCCGCGCAGCCCGCCTTCCACGCCGTCGCGACCCAGCTGCACCTGCTGGCCACCCTGGTCTGACCCGGATCACCGCTCCGCCCGGGCCCCGGAGCCCCGGCCCGCCGCCGTACGGTTCACCCACCGTGCGGCGGCGGTTCGTCTCCCGGACGGCCGCCGCACGCCTGCTGCTCGCCCCGGTGCGCCCCCGGTGCTCCCCAGGTCCGGACCGATTCCAACAGGTCGGGCACTTGTCCGAGGCCCCCGGCGTTGACCCGGGTGCGGCCCCGCCCGGTCGAAGTGGCCCGGCCCACGCGGCGCAGACCACTCCGTAACCGGCCCACGGACCGTATGATCTGGGTAAAGCCGGAAAGCATGACAGCCGGATGCGTGGGGCATATGGACGACACGGGCCGGGTCCCCCGCACGGGCGTCCGACCGCATGCCCAAGGCTGATTGGACTGGCCTCCCCGACCGGGGTGGCGGACCGGTCGCACCCGCGACCGACGAGTAGGAGGACTCCGTGCCGCTCTCGGAGCACGAGCAGCGACTGCTCGACCAGATGGAGCGAGCGCTGTATGCCGAAGATCCCAAATTCGCGTCGGCGCTCGAGGGAACCGGGCTGCGCACTTTCACCCGTCGGCGGGTCTACCTGGCCGTCGCCGGTTTCGTGGTGGGGGTCGGCCTGCTGATGGGCGGCATGGTCGTACCGGACCAGATCTGGGTCAGCGTCGTGGGCTTCCTGGTGATGCTCGGGTGCGCGGTGTTCGCGGTGACCGGCTGGCGCCGTGCTCCCGCGGGTCAGGGCTCGGGTCCCCGGCAGGCCGCCGCCCCGCGTCGCAAGGCCGGGATGATGGACCGGGTGGAGCAGCGCTGGCAGCGCCGTCGGGACGAGCAGACCGGCGGTTTCTGAGCAGCCCCACCGAGGACGTGACGGGAGCCGGGGCGGGCAGTCGATCGACTGGGGTTCAACAGGGCGGAGAGCACCGCGTAGTTGGCGGTGGTCGCCGAGTGCGC
>NZ_JBFBGS010000027.1:0-131798 GCF_040684795.1 Kitasatospora sp. NPDC089797 | reverse complement strand
GCGCAGCAGCCCCGCGCTGGGACCGGCGCCGGTCCCAGCGCGGGGCTGCTGCGCGCTCGCAGCCCCGGCAGCCTGTGGGGTCCTGGGGGACTTGCCCCGCCTCCCTGCCCTCCGCCTCCGCCTCCGCCTCCGCCTCCGTCTTCGCCTCCCGGCGCGGGCCCTACCTCGCCTCCGCTCCCGCGGCTCCGCCTCCCGTTCTGGGCAGGCCCAGCTTCCCTCTGCGGCCCTCCTGTCCCGGGGCCCGCCTTCGCCCTTCCTCCCTCTCCGCTCGGGCCTCGCTCTTGCGCGGGCTTCCTCCATTGGCCTCTCTCGCTCTCCGGACCAGGAGCCGCTTACCGGTTGGCGGCTGCCTGCTCCCACACCCAGGACGCGACGCCCACCCGGTTACGGGCGCCGAGCTTTCGTTGGATGTTGGCGAGGTGGTTCTTCACCGTTCCCGGTGAGATGAAGAGCCCGGCGCCGACCTCGGCATTGGTCGCTCCGTCGGCCACCAGCTCAGCGATCTCCCGTTCCCTCTCGGTCAGTTCCTCCACCGGGCCGGCTATCAACGGGCCCGTCACACCGACCCCGACCGCCGGCCCGGGCGCTGGATCGGCGCCCGCCAGGGCCATGTGTCGCAACAGCCGGACAGTGACCTGCGGACTGATCAGCGCATCCCCAGCCATCGCCGCCCGGATCGCCTCGATCAGCAGCACCGGCCCCGAGCGCTTCAGCAGGAAGCCCGCCGCGCCATGCCGCAGGGCCGTGTGCACGTACTCGTCCAGGTCGAAGGTGGTCACCACGATCACCTTGCACTGGCCGGACAACTGCCGTGTGACCTCCAAACCGTCGAGCTTCGGCATCCGAATGTCCGCAAGCACCACATCGGGCCGCAGTCTCTTCGCTTCCTCCACCGCCGCGGCACCGTCCGCAGCCTCGGCGACCACGGTCATGTCCGGCTGGACGTCCAGAATCATTCGGAACGCGCTGCGGACATCGGCCTGATCATCAGCGACCAGGATCCGGATCGACCCTGCACTCCTGCTCATCCGCTCCGCTCCCTTGCACCCGTGCCATTCCTCATCGAGGCCTCCGACCGCTCCGGGCCCTCCCGCCCTGCCAGCGGCAGCCTCGCGGTCACTCGCCAGACCCCCTGGTCGTGTGCCCGCGCCTCGAAGATCCCGCCCAATCCCTCCACCCGCGCCGCCAGCCCCAGCAGTCCACTGCCGCCGCCTCGGCGGGGGCGGACTGCTGAACCGGGAACCAGGCCGTCGTTCGTCACCGTCAGCTCCAGCCACTCCCCGGCGCAGCCGACCCTCACCTCGATCCGGTGGGCGTCCTGAGCGTGCCGGCGGACGTTGGTCAGCGCCTCCACCACGATCCGGTGGACCGTCCCCGCCGCTTCCCTCGGCACCGGCTGGTCCGGCAGCTCCAGGCGGACCTCCGGACCACCCGAGGCGGTGAACCGCTCGGTGACCTCGGTGAGTTCAGTGAGCCCCGGCTGGGGGCTGCGCTCGCTCCCCTCCTCCGCGCGCAGCAGTTGGACCGTTCGATCCAGTGATGCCAGGGCCCGCTGCCCGGCCTGCTCTATCCGGTCGAACACGGCCGCCGCCCGAACCGGGTCGACCGAGGCCAGGTAGGCACCGGCCTGGGCCTGGGCGACCATCCCGCTGACGTCGTGTGCCACGAAGTCATGCAGGTCGTGGGCCAGTTCGAGCCGCTGGGCGCGCCGGGCCTCGACCACGGCCCGGTGGCGGCCCTCGTCGAGCCCGCGCAGGTAGAGCCCGACCAGGACGGCCGGGAGGGAGAAGGTCGCCCCGAAGCCGAAGAGGGTGAGGACGGACCGGGGACCGCTCCCGACCGCGAAGCGGGACACCCAGAGCGAGACCGCGCCGCCCACCGTCCAGACCGCCGCCGCGCAGGCCCGCCCGTCCTCGGCCCTGAGGGTGAGCACGACCAGCAGCAACAGGCCGGCCAGCTCGAACAGGCCGACCAGGCCCGGCCAGCGGTCCGATTCCGACCAGCGGCCGGCGACCCAGACGCCCGCAGTGACCACCACGGAGACGGCTCCGGCCACACCCGTGACGACCGTCGTCCCGAGGCGCGCCCGGATCGCCCAACCGACCAGCAGCACGACCGGGACGACCAGCGAGAGCAGCTGACTCATCGTCATCACCTTCCTTCGACGACGACCACATTAGGACGCGGCGGAGGTCGGCTGCCTGTGCCGATCGGCATATTTCACGGGGGTTTTGACCTGGGAGAACAGGCCGATCGACATCTGCCGCCACCACCCGAGGGGGTCCAGTCTTGAGCCATCGGGGCGGCCACCGGGGTCGCACCGGAGAGGAGTCCAGCACCATGTCGAAGCTCATGATCAAGGCCCGGGCGGCCGTCCCCGCAACACCCGGCGTTCCGCCCCGCGTGGCTCCGCCGGCACCGCGCTGGGCCGAACTGGCGGCCAAGGCTGCGGCGCTGAGCACCGTCCCGTCGGGGCTGTGGCGGATCGCGTTCGGCTTCGGCGTCCCGGTCGGGTTCACGGGAACGACCTACGCCGCCTTCTCCGCGCACCAGCCGGGCTGGGGCACGGTCTACTGCGTGGCCCTGAGCGCGTTGGCCGAGGGGCTGGCCTTCCTGACCGTCGGCCTGGTCCGACCCTGGGGCCACGTGGTGCCGTACTGGATCCCGCTGCTCGGCGGCCGACGGGTGCGCCCGCTGTTAGCCGTCGTCCCCGCTCTGCTCGGCTCGCTCCTCCTGACCAGGACAGGGCTGGTCGCCCTGTTCGGGGGCTGGGCCGGAAACCTTGCGGAGCCGGACTCGCCGCACGGCGTCGGCGCATTGGTGATGACCCTTGCCTACCTTCCCCTGGTCGCTTGGGGGCCGCTGCTCGGCGCGGTCGCCCTCGACTACGCCCGTCGGACTCTGTGGGCTCGATGAGCGCGGCGGCGGGTCAGGCCCGGGCCGACGGGGAGTTCGCCAGAGCGGTACCGGTTCCTGACTCGCTGACACCCGGGGCGTCGTCGGCGACTTCGGCCTCGACCTGGTGCGATGCGGGTTCGGGTGCGGGTGCGGTCCGGCGGCCCCACTCGGTCGCGACCAGCACCAGGGCTCCTCCGAGCAGCGCGAGCGGGCCCATCCGGTTTCCGGCGATGGTGATGCCGAAGACGGCGGCCCACAGCGGTTCGGTACCGAGCAGCAGGCTGACCCGGGACGGCGAGGTGGCCCGGACGGCCCACATCTGAACGAAGAAGGCGAACAGGGTGCAGAACAAGGACAGGTGCAGCAGCCAGGCCCACTGGCCGGCTCCATACGACAGCGCGACGCTCCACGGAACGGGACCGACGGCCAGCGCCACGACCGAGAACACAGCGGTGGCAACCGCCAGTTGGACCCAGGTGAGGGCGAGCATGTCGGTGTTCCGGACGGCCCGGCTGCGGGCCATCGCCAGGACGTACGCCGAACGGACCAGGGCGGCGCCCAGCACCAACAGATCACCGAGCGCGGGCGGGCGCAGCCCTCCGTCGCCGGTGAGCAGGGCGACGCCGAGGACCGCCAGCCCGGCGGCCGTCAGGAAGGCACGTGGTGGCGCGGTACGGCCGAGGGCGCTCTCGCCGAGCGGGGTGAGCACCATGGCGAGGCTGATGATCAGCCCGGCGTTGGTGGCGGAGGTGTGCACCGCCCCGTAGGTCTCCAGCAGGAAGATCCCGCTGAGGACCAGGCCCAGCGCGGCGCCGCCGAGCCACTCGGTGCGGCTCAGCCTCCGCAGGGCCCGCCACGCGGCGAGCCCCAGCAGCGGTAGTACCAGCCCGAATCGCAGTACGAGCATCGCCACGACCGTTCCCGGCTCGGCCACCCGTTGGACGGCGAGGAAGCTCGACCCCCACACCACTGCCACGAGTAGGACCGGCAGATCACGAAGGACCGACGAGGACGAGGACAGGGAGGCACGCATGAGGAGGATCCCTCCGAGCGAACGGAACCGACGGGTGCGAGGACCGTACGGCGTCGGACGGACCCAGGAGCTGGGCGTGTGGCTCAGCGGCGGACGGGGTGAGGGATGGAACAGGGGTGCGCCATCTTCGCGCACCGGCCCGCCGGTGATCAATGCCCCTTCGAGGTGTCGACGGGTCAGGAGGCGAGCAGGCCGTTCGTCGCGGCGATGGCCTCGATGTCGGCTGGGGTGCCGGACATGATGGCGCGGACGTGCTCGGTGACGAGCTCGACCGGCCAGTCCCACCAGGCGGCTCGGAGCAGGCGGTCGATGTCGGCGTCGTCGAAGCGGCGCCGGATCGGGCGGGCGGGGTTGCCGCCGACGATCGTGTAGGGCTCGACGTCGGCGGTGACCACCGCGCCGGCCGCGATGATCGCTCCGGTTCCGATCCGGACGCCGGGCAGGACGGTCACACCGAAGCCGAACCAGACGTCGTTGCCGACCACGGTGTCGCCCCGGGTGGGCAGTCCCGTGACGATGTCGAGGGTCTGTTCGGTCCAGCTGCCACCGAACATCGTGAAGGGGAAGGTGGAGACACCGATGGCCGGGTGGGCGGCCCCGGCCATCAGGAAGCGGGTCGCGGTGGCGATCGCGCAGTACTTGCCGATCACCAGCCGTTCGGGGCCGTACGCGTAGAGGACGTTGCACTCCTCGAAGCGGGTGGCTCCGTCGGGGTCGTCGAAGTAGGTGTACTCGCCGACCTCGATCCTGGGGTCGGTGACGAGTGGGCGCAGCAGGACCACCCGGTCGTGGCCGGCGAGCGGGTGCAGAACAGTCGGGTCGGGGATGGCTGTGGCGGTCACGCAGACTCCTCGCGTAATGCGACTCACGTCGCGTTACGATGAGCATTGCACGACGCCCATCCCGCGGCAAGCCTTAATGCGACTGGAGTCGACTTTGAGCGATCCCCTCCACTCTGATCAGCGCCCGCGCACGCCGACCCCGCGCCCGGGCGGACGCAGCGCCAGGGTCCGCGCGGACGTGGTCGCCGCCACGCTCGCCGAGGTCACGGAGAAGGGCTACGACGGGCTCACCGCCGAGGCGGTCGCAGCGCGCTCCGGTGTCCACAAGGCGACCCTCTACCGGCGGTGGGGCGGAGTCGACGGCCTGGTCGCGGACGCGCTGACCGCCTCGGCCGACCAGCCCTGGCCGCTGCCCGACACCGGAGACCTCCAGGAGGACCTCCGCCGGATCAACCAGGAGGTGTTCAGCGTCTTCACCGACCCCGAACAGGGCCCCACCCCCACCGCGCTGATCTCCGCCGCCCAGCGTTCCGACACCGGCGCGGCCGCCCTGCGCGACTTCTTCGCGGCTCGCCACCGACAGGCCGCCGAGGTCGCCGAACGGGCCGTCGCGCGGGGCGAGTTGCCACCGGGGACGGACGGCGCCGAGGTGATCGCGGCCGCCACCGCCCCGCTCTACTACCGGCTGTTCGTCACCGGTGAGCCCTTGGACTCCCGCACCGCCGAGCGGGCCGCCGACGCCGCCGCCCTGGCGGCCCGCACCGGGCTGTTCTCGTCGGCCCCGCCCACCCCGTAGACACGGCCCGGCCCCGCGGACACCGAGGCCGGCCCGACGACCACTCCGACGAGCGCCACGCCAACGACCGCCGACCGCCGACCGCCGACCGCCGACAGCCGACGAGCAAAGGAGGCCCGCAACCAGCAACCAGCAACCAGCAACCAGCAACCAGCAACCAGCAACCAGCAACCGATCGAACTCTCCGGCCCCAGAAGGAACATGACCGTCCTCCAACGCCCACCGAGCAGAGGAGCCCCAGCCGTCCCGCCCCCTACCGGAGACCCATCCGGCCGTGGATGATGCCCCCATGACAAGCACGCCGTCCACCACCCCACGGAAGGCCCGTCACGTGAAGCGCAAGCACTGGGCACTGGTCGCCGCCGCCACCGTCCTCCCGCTCGCGGCTGGCACCGGCACCGCCGTCGCGGCCCCGACCGGCGCCACCCCCGCTCCGAGCGCGGCCTGCACCTACACACCCGCTGTCCCTGCCGACAACTTCAAGGGCATCCCGGTCTTCGACGCCGCGAAGGCCGCCCGCCCCTACCACGCCACGCTGCGGACCAACCAGGGTGCGATCACCTTCGAGGCACTGACCGACAAGGCGCCCTGCACCACCTTCTCGTTCCGGTACCTCGCCGAGCACGACTACTTCGACCGCAGTCACTGCCACCGCCTCACCACCCAGCGGATCTACGTCCTGCAGTGCGGCGACCCGACCGGCACGGGCAGCGGCGGTCCGGGCTACTCCTTCCCGGACGAGAACCTGACCGGAGCCACCTACCCGGCGGGCACCGTGGCCATGGCCAACGCCGGACCGAACACCAACGGCAGCCAGTTCTTCATCGTCTGGAAGGACACCAAGCTCTCCCCCGCCTACACCCCGTTCGGCCGGGTCACGGCGGGCCTGGACGTCCTGCAGAAGATCGCCGCCGCCGGCGAGGACGACCAGAACGGCCCGGGCGACGGCTACCCCAATGTCCCCGTGAACATCCGCCACGTGAAGATCGGCAGGCACTGACCGAGCGCCCGGCCTCACCCCCGTTGCCGCTCCCGTACGGTGGCAGCACCACCGTCACCGCAGGGGAGCAGCACCGCATGGACAGCCGGATCTGGGAGAGCGTCGACCACCTGGTCGCTTGGCTGGACGAGCACAGTACGCAGTCGCCGCAGGAGGAACGCCTGCTGCGGCTCCTCAAGCTCTCCGAGGAGATCGGCGAGGTCGGCGCGGCCGTGATCGGCGCAACCGGACAGAACCCGCGCAAGGGCGTCACCCACACCTGGGAGGACGTCCAGCACGAGCTCTGCGACGTCGTCTTCAGCGCCCTGGTCGCCCTGCGGACGCTCACCCCCGACGCGGCCCGGGTGTTCACCGAGCGCCTCGCCTACGTCGAGCAGCGCTCCGCCGCCTCCCGTGACACGAGCGGGCGGGAGGCGGCGGAGCCGGCACGGACAGCGGTGCAGGCAGCGCAGGTGGACCAGAAGGATCAGGCGGCAACGGCACCGGAGGCCCGCTAGGTCAGCGGAAGTCCGGCCCCGGGGACACCGCCGGGGCCGCCGCCGAGGACAACCCCCGGGCCACCGCCCGGCGTCACGCGTTGGGCGCGACCTTCGCCAGCCCGTTGATCAGGCGGTCCATCGCGTCGCCGCCCGCCGGGTCGGTGAGGTTGGCGAGCAGCTTGAGGGTGAAGCGCATCAGCAGCGGCCGGGGCAGGCCGTGCTGGGCGGCGAGCTGCATCACCTTGGGGTTGCCGATGAGCTTCACGAAGGCGCGGCCGAGCGTGTAGTAGCCGCCGTACACGTCCTTGAGGATGCGCGGGTAGGCCTGCAGGGCGCGCTCGCGGCCGCCCTCGGTGACCCGGGCGTGGGCCTGCACGATGACACCAGCGGCGATCTGCCCGGATTCCATCGCGTAGGCGATGCCCTCGCCGTTGAACGGGTTGACCATGCCGCCCGCGTCGCCGACGAGCAGCAGGCCCCGGGTGTAGTGCGGCTGCCGGTTGAAGGCCATCGGCAGCGCGGCGCCGCGGATCGGCTCGGTCATGTTGTCGGGGGTGTAGCCCCACTCCGCCGGCATGCTGGCGCACCAGGCCTTGAGCACCTCGCGCCAGTCGAGTTCGCCGAACGCGGGCGAGGAGTTGAGGATGCCGAGGCCGACGTTGGAGGTGCCGTCGCCCATGCCGAAGACCCAACCGTAGCCGGGCAGCAGCTTGCGCTGGCCGCCGCGGGTGTCCCACAGCTCCAGCCAGGATTCCAGGTAGTCGTCGTCGTGGCGCGGGGAGTTGAAGTAGGTGCGGTAGGCGACGCCCATCGGGCGGTCCTCGCGGCGGTGCAGGCCCATGGCGAGGGAGAGCCGGGTGGAGTTGCCGTCGGCGGCGACGACCAGCGGGGCCCGGAAGGTGACCGGCCGCTTCTCCTCGCCGAGCTTGGCGGTGACGCCGACGATCCGGCCGGTGCGGTCGTCCAGGACGGGCCCGCTGACGTTGCAGCGCTCGTAGAGCCGGGCGCCGGCCTTCTCCGCCTGACGGGCCAGGAGTTCGTCGAAGTCGGCGCGCTTGCGGACCAGGCCGTAGTCCGGGAAGGAGGCCAGCTCGGGCCAGTCCAGTTCCAGCCGGACGCCGCCGCCGATGATGCGCAGGCCCTTGTTGTGCAGCCAGCCGTTCTCGGTGGAGACGTCGATGCCCATGTCCACCAGTTGCTTGGTGGCGCGCGGGGTCAGACCGTCGCCGCAGACCTTCTCCCGCGGAAAGGCGGTCTTCTCCAGCAGCAGCACGTCCAGCCCGGCCTGGGCGAGGTAGTACGCGGTGGTGGAGCCGGCCGGGCCCGCTCCGACCACGATGACGTCGGCGGTGCTCTCGACCGTGCTGTCCGGCTTCGTCAGATCGGCTGCGGTCTCGGACACGTGGACACACTCCTGGAGCTGCGGCGGGGGATGGCGGCTTTTGTCTCCGGCAGTCTAGTTCCGCTCACGCGGGGCGAACCGCCCACCGCCCGACCGCCACCCGTCGGCCGGCACCCGTCGGCCGCCATCCGTCGACCACCGCCCGCCCCCGCACCTGCCCGCCACCCGCCGACCCGGCACGTCCCGCCCCGGCCATGTGCCGCCCCAGCCATGTGCCGCCGCAGCCCGGCCGGACCAGCCGCCGAACGACCAGCCGCCGGACGCCACCGCCCGATCAGGCCTGCTTGTACCCGCGGTGCAGCGCGACGATCCCACCGGTCAGGTTCCGCCAGGCGACCTTCGACCAGCCGTTGTCCTGCATCCGGGAGGCCAGCGTGGGCTGGTCCGGCCAGACCCGGATGGACTCGGCGAGGTAGACGTAGGCGTCCGGGTTGCTGCTGACCGCGGTGGCGACCGGCGGCAGCGCGCGCATCAGGTACTCGGTGTAGACGGTCCGGAACGGCGTCCAGGTCGGCGTGGAGAACTCGCAGATGACCAGCTTGCCGCCGGGCTTGGTGACCCGCTGCATCTCGCGCAGGGCGGCGTCGGTCTCCTGGACGTTGCGCAGCGCGAAGGAGATCGTCACCGAGTCGAAGGTGTCGTCGGCGAACGGCAGCCGGGTGGCGTCGCCCGCGGTGAGCGGCAGTTCGGGGTGGCGGCGCTTGCCCTCGGTGAGCATGCCGACCGAGAAGTCGCACGGGACGACCTTGGCCCCGGCCTCGGCGAAGGGGAGCGAGGAGGTGCCGGTGCCGGCCCCGAGGTCAAGCACGAGGTCCCCGGGTCCGGCGGCCACCGCCTCGGCCACCGCCCGGCGCCAGGCGCGGGCCTGGCCGAGGGAGAGCACGTCGTTGGTGAGGTCGTACTTGGCCGCGACGTCGTCGAACATGGCGGCGACTTCGTGCGGCTGCTTGTCCAGAGAGGCTCGGGTCACGCCCCCCATTGTTCACCCTGTGACGGGTGCCCCGACCAACGGGGCACAACCAGGGTGCATGACCACGGGGCGCCACCACGGCGGCCGGAGCGCGCCGGGCCCACCACGGCCGGGCCCCGCCTCATCCGTGGAACCCCCGCCACCCCCTCGGTTCAGTGCGGCTCCGTGCGGCTCAGCCAAACTCAGTGCGACCCTGCGCGGCTCCGTGCGGCTCAGTGCGCGCCGCGCCGCCCGCCCGCCCGACGGCGGCGCCGCGAGCGCTTGCCCTGGGTTATCGCGGGCATCCCCTCGGCCAGCGCCCCGGTCGCCAGCGCCAGGTTGCTGGCGAGCCGCCCCTGCCCGCCGCGGCTCGCGACGGCCCGCCGGTGGCGCCGGATGCGCAGCATGCAGATGACGAACAGCACGACGGCGACCGGCACGCTGAACCGGGCCAGCCCCACGCCGACGGGCTGCGGGTAGGTGTCGCCGCAGATCCGCACCGCGCCGGGGTCGTCGGCCGCGTGCTCCAGGCAGACCGCGTCGCCGACCCTGGCGCCGTCGGCGAGGGGCAGGGCGGCCGCGGTGTGCGGCTGGCCGCTCGCCGTGTAGCTGACGGCGCTGTACGTGCCGCCGCCGGTGGGCAGCTGGGTGACGACGCCCTCGACTCTCACCGGGTGGGCCGCGATCCGGTCGGCCTGGTCGGCCTGGCGCCAACCGAGCAGGCACATCCCGACGGCCAGCACGGCGCTGAGCACGGCGGCGAGGTACCAACCACGGCCCAACCGCGGGGATCGCGGCGGGGGAACGGTCGCGGTTCGCATGGTTCCTGTCCTGGCTTGCCTCCGGGGCCTGGGACACGGCCCCGCCGCCCGCGGGCGCGGGTGGTGGTGTGGTGAGGGTACGGAGTGAGCTGTCCGGGATCGTATCCGCTGGCGGCCCCTCAGGTCACGGCGAAGCGGCAATCACTCCCCGCAGCGGGCACGGAAGTTCGGGTGCACACGAAGGAAGTCCCGTGCAGGGCACGGCAATCGGACTACTGACGAGTACGTCACACCGGGCCGCCCGCACGCCCCCTGGCGGCCGTCAGCGCCGCCGGTACACCAACCGCCCGCCCAGGACGGTCGCCAGGCACCCTCCGGCCGCCGGTACCGCGCCTCCGGGCCGCGGGAGCACGGCAGAGGCCGGAACGACCGGGAAGACCGCGAAGTCCGCCCGCCCGCCGACCGCCACCCGCCCGTGCACGGCCTGCTCCAGCGGCAGCACCACCAACGGATCCAACCCGCCCGCACCGACACCCGCCCCCGAGCCGGCCCCGACACCCACGCCAGTACCCACGCCAGTACCCACGCCAGTACCCACGCCAGCACCCACGCCGACACCCGGGCCAGCACCCGTCCCCGAGCCACCCGGCCCGACCCCCATCAGCGCCACCAGCCCGGACCGCGCCACCGCCGTCCGCACCGCCGCCCGTTCGAACGGCCCGGCCACCGCCGTCACCCCGAACCCGAGCATCCGCTGCAGCCCGCGCCGCGCGCTCGCCCCGTACCGGGACTCGTCGTCGCACCCCACCAGCCCGTCCGGGACCGGCTCGACGCCGATCTCCTCGCGCGGGTCCGGGTGGTAGTCCCGCTCCAGCAGCCGCCGGCCCCACGGATTGCCCAGCCCGGGGGTGAGCACGGCCGGGCCCCAGTCCCGGACCCGCGCCGTCGGGTGGGCGGCCGCCAGCTCCGGGAACGCCCCGACGGCCTCGACCAGTTCGCCGCGCACCAGCACCGCCCCGTCGGCGACGGACGGGGCGGTGGGAGCGGCCGGATCGGGCAGCAGGAGCGCCACCCGGTGCAGGGTCAGCACGGTGGAGGTGGGGTCAGCACAGCGGTGGCGGCCGGCACAGCGGAGGCGGTCAGCACGGCGAGGACGCGGTCAGCACGACGGCAACGGTCCGGCGGCCGGGCTCAGTTGTCCAGGATCTTCAGCTCGGGGTGCGCCGTGCCGCCCTCGATCGCGGTGGAGGCGATGTGCGAGGCGACCCGCGGGTCGACCGGGTCGTTCGCCGGGTCGTCCAGCACCCGCAGGTGCTCGTAGGTGGTCGAGCGCTGCGCCGGGACGCGGTCGGCGGCGCGGATGAGGTGGATCAGCTCGGTCAGGTTGGAGCGGTGCTTGGCACCGGCCGCCGAGACGACGTTCTCCTCCAGCATCACGGAGCCCAGGTCGTCCGCGCCGTAGTGCAGCGACAGCTGGCCCGCCTCCTTGCCGGTGGTGAGCCAGGAGCCCTGGATGTGGGCGATGTTGTCGAGGAACAGGCGGGCGATCGCGATCATCCGCAGGTACTCGAAGACGGTGGCCTGGGTCGAGCCCTTGAGGTGGTTGTTCTGGGGCTGGTAGGTGTACGGGATGAAGGCGCGGAAGCCGCCGGTGCGGTCCTGCACCTCGCGGATCATCCGCAGGTGCTCGATCCGTTCGGCGTTGGTCTCGCCGGTGCCCATCAGCATGGTGGAGGTGGACTCCACGCCGAGGCCGTGCGCGGCCTCCATGATCTCCAGCCAGCGCTCGCCGGACTCCTTGAGCGGGGCGATCGCCTTGCGCGGCCGCTCCGGGAGCAGCTCGGCGCCGGCGCCGGCGAAGGAGTCCAGGCCCGCCTTGTGGATCCGGGTGATGGCCTCCTCGATGGAGACGCCCGAGATCCGGGACATGTGCTCGACCTCGGAGGCGCCCAGCGAGTGGATCACCAGCTGCGGGAAGTCGGCCTTGATCGCCGAGAACGCGCGCTCGTAGTACTCCACGCCGTAGTCGGGGTGGTGGCCGCCCTGGAACATGATCTGGGTGCCGCCCAGCTCGACCGTCTCGGCGCAGCGGCGCAGGATCTCGTCGAGCTCGCGCGACCAGCCCTTGTCGCTCTTCGGCGGCACGTAGAAGGCGCAGAACTTGCACGCCGTCACGCACACGTTGGTGTAGTTGATGTTGCGCTCGATGATGTACGTCGCGATGTGCTCGGTACCCGCGTAGCGGCGGCGGCGCACTGCGTCGGCGGCGGAGCCGAGCGCGTGCAGCGGCGCCGAGCGGTAGAGCTCGAGCGCCTCCTCCGGGGTGATCCGGCCGCCGGCGGCGGCCCGGTCGAGCACGGCCTGCAGGTCGGTGCTGGACGCATCGAGGGTGGTCGCTGCGAGCTCGGTCACCTGGCGGCCTTCTCTCTCTCAAGTGCTACTCGGGTACGGCCGAACCAGCCTACGCCAGGCCTTTCGGGCGTCCGCGTCAGCCCGCTGAACTGCGCCCCGACCGGTCGGAGGGCCTGGGCCGCGCGCCGTCACGGGGCCGCCGCACCCGCCTTGCGCAGGGTGCCGACCGGGTTGCCGGCAGCCGGGTCGGCGGAGGAGAAGCGGATCGTCCCGTCGGACTCGAGGGTGAGCGTCTCGGCGTTGGAACCGCTCGTGCAGGCGCCGGGGAGCGAGGAGCGCACCAGCCGGGACCGGAACACCAGCGTGGTCCCGGAGGCCGAGGTGAGCGTCCAGGCGCCCTCGCAGCTGATCGAGATCAGCCCGGAGACGGCGTTGCGGCTGGCGACGGCGTCCTGGCCGACGGCCGCCTGGCGGACGGTGAGCGTGGTGGTGCCGCCGGGCAGGCCCTTGTCGGTGACCATGTCGCCGGTCCAGGTGCCCAGGAAGGCCGCCGGCACCGCGTCCGGCCCGCCGGTCACGGGCGGCGCCGCGGCCGCCCCGGACGCCGCTCCGGAGCCTGCCCCGGAGCCGGCGGTGGCCGCGGCGGAGGCCACCGGCGGGACGGCCGACGTCACCGGCGACACGGCGGGGGCCCCCGGTCCGGTCGACGGAGGCGGCACCGGTCCCGCGGAGGGCGCCGACGCCACCGGGCCGGGCCGGTGGGTCAGCGCGTACAGCCCGTACCCGCCGCCCCCGAGCACGGCGACCCCCAGCAGCAGCGCCGCCGCGGCCCCGGCCCGACGACGGCGCCGGGCCGACCCGGGCTCCTCGCCCGGCCCCGGCGCCGACAGCACCCCGTCCCCGCTCCAGCCCTCAGCCCCAGCCCCAGCCCCACTCCCACCCTCGTCCCTGTCCCTGTCCCCGCTTCCGCCCCGCTCCCCCGTCGGCCCGGCCGGCGCGGCCACGTCCTCACCCGCCGGACGAGTGGGCGCACCGGCACCGCCGCGCGCCCCCGCGTCCCGCACCGTCCCGGTCCACGACACCTCCGCCGGCGCCTCCGTCCGCGGAACCGCACCGAACGGCTCCCCCTCCCGCTCCAGCAGCTCCAGGTCCAGCAGCTCCACCGCGCTGCGGCCGACCCCCGCCGCCAGCACCGGCGGCAGCCAGTCGCCGCGGGTGAGCCGGTCGGCGGCCGCGCCGTCCGGGTCCAGCCGGGCGGCCAGTTGCTGCGGGGTGGGCCGGGCGGCGGGGTCCTTGGCCAGGCAGTGCAGGACGGTCGCCCGCAGCGGCTCGGGCAGGCCGGCGACGTCCGGCTCCTCGTGCAGCACCCGGTAGAGCAGGACGGCCGCGCTGACCCCCTCGCCGAAGGGGTGGACACCGGTGGCGGCGTAAGCCAGGACGGCGCCGAGCGAGAAGACGTCCCCGGCCGGTCCGGCCGTCTGTCCGTTCGCCTGTTCGGGCGACATGAAGCCGGGCGAGCCCACCACATACCCCGAACGGGTGAACCCGCTGGTCGCGTCCAGGGCCCGGGCTATCCCGAAGTCGATCAGCCGCGGCCCGTCGAGGGTGAGCAGCACGTTGGAGGGTTTGACGTCGCGGTGCACCAGGCCGAGCCCGTGCACGTGGGCGAGGGCTCCGGTGAGCCCGACCCCGAGGGCGCGGACGGCGGGCTCGGGCAGCGGGCCGTGCGCCCGGACGGCGGCGGAGAGTGCGGGGCCCGCGACGTAGCCGGTGGCGACCCAGGGCGCTTCGCCCTCGGTGTCGGCGTCCAGCACGGGCGCGGTCCAGTTGCCGCCGACCCGCCGGGCGGCGGCCACCTCGTGGCGGAACCGGGCGCGGAACTCGGCGTCGTCCGCGAGCTCGGTCCGCACCACCTTGACGGCGACGGTGCGCCCGCCGGCCGTCCGGCCGAGGTAGACCCGGCCCATCCCGCCCGAGCCGAGCCGCCGCAGCAGCCGGTAGCCGCCCACCCGGCGCGGATCGTCCGACCCCAGTGCCCGCATGCCCCGCACGCTCCCCTCGCACGCGCACGCGCGGCCCCGGGCGGGTGCCCGGCCGCGTACGCCGCTCCCGAGCCGCGCCCGCACGGCACCCGCCGGACGCGCCTCGGGAGCAGACCGTACCGGGCCGGACCGACCACCGTCCGACCACCGCCCGACCACCGTCGAACCACCCGGTCGGCCGCCCGGTCGGCCACCCGGCCGACCAGCGCGGAGGCCCGCTCCCGCCCCCGCCCTCCCGCTCCCGCTCCGGCTCCCGCTACGGCCCGACCGGCAGCGCCGCCGGTTCCAGCAGCCGCACCGCCACGTCCGGCGCGAAGCCGCTGTCGTGCGCGACCCGCCGGGCGAACTCGGCGACCCCGGCCAGCTGCCGCCCGCCGAGCGAGAAGTCCAGCGCCTCGCTGAAGTACCGCTCCAGCACGTCCGCCCCGAAGGCCTCCCAGCGGGCGGCCTGTTCGGCGACCTTGGCGGCTTCGACCAGCGACAGGTCGCGGGACTCCAGGAAGGCCCGGTGGACGGCCGCGGTCAGTTCGGGGCAGCGCTCGGCGAACTCGCGGCGCACGGCCCAGACCGCGAAGACGAACGGCAGGCCGGTCCACTCCTTCCACATCTCGCCGAGGTCGTGCACGGTCAGCCCGAGGTCGGCGGCCTGGCCGAGGTAGGCGCGCAGGGCCGGGTCGCCGATCAGGACGGCGGCGTCGGCCTCGGCGAGCATCGCGCTGAGGTCCGGCGGGCAGCTGAAGTAGTCGGGACGCACGCCCTCGCGCTCCTCCAGGAGGAGCCGGGCGAGCCGGACCGAGGTGCGGCTGGTGGAGCCGAGGGCGACCCGGCGGCCGTCGAGGTCGGCGAGCGGCACCTTGCTGACGATCAGGCAGGACATCACGGGGCCGTCGCTGCCGACCGCGATGTCCGGCAGGACCAGCAGGTCGTCGGCGTTGCGCAGGTACTCCACGCAGGTGATCGGCCCGATGTCGAGGGAGCCGCCGACGAGCTGGTCGCTCAGCTTCTCGGGGGTGTCCTTGGTGAGGTCGAGGTCGAGCAGGTTGCCGGTCCTGGCGAGGCCCCAGTAGAGGGGTACGCAGTTCAGGAACTGAATATGGCCGACCCTGGGCCTGACCGGGGTGTTCTCCTCGGGTTCGGGCTCCCGTGCTTGTGCGTCCGGTGCTGCCACTGCGCCGCTCCCTTGCTGTTCGTGCGCTTCCCCGCAGCGTATGCCCGCTGTTCACGGTGGTTCGCACCGGCCACCCGCCACCGGCGCGGACGCTCCCCGGCCGCGCCCCCGCACGCCCTCCCCGCGCCCCCAACACGCCTTCCGGCACCCGTTACCAGCCCGCTCCGGGGGCCTACGACACGCGCCGTCCGGACCGCAAGTGACCCCTGGTCGTCACAGCGGCCGCATGCTAGCGTTGCCCTCAGTTGCAGTTTGATTCCCCTTGCAGTACTTGAAGCCTGCGGAGCATGTAACCGCGGGCTTTTTGTAGTTTTTCAGCAATATCGAAAAACTTCGGACTCGTCCGGAGGCAGGGCGATCAGCGCAGCGGACCGGGGACCACACGGTGTGGCCCCCGACACGCATCGCAAGGAGAACGGCATGGCTCAGGGAACCGTCAAGTGGTTCAACGCTGAGAAGGGCTTCGGCTTCATCGCCCAGGAGGGCGGCGGCCCCGACGTCTTCGTCCACTACTCCGCCATCAATGCGAACGGCTTCCGTTCGCTGGAGGAGAACCAGGCGGTCACCTTCGACGTCACCCAGGGCCCGAAGGGCCCGCAGGCGGAGAACGTCACCGCTGTCTGACCATCCTCTGATGTTCTGATCGCTCGGGACCCCTTCGGGTCCGCCGACGGCTCCCGACAGCCGTCACGATGAGCACAAGAGCAGCACCCAAGGGGGCCTGCCCATCGCGGCGGGCCCCCTGCCTTTTCGCCGGGCACCCGCCCGCCGGGCCGCGCCCGGAAAAGGGCGGGGAACACGGGAACGAGGAACACGGAAAGGGCTCCCCCCGACACCGGGGAGAGCCCTTTTCCGTACTCCGACTTCATTACTCCAGCGCTTCAGCACTCCCGCACTTCAGCACTCCGGCACTTCAGTACTCCCGCACTTCAGCACTCCGGCGCTTCAGTACCGGGGCGTTTCCGTCCTCGGCGCTCGCGCACCTCGACGCCGGCGGCCTCAGGCCACGGCCGGAGCAGCCGCCCGCTCGCCGCCCTGCCCCGGGACGACGGCCTTCGGCGAGTCCTCCTCGTACAGGTCCCCGGACGGGTTGTTGTACGCGTTCAGGTCCAGGATCCGTTCCCGGGCCGCGACCACGACCGGCACGGCCACCTGGCCGGCCACGTTGGTGGCGGTGCGCATCATGTCCAGGATCGGGTCGATGGCCAGCAGCAGGCCGACGCCCTCCAGCGGCAGGCCCAGGGTGGACAGGGTCAGCGTCAGCATGATGATCGCGCCGGTGAGACCGGCGGTCGCGGCCGAGCCGACGACCGAGACGAAGGCGATCAGGATGTAGTCCTTGATGCCCAGCTCGATGTTGTAGACCTGCGCGACGAAGATCGCGGCGACGGCCGGGTAGATCGAGGCGCAGCCGTCCATCTTGGTGGTGGCGGCGAACGGCACGGAGAACGAGGCGTACTCGCTCGGGACGCCGAGGCGCTCGGTGACCCGGCGGGTGACCGGCAGGGTGCCGACCGAGGAGCGGGAGACGAAGGCCAGCTGGATGGCGGGCCAGGCGCCCTTGAAGAAGTGCAGCGGGTTGAGGCCCGCGGCGAAGCGCAGCACCAGCGAGTAGACGACGAACAGCACCAGCGCGCAGCCGACGTAGATGTCGAGGGTCAGCGTGGCGAAGGGCTTGAGCAGGTCCCAGCCGTACTTGGCGACGGACTTGCCGATCAGGCCGAGGGTGCCGAGCGGGGAGAGCCGGATGACCCACCACAGGGCGGTCTGGGTGAGCTCCAGCACGGACTCGCTGAGCTTGAGGACCGGCTCGGCCTTGGTGCCGAGCTTGATGATCGCGGCGCCGACCACGACCGCCATGAAGACGATCTGCAGCACGTTCACCTTGACGAAGGCGTCGACGATGTTGGTCGGGAAGATCCCGGTCAGGAAGTCGATCCAGGTGCCCTTGGAGTCGAGCGCCTTGAGGCCCTCGGTCTTGAGGTTGGTGCCCTGGCCGGGGTTGGTCAGCAGGCCGAGGCCGAGGCCGATGCCGACCGCGATCAGCGAGGTGATCATGAACCAGAGCAGCGTGCGGGTGGCCAGCCGGGCCGCGTTGGTGACGTTGCGCAGGTTAGCGACGCTCACCACGATCGCGGTGAAGACCAGCGGCGGCACGGCCAGCTTGAGCAGCTGGACGAAGATCTTGCCGATCGTCTCCAGGGTGGTGGCCAGCCAGGAGACGTCGGCAGCACGGGCCAGGTAGCCGAGGCCGACGCCGAACACGAGGCCGGCGACGATCTGCACCCAGAACGGCGTCTTGCGGATGCGGGTGAGCACGGACGGCGACGAGGTCGCCTCGGGCGCTGTGGACATGGGGGTGCGACTCCGGGGGAGGGCGTTGCTGACGGTGGGGGGCGAGGGGGGGGCGGGCGGCACGGCGCGGGCCGGACGGGGAAGGCCGGGGGCCCGTTTCAGGGGCGTGCCGCCGCGATACAGCTCATGGCGCGACAACGGCGCGGGCTGTCCACAGCACCGGTCAGGGCACCCGGGTGGGCGGCGCCGGGCAGCGGGCCCGGGCCGTGCATCCGCAGTGCGTCTGAGGTGGTCACGGTCGACACGTTAGCAGCAAAGGTTTGAGATGTTCAAAGTACTTGTTTGAGATCGAGCCCCCACCCGAGGCCGCCTCGGGGTGAGATCCGGACACGAACGAAGCTGACGCACCATCAGCTCCGCCTCCCGGTCGGATTGACCGGTCGGCAGTTATACGTATAACTTTGGACGGCACCCCCTCCCCCGCCCTGCCCCTCTGCCCTGACCGGAGAAGACCACCGATGGGCTACCTCGCCCTGCTCCGCGCCCCGCACGTCACCCGACTCCTGCTCGGCACCCTGCTCGGCCGCCTGCCCGCCGGTATGACCGCCCTGGTGATCGCCCTCGCCCTGCGCGAGGCCGGTGTCCCGTACAGCCGCATCGGGCTGGCCACCGCCGCCTACGCCATCGCCGCCGCCGTCGGCGGGCCGGTGCTCGGGCGGATCGTCGACCGCACCGGGCAGCCGCGCGTCCTGCTCGCCTCCGCCGTCGTGGCCGGCGGCGGGTACGCGCTGCTCGCCCTCGCCCCCGGCTCCCCGGTCGCCGCGCCCCTGGGCGCCGCCGTGGCCGGCCTCGCGATGCCGCCGCTGGAGCCCTGCCTGCGCTCGCTCTGGCCGGACGTGGTCGAGGAGCGGCAGCTCGACACCGCGTACGCCTTCGACTCCGCCTCCCAGCAGATCCTCTACGTCGCCGGACCGCTGGCCGTGGCCGGGATCGCCGGCCTGTTCAGCCCGGTCGCCGCGCTCTGGGTGGCCGCCGGACTCGGCCTGGTCGGGGCCCTGGTCGTGGCCACCGCGGCACCGGCCCGGGCCTGGCGCGCCCCCGCCCGCGAGCAGTCCGCCGGGCTGCTCGGCCCGCTGCGCTCCCCCGGTCTGGTGCTGCTGCTGATCGGGCTGGCCGGGGCCGGCTGGGCGGTCGGCGCGCAGAACGTCCTGTTCATCGCCTACGCCGAGCGGCACGCCGACGGCCTGCCCGGCGGCGGGGGCACCCTGCTGGCCCTGGCCGCGCTCGGCGGACTGCTCGGCGCGCTCGCCTACGGCATGGTCGACTGGCGGCAGAGCACGGCCACCCGCACCTGGGTGATGGCCCTCGCGATGGCCGCCTCCTACCTGCCGCTGGTCACGCTGCCCGGCCCGTACCCGATGGCCGCACTGGCCTTCCTGTCCGGCATCATGCTGGCCCCGCTGCTGGCGGCGGCCTTCGTGCTGGTCGCCGAGCTGGCCCCGACCGGGACGGTCACCGAGGCCTTCGCCTGGCTGGTCACCCTGTTCGCCACCGGCAACTCGCTCGGCTACGCCGTCTCCGGCCACCTCGCCGAGGACTCGCTGCGCCCGGTCGCGGTGTGCGCGGCCGGCGGCATCGCGCTCGGCGGGCTGGTACTGCTCGGCGCCCGGCGCTGGTTCCACGGCGCACCGGTGGCGCCGCTCGCCGAACCCGTCCCGGTGGGCTGAGCGCCCACCCCACAGACGACTGCGCCCGCCGGGGGTCTGGCCGGCGGGCGCAGTCACCCGCGGACAGCGGTCACGCCCGGGACAGCGGTCACACCTGGACGGCAGTCACGCCCGAACGGCAGTCACGCCCGGGCGGTCGAGGAGCGCTGCACCAGCGAGGTGGCCAGCGGCGCGACCGGCGCCACCCGCTCACCGCGCAATAGTCCGGCGAGCGCGGCCGCTCCCGCCCGGCCCAGTTCCTCGCCCGGCAGGTCGACGGTGGTCAGCGGCGGGGCGAGCAGCCCCGCGACCGCGATGTTGTCCATGCCGACCACCGACAGGTCGTCCGGCACCCGCAACCCGCGCTCGGCGGCGGCCTGGTAGACCCCGGAGGCGACCACGTCGTCGTCGCAGATCACCGCCCGCGGACGGTCCGTCCGCTCCAGCAGCTCCCCCGCCGCACTCCGCGCGGCCGTGTACCCCTCGTTCAGGCTCACACCCAACTCCACGACCTCCAGGCCGAGTTCGCGGACGGCCTGCTCGAAGGCGGCCTGCCGGACCCGGAAGGTGTACGCGGCATGGGTGGAGCGCAGGTGCCCGATCCGGCGGTGTCCGAGGGCGGCCAGGTGCTCGACCGCCGCCCGCATCCCGCCGGCCACGTCGAGTTCGACGGTCGGGCGCGCGCGGTCGGTGCCGGGGTCGGCGTCCAGGAAGACCGCGGGGGTGTCCGGCGGCAGTTCGCCGAGCTGGCTGTCGTCCGGGGAGCAGATCAGCAGGCCGTCGAAGCGGCCCGCCGTGGCGGCCTCGGCGAGCGTCCCGCTGCCCCAGCCGGAGCTGACCACGACCGCCAGTCCGTGCCGGCCGGCCTCGTGGTGGACGCCCTCCAGCACCCGGCCGAAGAACGGGCCCTGGAGGTTGGGCACGGCCAGCATGATCATCCCGCTGCGGCCCAGCCGCAGTTGCCGGCCCGCCGCCTGCGGGCGGTAGCCGAGGCTGCGGGCCGCCTCGCGGACCCGGTCCCGGGTCGCCTCGGACACCCGGCGGCCGGCCTCGGCGCCGGAGAAGACCAGGGAGACGGTGGCCTGGGAGACCCCGGCCAGCCGGGCCACGTCCCGCCCGGTGGGCCGGCGCACGGGGGCCGGCCAGGTCCCGGTCGGCCGCCCGGACACCGCCGGACCGACACCGGTCGACGGACCGGCATCGGCCGACGGACCCGCCCCGGTCGACGGACCGCCGCCAGTCGGCGCATCGGCTCCGGCCGACGGATCGGCCCCGGTCGGCAGCTGCGGGTCGGCGGGCGTGGCGGGCACGGCGGGCACGCGGGCGGCGCCGGGGGTCAGTTCTGCTGCCCGGAGGCGGCCGCGCGGGCGGCGTCGTCCACCGCGTCCTCCTCGGCGTTCTGGGCGGCGATCCGCTCCGCGGTGCGGCTGCGCATCCCGGCGACCTTGGTGGAGATCTGCGAGGACATCTCGTCGCGCTGCCTGCTCAGCAGCACGTAGCTGAGCGGCGCGGAGACGACCGCGGCCAGCAGGACGAGGAAGATCACCCCGGCGTCACCGCTCACCGGGATGACCTGGAAGTGCCCGAGCAGCAGGGCCACCAGCAGGCAGCCGAGGAAGATGCTGGCCCGCATGGAGGTGTAGCGGAGCGTGGCGTGCGACTTCTGCGGGCCGTTGCTGCTCACTGGGACACATCCTTCTGGATCGGGCCGGGGACGGGTCTTCCAGTCAAGCATGCCTGACACCCGGCGCGGGTCAGGGGGCCGCCGTCCCCTCCCCGGGGCGCGGCCGGCGGGGTCAGCGCAGGTCGAGCCAGAAGGTGATGTCGTCCCGGTCGTCCCCCGGGGCGACCCGGATCGCGGCCGGCACCCGGCCGACCTCCCGGTAGCCGCAGCGGTGGTAGAAGCGCTCCAGTCCCTGCCCGCCGCGGGCGGTGAGCCGCAGCGACTCCAGGCCCCAGCCGCGGGCGACCCGCGCGGCCTCGGCGAGCAGTTCGGCGCCGTACCCGAGGCCCTGGGCGTCGGGGTGCACCATGACCCGCTTGAGCATCCGCCAGTGCTCCATCAGCTCGAAGCGCATCGAGGCGAAGAACAGCACCCCGACCAGTCGGCCGGTCGCGCTCTCGTGCGCGACCAGCAGCCGGTCGGGGCCGTCGGGGGCGGCTCCGGCGAACTGCCGGTCGGCGGTGGCCCGGACCTGCTCCTCGGTGACCGGGGCCACGAAGCCGACCGCACCGCCGGCGTTGGTCACGTCCGTCCACAACCGGACGACGGCGGTGCGCAGGTCGGAGTCCAGCTTCGGGTCCAGGGTGAAGGTGAGCGCCATGAAGCGGAGCCTAGACCTCCGATCGGACAGCCCCTCGGGGGAGGGCGGGCACCGCCCGGTCAGGAGAGCGCGGGCACCACCCGGCCCGCCGGCCGTCCGCCGCGCAGCGCCAGGCAGAGCCCGACCGCGATCACGCACAGCACCCCGGCGCCGTACCAGGTGAGGTCGTAGTTGCCGAGCGCGTCGCGGGCCAGGCCGGCCAGCCCGGCGACGACGGCGGCGCCGATCTGGTGGGCGGCCAGTACCCAGCCGAAGACGATCGGGGCGTCGTCGCCGAAGTGCCGGCGGCACAGTGCGACGGTCGGCGGCACGGTGGCCACCCAGTCCAGGCCGTAGAAGACGACGAAGGCGAGGATCGGCGGCTGCAGCGAGCCGGCCAGCAACTGCGGCAGCAGGAACAGGGAGAGGCCGCGCAGCCCGTAGTAGACGGTGAGCAGCAGCCGGGAGTCGACCCGGTCGGTGAGCCAGCCGCTGAACACGGTGCCGAGCACGTCGAACAGGCCGATCAGGGCGAGCAGGCTCGCGGCGGTGGTGACGGGCATGCCGTGGTCGTGCGCGGCCGGGATGAAGTGGGTGCCGACCAGGCCGGCGGTGGTGGCGCCGCAGATCGCGAAGGAGCTCGCGAGCAGCCAGAACGGCCGGGTGCGGGCGGCGTCGCGCAGCACCCGCAGGGTGCGGGCGAGGGCGCGGGCGTCCCGCACCGGCGCGGGCGGGGGCTCGGTGGCGCCGTACGGGAGCAGGCCGAGATCGGCGGGGCGCTCGCGCATCAGCAGCAGGACGGGCACGGCGACGGCGCTGGCGGCGAGCGAGACCACGACCACGGCCGAGCGCCAGCCGTGCTGCTCGACCAGCCAGGCGCCGACCGGCAGGAAGACCAGGTTGCCCGCCGCCCCGGCGGCGGTGAGCACGCCGGTGACCAGCCCCTGGCGGGCCTGGAACCAGCGGCCGGTGATGGTGGTGGCGAAGGCGCCGGCCATCGAGCCGCTGCCGAGGCCGACCAGCACGCCCCAGCAGAGGATCAGCTGCCAGGGCTGGCGCATGAGCATGGTCAGGCCGGCCCCCACCGAGATGGTGAGCAGCGCGCAGACCACCACCAGGCGCACGCCGAAACGGTCCATCAGCGCGGCGGCGAAGGGGGCGGTGAGGCCGTAGAGGGTGAGGTTGACGGAGGTGGCGGCGGAGATCGTCGCGAGCGACCAGCCGAACTCGTTGTGCAGGGCGTCCATCATCAGGCTCGGCGTGGAGCGGAAGCCGGCCGAGCCGAGCAGGACGACCAGGGCGACGGCGGCCACCACCCAGGCGTAGTGCACCCGGGGGCGCCCGGGGGCGGGCCGACCGGACGGGGCGTCGGAAGAAGAGGAAGAGGAAGAGGAAGAGGCAGCGGAGGGGGCGGAGGCGGCGAGTCCACGGCGTTCGGTCACGTGGACGAGTCTCCCGAGCCCGCAGCACCCGGACGAGTGGCCTGAATGACCGTTTTCGCAAGGATCGGGCCAAGCACCGACGTATCCTGACCCGGAGCGGCGAACGGGCGGAACGGTCGGGGACGGGACGGAACGGCATGGCGCACCTGGTCGCGGTACTCGCCCTGGAGGGCGTGATCGCCTTCGAACTCGGCATCCCCGCAAGGATCTTCGGCAACGCCAAGGACGACGCCGA
Organism: Kitasatospora sp. NPDC089797; assembly: GCF_040684795.1. Taxonomy (NCBI): domain Bacteria; kingdom Bacillati; phylum Actinomycetota; class Actinomycetes; order Kitasatosporales; family Streptomycetaceae; genus Kitasatospora; species Kitasatospora sp. NPDC089797. Next base: position 108,155 of record NZ_JBFBGS010000027.1, on the reverse strand, counting down.
CCGCCCGCTCTACCAGGTGGCCACCTGCACCCTGGACGGCGGGCCGGTCGCCACCAGCGCCGACTTCCGGATCTCGGTCGACCACGGCCCCGAACTGCTGGAGCGGGCCGACACGGTGGTGGTCCCGGCCAGCCACGACGCCCTCCCGGGCGGCGTGGACGCCCCCTTCACCCCCGAACTGGCCGCCGCGCTGGGGCGGATCCGGCCCGGCGCCCGGGTGATGTCGATCTGCACCGGCTCCTTCCTGCTGGCCGCCGCCGGACTGCTGGACGGCCGCCCGGCCACCACCCACTGGCGCTACACCGAGCTCTTCGCCCGGACGTTCCCCGAGGTCCTGCTCGACCCGGACGTGCTCTACACCGACGACGGCGACGTCCTCACCTCCGGCGGGGTGGCCGCCGGGGTGGACCTCTGCCTGCACGTGGTGCGCCGCGACCACGGCAGCGCGGTGGCCAACGCGGTGGCCCGCAACTGCCTGGTGCCGCCGTGGCGCGACGGCGGCCAGAAGCAGTACGTGGTGGCCCCGAGCCCGGTCGACACCGGCGGCGCCGGCACCGCGGCGGTCCGCGCCTGGGCCCTGGAGCACCTGGACGAACCGCTGCCACTGCGCCAACTCGCCGACCGGGCGGGGATGAGCGTACGGACCTTCACCCGGCGGTTCCGGGAGGAGACCGGCGCGAGCCCCGGCCAGTGGATCACCACCCAGCGCACCGAGCGGGCCCGGCAGTTGCTGGAGCGAACCGACCTGACCATCGACCAGGTCGCCCGGGAGTCCGGCTTCGGCACCGCGGCCTCGCTGCGGCTCCAACTGCGCGGGCGGCTGGCCGTGGCGCCGAGCGCCTACCGGCGCACCTTCCGGACCACCCCGGTCTGAGACCCCGCCCGCCCGCTCCGGGAAGGCCAGGGAGCGCCGGGAAGTGCCGGGGATTCCCATGAAGCTGAGTGGGCCCTGGGAGAAGACTGGCGCCCGGCCGAAAACCGTCCCTCCGGGGCGTCCCGGCGGACGACGGCCGACCGCGTGCGCTCCGAGCGCAGCGTGCCGGGCCGCCGTCCGATCGCGGCGCACGGGCCCTGAACCCGCGCCACTCCCTCCGCACTCGCCGAGGAGCGGGCCGCGCCCGGCCCGCCACGATCCCCCCTGCTGACGCGATCCCCCTGGACAGCAGCACCGTGGCGGCGGACGGAAAGTCCCCTCGGCGTCCCCTCGCAACGGAGCGCCGCACCCAAGCGTGATCAGTCGGATACGTCACGTCAATGGGTAGTCCGAAATTCGGAATGGTTGCGTCAGCTTTCGGCCGGTGATCGCCACCGCCCGTCACAGCACCGGGAACCGGCCCCCGGGACCCGTCCGGCGCCCGTCCGGCACCCGTCCGGAACCCGACCGCCCACCAACGACCCCCGACCGAACCCGACCGAGCCCGACCGGACCCGACCGGGTCCGCCACCGGAAGCCGCTATTGCGCCAAAGCGGCCCAGTCCACACCGGCCAGCGGATCGACCGGGCGGGCCCCGCTGCCGATCTCGCACCAGACCCGCTTGCCCGAGCCGTCCGGGTACCAGCCCCAGCGCTCGCAGAGCAGCTCGACCAGCTCCAGCCCGCGCCCGTTGGTCGCGTCCTCGTCCGGCCCGGCGTGCCGGGGGGCCGGGGCGATCCGGCTCGCGTCGGCCACCTCCACCCGCAGCGGTCCGGGCGGACCGGCCTGCGCGCAGTCCTCGGACACCGGCAGACAGAGTCTCAGCACGGCCGGACAACCCGTGTGCACCACGGCGTTGGTGACCAGTTCGGAGACCACCAGCACCACCGTCTCGGCCATCGGCGCATCCGGGTCGACCCCGTGGTTCAGCAGCCGTGAGCGCACCCACCGGCGGGCCCGGCCGACTTCGGCAGGGTCCGCCCGCACCGCAAGCTGTACCTGAAGAACCTGCACCGCTCCACCACCCGCACTCGCAGTTCGGCCAACGTCCCGATCGGGCCGGATCAGCCGGCCGGCGGGGCCCTCGTCCCGGTTGCCACCCGGGGCTCACCCGGGCGCTCGCCGACCCGTCCGCCCGCGCCACTCGCCCGTGCCAACTCGTCAGTCGCGCACTGGCCGCGACACGAATACGCCTCAGGATGGGTGGGCGGACGGGCCGCAGCAAGCGCTTCGGGCATATTCCGGCGATCGGGGGACGGGGCAGTGCATACTGTCCCGTTCACTCTCACGAGCCTCGCACCGGCACTCGGCCGGCCCGGGCCGACGCCGGTGGGGCGTGTCGGACACGCCCTGGGCGGGAACCTACCGCCGGACACCCCCGACTCCCGGCCCGCCACTCGCGAACCACCCGTGCGACATATGTCCAGGGGTCCTCGAACAGCGGCATCGGCGGACCGTCCCACCAGCGGACCGTCCCACGATGTGACGATCCACAGCCCGCCCCGGCCGAACCGGCCGAACCCCCCGCATCCGCCGAACCGGTCGCAAGCCCGAACCTGCCGAGCCCCTCGCATCCGCCGAACCACGAGACGGCGTTCCGTTCTTGCCGGTTTACCTCCCGCCGCCGACCGACCACGGGATACCGTTGGGTAACGCCAAGGACCGGGCAGGAGGGTGGTTCTCGATGGCCGCCCCGGACCGGATCCCGCGCTGGGACGAGCAGTTGCAGCGACGCATCGCCCGCGGCGAGGAGACGGCGCTCGGCGAGCTCTACGACCGGCTCGCGCCGATGGTGCACGGCCTGGCCGGGCGGATACTCGCCGACCAGGCGGCCGCCGCCCAGCTCACCCGGGAGGTCTTCGCCCACGTCTGGGAGCACCCCGAGGAGTTCGACCCCGCCCAGGGCTCGCTGCGCTCCTGGCTCGGCTCGCTCACCCACCGCCGCGCGGTCGAACGGCTGCGGGACCGGCGCGGCGCCGAACCGGCCCCGGGCCGCGACGGCGGCGCGACCGAGGAGGAGATCCGCGCCGTGGCGACCGCCGCGCGGATGCAGTACGTGGTCGACTCCCTGCCCCAACCCCTGCGTGAGACCATCGCGGTGACGTACTACGACGGCCGCACCTACCAGGAGACGGCCCGGCTGCTCGGCATCAGCGAGCAGGCCGCCAAGCAGCGGATGCGGCTCGGCCTGGAGCTGCTGGCCACCGAACTGGCCGACGAACGCGCCCGGCAGGAGCACGACGGGGATGGGGGCGGGGGCAGGTGAACGGTTCGGGGGCACGGCCCGGCGACCAACGGGGCGAGCGGTACGACGAGCAGGACGACCGACAGCACGACGAACACCACGACGAGCAGCCCGCCGGACAATCCGCCGAGCAGCACGACGCGCTGCGCTCACTGCTCGGCGCGTGGTCGCTCGGCGCCTGCCCGCCGCGCGAGGCCGCCGAGTTGGAGCGGCACCTGCGCGCCTGCCCGGAGTGCGCCGAGGAGGCGGCCCGGCTGCGCGAGGCGGCGGGCTGGCTCTCCCTGGACGAGCCGCTGGACCAGCCCGGTTCGCTGCGCCGGCAGGTGCTGGACTGGTGCCTGTCCCGTCGACCGGCCGAACTGCCCGTCCCCGCCTGGGGAATGCCGTACACGGCGGAGACCGCCAAGCTGGACGCCCTGTTGCGCGACCTCGGCCCGGAGGAGTGGCAGGAGGTGGCCGAACTGCCCTGGCACGGCGGCGCCGAGCGGCTGCGTCCGGCCGAGGTGCTGGGCCGGCTGACGGCGGTGGACGGCGTGCTGGCTCTCGCCCTCGGCCTGCCCGACCCGGTGCCCGGTGCGGGCGGGGCGTCGGTCCCGGCGCGGCGGGTGCCGCCGCAGGAGCCGGCCGGTGTCCCGGCGCCGCGGGTGCCGCCGCAGCGCGGCCGGTACGCGGCCGTGGCGGCGCGGACCGCCCGGCTGCTGGCCGACCAGGCCGGGCTGCCGCCGCAGTCGGTGCGTGCCCGGTGGCGCCAGCAGACCCACGACCTGGTGCGCAGCGCGGCACTGGCCCCGCAGGGCGGCACCCCGGTCGACCTGGGCTTCGCGGTGGTACCGCTGCGGGACGCCTTCGTGGAGCGGGCGTTGGAGTGCTTCGTGCACGGCGAGGACGTGGCCCGCGCGGTCGCCTACCCGTACGCCCCGCCGTCGCCGCGGCACCTGCGGCAGATGGTGGAGCTGGTGGTGCGGCTGCTGCCGGGGGCGCTGGCCGGGCTGCGCGCGGCGCGTCCGGCGCCGGCCGGGGTGCCGGGGACGCCCGGTGGGCCGGCGACCGGGCGGCGGCTGCGGCTGGTGGTGGACGGCCCGGCGGCGGGCGAGTGGCTGGTGCCGCTGGACGCCGGACCGACCGGGCCGGCCGGGTCCGGCGGGTCGGTCGGGTCGACCGCGCCCACCGGTCCGGCCGACGGCGAGCCGGTGGCCTCGATGGTGCTGGACGGCCTGGAGCTGTGCCAGTTGGCGGCCGCGCACCGCGATCCGGACCGGCTGCCGGTGGGCGAGCACGGCGACCGGGCCGCGGTGCGCGAGGTGCTGCACGCGCTGCCCCTGCTGGCGCGCCCCTGACCGCGGGCCCGCCTGCCGCCTCACCGCTTGCTGCCCCACCGCCGGGCGCCCCGGCCGCCCGCCCCCCCCCCGGCGGAGCAGGCCTACGCGAAGACGACCGTCCTGGTCCCGTCGAGCAGCACCCGGTGCTCGCTGTGCCACTTGACCGCGCGGGCCAGCGCCTGGCACTCGACGTCCCGGCCGAGCGCGACCAGCTGGTCCGGGCTGATGTCGTGGGTGACCCGGGCCACCTCCTGCTCGATGATCGGGCCCTCGTCGAGGTCGGCGGTGACGTAGTGGGCGGTGGCGCCGATCAGCTTCACGCCGCGGGCGTGCGCCTGGTGGTACGGCTTGGCGCCCTTGAAGCTCGGCAGGAAGGAGTGGTGGATGTTGATCACGCGGCCGGAGAGCTCGGTGCAGAGCTGGTCGGAGAGCACCTGCATGTAGCGGGCCAGCACGACCAGTTCGACGTTCTCCTTCTCGACCAGGTCGAGCAGCTCCCGCTCGGCCTCGGCCTTGGTGTCCTTGGTGACCGGGATGTGGCGGAACGGGACGCCGTGGCTCTCGGTGAGGTCGCGCAGGTCGGTGTGGTTGGAGACCACCGCTGCGATCTCCACCGGCAGGGCGCCGATCCGGGTGCGGTAGAGCAGGTCGTTCAGGCAGTGCCCGAACTTGCTGACCATGAGGACGATCCGCATCCGCTGCTCGGTGGGGTGGATCTGCCAGTCCATCCCGAAGGAGGCGCCGATCGCGGCGAAGCTGGCGCGCAGCTTGTCGGCGGTGACCGGCTCGGGGGCGGAGAAGTGCACCCGCATGAAGAACAGGCCGGTGTCCCCGTCGCCGAACTGCTGGCTGTCGATGATGTTGCAGCCGGTCATGAAGAGGTAGCTGGAGACCGCGTGGACGATGCCCTGCTTGTCGGGGCAGGACAGCGTGAGGACGTACTGGGCGCTGGCCGGCTGCTGTTCCACTGGGGGTATCCCGTCCTGAGGTCGTGGGCGTGCGCGAGCGGTGGAGCGGTCGCGTGCTGAATGGTCCAGCGTGTCACATTCCGGACGGTCGCCGCCCCGCTGCCCGTACTGCGGGACGGCACCGACCGCCGCCGGGGCGGCTGCGGGCCGGGGGCGCCCGGCCCGCAGCAGGAGCACCGGACCGGGAGTGCCGGGACCGGGGGCGCCCCGCCCCGGGGCCCTCAGACCTGGGTGAGGATGCGCAGCACGTCCAGCGACTTGGGGGCCGCGTCCGGGTCGTCCCCGTCGCCGACCGCCAGGGCGACGTGCGCCTCCCGGGCGGCCCGGACGGTCTCCGGCCAGCCGGGGTGGCCGAGGTAGGCGGAGGCCGGGGCGTCGGCGCCGACCTCGTGCAGCATCTGCACCGCGCGCAGCACCGCGCCGTCCACCAGGGCGGCCTCGGCGGAGTCGCGGAAGATGGTGCCCACGTACTTCTCGGCGGACCAGCGGTCCAGCCAGGTGTCCTCGACCAGCCGGTAGACGGCGTCGGTCACGTCTCCGTAGCCCTCCCGGCCGGAGAGCCAGGCCTCGTGCTGGAAACCGGGGTCGGACAGCATGTGCAGCGCCGAGCGCAGTCGGGCTCGCCAGCGCCACCAGGGCAGGTCGTTGAGCGGCATGCCGCCCATGGTGCTGGAGCGGTGGCCCGGACGAGAAGGGTTTCGGGCGGACCGGTGCGAAGAATCTGTGCTGGCGGACATGGTGAACGATCGTACGTTCCCCGTCCGTTCGTGCTCCACTCGCGATCTACACGCGTCCCGCCCCGGATTTCAGTCGGCGTTTTCCGGGCGTTCGCTTCGCTGCCCTCTCGGCTTGCGGCTCCGGGGCTTGGCTGTCCCCCGGTGCGCCGGATGGCGCCCAGAGAGGGAAGACCGATGACCAGCCGAAGGGACTCCTTCCGGGCCCGTCCCGTGATCGCCGGGCGCCGCCGGCGGCGCCCGATCGCCGCCGCGGCCACCGCCGCGGTGTTGCTCCCCACCCTCTTCTCGGCCTCCGCGTGCGGCGGGTCGGCCGGGGCCTCCGGCAACACCGACGAGCTGACCGTGATGACCTGGGCCCCGTCCGGCACCGGCTCGGCGGACCGCCCCGGCATGACCTCGCTCGCCGAGTCCATCGGCCGGGACGTCAACGTCAAGGGCGGGCTGAACGGGCACCGCCTGCACGTGATCACCTGCAACGAGCACAACACCGCGGACGGGGCCAAGGCCTGCGCCCAGCAGGCGGTGGACGCCAAGGCGGTCGCCGTGCTCGGCTCCTACAGCCAGTGGGGCGACGCCTTCATGCCGGTGCTGGAACGGGCCGGCATCCCGCTGATCGGCGGCTACGGACTGTCCCAGCCCGAGTTCTCCAGCCCGCTGTCCTACCCGGTGGACGGCGGCATGCCCGCGCTGATCGCCGGCAGCGGCCGCCAACTGGTCGACGCCGGCTGCAAGGCCGTCGCACTGATCCGCCCGGACACCCCGGCCGGCGACAACCTGCTCGGCTACCTGGGCAACGCGCTCAAGCCGGCCGGGATCAAGCTGCTGGACGTCAAGGCCCCCGAGCAGTCCTCCGACTACACCCAGGTGGCCCGCAAGGCGATCGGCAGGGACGAGCCGGGCAACTGCCTCACCAGCGCGCTGGCCGCCGAGCCGACCAACAACCTGCTGGACGCCTACCGGCGGCAGAACGCGAGGAACACCCGGATCGCCTCGGTGATCGGCAGCGTCCAGCAGTCGGTGGTCGACTCCACCGGCGGCGACTCCGGCCCGCTGGCCGGCGCGTTCGTGACCAGCTGGTACCCGCCGGAGTCGGCCAAGACCTGGGACGGGCTGCGCGCGGTGGTGCGCTCCCAGGCCACCGACGGGCACAGCATCGACGTCTCCGACCCGGGTGTGCAGACCACCTGGGTCGCCTACGAGGTGTTCCGGGTGGTCGCGGACAAGCTGTCGGCGGCCGGCAAGACGGTCACCGCGAAGACCATCGACGCCCTGCTGGACAGCGGCGAGGGCATCGACGTCGGCCTCACCCCGCCGCTGAACTGGGGCACCACCAACATGCTGCCCAGCACCGAGTCGCCGCGGCTGGTGAACACCTGGGTCACCTACCAGGTGGTCAAGGGCGGCCGGTTGACCCTCCAGCAGCCGGGCTTCGTGGACGTCCGCTGGGTGCTCACCGGGGCCCGGTCACCGAGCTGAGCCGCCCCGGCGCCGGACCAGCCGGACCCGCCGGGGTCACCCGGGTCGCCGGGTCGCTACAGGTCGCCGTCGCCGCGGGTGGGCAGGCCGGTCTGCGCGGCGATCACGCCCCACAGGGTGGCGGCCTGCTTCTTCGCGGTGGTCGCGGTGCCGCTGGCCTGCACGGCGTTCTTGTAGTGCTGGTTGCCGGTGTCCGGCTTCTTCGGGTCGCAGGAGGACTGCGCGTCGGTCGCCCAGGCCGCGTACTCGTCGTCGGCCTGGGCCGAGGCCGTCCAGGCCGCGTTGAGCTGCTCGACCAACTGCTGTCCGCCGGGCAGCTTGTCGGTCTTCAGCTGGCCGAGCTTGGTCTGCAGCTCGCGCCGCTTGCCGGCCGCGGCGGCCAGGGCCTGCTGCGAGTCCGGGAGCTTGTCGCACTTCTGCACCGAGGCGACCGCGGAGACCACCGCGCTGCGGCTGTCGCTCGCGGTGCCCAGCAGGTCGGACAGCGGCTGCGCCTGGGCCTTGACCTCCGGGTCGGCCGCGGCGGCGGTGCCGGAGGCACCGGACGTGCCGGGGGCGGTGCTGCCGGTGGCGGCGACCGGGGCGGTCTTCTGGTCGGCCTTGGTCTTGTCGTCGCCGCCGCCCACCAGCACGGCGACCAGGACGCCGGCGACCGCGAAGGCCGCCACCACGCCGCCGATCACCAGCTTGTTGGACGGCCGGCCGCCGCGGCCGCCGGCCCCGGCCTGGGTGGCGTCCGCGCCCGACCCGTAGCCGTCCTGGCCGTAGCCGTCGGAGCCGTAGCCGTCCTGCCCGTAGCCGTTCTGCGGGTGACCGCCCTGCGGGTAACCGTCCGGCTGGTAGCCGCTCTGCGGGTACGCGTCCGGGCCGTGGCCCGGCGCCGGGTAGCCCGGCTGCTGCGGCTGCGCGGCCTGCGGGTAGCCCGGCTGCTGGCCCGGGTAACCGGGCGCGGCCTGCGGCGGGATCCCGTAGCCGGGCTGCGGGGCCCCGTACCCGCCCTGCGGGTCACCGGCCGGGTAGGGCGGCAGGTGCTGGGTCGCGGGGGCCGGTTCGGCCTGCGCCGGCCCGCCGTAGCCGGGCTGCGGCGGGGCACCCCACGGGGGCTGCTGGGCGGGCACGGCCTGCGGCGGCAGCGCGTGCGCGCCGTCGCCCAGGTACTCGGGCTGGCCGGACGGCTGACCCACCGGCGGCACGGCCGTGGGGCCCTGCGGCTGGCCCGGCTGGCCCTGGGGCTGGCCGGGCTCGGGGCGGAACAGGTCGTCCAGGTTGAAGTCACCCGAGTTGTACGAGCGGCGCTGACTCAACGCGATTCCTCACCTGTGCAGGACCGCGCACAGGCGGCGGACCACATCTCGTCGGTTCTTGGGAGCATCTCAGTTCCTTGGACGTCGCGCCCACGCTACCGGTTCGCCTCACCGGGTGACCACGTGGGCGGGACATTCCCACACGCTCCCTGCACAGACGGACCTCAGGCGGCCTCCGCGTCCGCCCGCGCGTGGAACTCGCGCACCACCCGCTGCTCCCGGTAGGGCTCCAGCCGGCGCCGGAACTCGTCCAGGTACTCCACGCCCCGGTTGGAGCGCAGCCCGCTCAGCAGCCGCACCGCCTGGGTGCCCGTCTCGCAGGCGCGTTCCAGGTCGCGCTGCTGGAGCTGGGCGGTGGCGAGCAGCACCAGGTCCACCGCGCGGCGGCGGACCCGGGTCGGCGGGTGCAGGTCGAGCGCCCGGCGGGCGTAGTGCTCGGCGGGGCCGGCCTGCTCCAGGTCCCGGTGGCAGTGGGCGAGTTCGTCGGCGAGGTAGGCGTCGTCGAAGTGGGCGATCCAGTCCGGATCGTCCTCGGGGCGGCGCTTCTCCATCATCTCCAGCGCCTTGGCCGACACCGCCTCGCAGGAGCGGGCGTCGCCGAGCAGGGCGTGGCCGCGGGCCTCGGCGGCGTAGAACATCGCCATCGCCGTCGGGGTGGCCACCGTCCGGGCGCCCTCCTGGGCGGCGCGGGCGAGCTGGGCGATCTCCCGCGGGTTGCCGAGGGTGGCCGCCAGGTGGCTCATCGAGGCGGCCAGCACGTAGCCGCCGTAGCCGCGGTCGTCGGCGGCCTGGGCCAGCCGCAGGGCCTGGATGTAGTAGCGCTGGGCGAGGCCGGGCTGTCCGGTGTCGACCGCCATGTAGCCGGCCAGCTCGGTCAACCGGGCCACCGCGGCGAACAGTTGGCGGCCGGTCTCCTCCCGGTAGGCGCCGCCGAGCAGGCCGGAGACCACCGAGTTGAGGTAGTGCACGACGACCGGGCGGACGTGTCCGCTGCCGAAGCGGTGGTCCAGGTCGACCAGCATCGCGGTGGTCGCCTTGATCGCGGCCACGTCCGTCGGGCCCACCCGGGGGCCGCCGGCCCGGGCCACCACCGGGTCGGGCGGGGTGATCAGCCAGTCCCGGCTGGGCTCCACCAGCGCCGAGGCGGCGACCGTCGCCCCGGTCAGGAAGTCCCGCCGGCCGACGTCACTGCGCCACAGCTCGCACACCTGCTCCAGGGCCGCGTTGAGGGTCGGCGCGAACTGCAGCCCGATGCCGGAGCTGAGGTTCTTGCCGTCGGCCATGCCGATCTCCTCGACCGACACGCTGCGGCCGAGCTTGCGCCCGAGCGCCTCGGCGATCACGGCCGGCGCCTGACCGCGCGGCTGCTGACCGCGCAGCCAGCGGGCGACGGAGGTCTTGTCGTAGCGCAGGTCCAGCCCGTGCTCCGCGCCGCACAGGTTGACCCTGCGGGCCAGGCCGGCGTTGGAGCAGCTGGCCTCCTGGATCAGTTGCTGCAGGCGCTCGTTGGGCTGTCGTGCGACGAGTGGTCTCGCGGCCATTGGGCTTCGCCTCCCCACACCCTCCGGTCCCGGCCGGCGGGCGACGATGTGCTGATCTGTTGCCGACTGTCCGACCGTCCAAGGAATCTGACACCAGGTTAGCGATCAGCAACGTCAGCGGGATACCCACGGTGACGAACCGCACCCCCCGCGCGCCCTGGGTAATGCATCCGTGCGCCCCCGCTGCGCCTGCCTCCGCCCGCCCCAACTCGCTTGAGTCACCGGTTCGGGTGACATTGCGGGGATGCGGCCGACCGGGGCCCGTCGGGCCGTAACCAGCCTCACACACGGTAGTTGAGCAGCCCGTGGAAGACATCCCCGACGCCCCCGGCCAGGACAAGAACGCCGGCCTGCCCCCGCTGCTGATCGAAGCCGTCGGCTACGCCGAGAACCGCCACTGGGAGGTGGCCCCCGGCGCCTGGCTGATCGACGGCGACGGGCCCGCCCGCTGCTCCTGCGGCGACCCGCGCTGCGCGCAGCCGGGTGCCCACCCGCTGGACGCGGACTGGGCGCGCAAGGCGAGCGCCGGGCCGGGCGCGGTGCGGCGCTGGTGGACCGAGCGGCCGAAGGCCTCGATCCTGCTGCCGACCGGCCGGTCCTTCGACGTCCTGGACGTGCCGGAGACGGCCGGGTGCCTGGCGCTGGCCCGGATGGAGCGGATGGACCTCCAGCTCGGCCCGGTCGTGGTGCTGCCCACCTCGCCCGGGCGGGTCGGGCGACGGCTGCACTTCCTGGTGCTGCCCGGGGTGGCGGCCAAGCTGCCGGAGATGCTCCGCAAGCTCGGCTGGCCGCCCGGGCGGCTGGACCTGGTGGCCCGCGGCGAGGGGGACTGGACGGTCGCCCCGCCCTCGCGGATCGGCTCCACCGGCTACGCCCAGTGGGCCCGCTCCCCCTCCGAGTCCAACCGCTGGCTCCCGGACGCCGCCGAGCTGATCAGCCCGCTGGCGTACGCCTGCGGCCGCGAGTCGCCCGTCCAGACCGTCCAGGCCGCCCAGCCGGCCGGGGTCTGACCCGCCCGGCCCGGCTGTCGCCCGGCCCCCGGAACCTGCCGCCCTGCGCCGATCGGGTGAGGGCGCGCAGCGCGCGACACCACGCGCGCGAGTGACGGGCCTTGTCCCCCACCGGGGACGGGGCCCGTCATACGCATGTGCGGATAAGGCCTCGGTCTACCCGCTGGTCAACCGGGAAAGCCCCTCGTACGAGTGACAGCGCTCAAGGATTGCCATGATCGGCCGAGGGGAGGAATGGCGTTGTGTGGGGACGCCGGAAGGGTCGCTCGGACGGGGAAGCCGGGCGAGGCGGTGGCGGGGTCGGGAGGGAGCGGGAGGGACAGGAGGGGACGGGAGGGAGCCGGGGAGGGCGAGCGGGGCCCGCTGCACGGGGAGCAGCGGGCCTCGCTCGTCGGCGTGTACGGAGCGTGGCGGTCGCCGGACCGGGGCCGGGCGCGCACACCGACGGCGCCGGCCGCCGGCGGGGTCACCGGCGTCCGGCGGGGCCGGGCCCATGAGCCCCGGCCGACGGGTGCGGGCCCCGGCCGGCGGGCTCAGGCCTGGGCGACGAAGACGTGCTGGGCGATGTCCTTGCCCAGCTCCGCCGCGTTGTCCCCGGTGCCGACCAGCACCCCGCCGGCCCCGGCGGTGACCTTGACCGTGGAGCCCGGTCGGATGCCGGCCCGGCGCAGGGTGCTCATCAGCTCGCTGTCGGTCTGGATCGGCTCGCCGATCCGGCGGACCACCACGTCGGCCCCGGCCTCGCCGGGGCGGACGGTGTCCAGCGGGACGAGCGCGGAGTCGAAGCCCTCGCCCTCGGCCTTGGTGTCGCCCAGCTCGTCCAGGCCCGGGATCGGGTTGCCGTACGGGGACTGGGTCGGGTGGCCGAGCATGGCGAGCACCTTGCGCTCGACCGTCTCGCTCATCACGTGCTCCCAGCGGCAGGCCTCCTCGTGGACCTGCTCCCACTCCAGGCCGATCACGTCGACCAGCAGGCACTCGGCGATGCGGTGCTTGCGCATCACCCGCACCGCGAGCCGTCGGCCGTCCTCGGTGAGTTCGAGGTGGCGGTCCCCGGCGACCTGGAGGAGGCCGTCGCGCTCCATCCGGCCGACCGTCTGGCTGACCGTGGGGCCGCTCTGTTCCAGCCGCTCCGCGATCCGGGCACGCATCGGAACGATGCCCTCTTCCTCCAGCTCCAGGATGGTGCGAAGGTACATCTCAGTGGTGTCGATCAGCCCAGACATCGCCGCTGGCTCCGTTCTTCGGTGTCCTCACCGCCAATTCTGACGTACTGCACCGACAAGCGGGCCCGCCCCGGGGTTTCCGGCACCGGTTTTCGTTCCTGTTGACAGCGGTGCCGCCGGGGGGCGACCGTGCTCGCCGTAGCTTTCTCCACTGGCGGCCCGGCCCATCCCGGCCGCCCCACCCGGCCGGCTCCCCCACCGGCAGAGAGCGAAGGCAACCGATGAACGACCTGGTCGGCAGGTACTTCGACGCCGCGATCGCCCACCTGGAGCGGGTCCGCGCGGAGGAGGCCGACACCATCGAGGCGGCGGCCGCCCTGCTGGCCGACGCGATCACCGAGGGTCGCCGGGTCTTCACCTTCGGCGCCGGGCACTCCTCGCTGCCGGCCCAGGACGTGGTCTACCGGGCCGGCGGGCTGGTCCCGATGAACCTGCTGAACGTGCCGGGGATGGCCGGGGTGACGATGATGCCCGCGCCGCTGGCCAGCGCCCTGGAGCGGGTCTCCGGGCTGGCCACCTCGACCCTGGACCTGACCCCGGCGACCAGCGGGGACCTGCTGTTCCTGATCTCGCTCTCCGGCCGCCAGGTGATGCCGGTGGAGCTGGCCCGGTACGCCCGGGACCGCGGGCTGCGGGTGATCGGGGTGACCTCGCTGGCCTACCCGGAGGAGGTGCCCTCCGCGCACCCCTCCGGCAGCTACCTGAAGGACCACTGCGACGTGGTGCTGGACAGCAAGGTCGCGGTCGGCGACGGCGAGCTGACCCACCCGGGGGCGGAGACCTCCTTCGGCCCGGTCTCCACCATCGTCACCAGCGCGCTGATGCAGGCCGTGGTCGCCTCCGCGGTCGGCCGGCTGGCCGACCGGGCCGCCGCCGGGGACGCCCCCGCACCGCCGCTGTTCCGCTCCGGCAACGTCCCGGGGGGCACCGAGTGGAACGCCAAGCAGATGGCCGACAACGCCGAGCGCATCCTCTACACCTACTGAACCGCCGATGACGGTGCGTACCGGTACCGCTACCCGACGTACCGGACAATCCACCGGGCCTTCCCGGCCATTGCGCGCCGCCCCGCCCACCGCCAGGCGTACCGGGAAGCCGCCCGGGGCAGGAGAGCCGAGGGACCGGAGCGACGGGTGGGGGCCGAGCATGGCGTCTGGTGCGGGACGGACCGCTTGGGTGCGCGAGCGGGAGCTGCTGCCCGAGTTCTTCTGGGCCGCCGACGCGGCCTCGCTGCGCGGCCAGCGGCGTTCGGTCCTGCTCTCCGCCTGGGAGCTGGCCCTGCTGCTGGCCGCCGCCGCGACCGGCTCGGCGGACGGCGAACCGTGGGCCTGGTCGGCGGCCGCGGCCTACCTGGGCGCGGTGGCGCTGGCGGTGGTGATCGGCCGGCAGAACCCGCAGGGCCTGTGGTACGAGGGCCGGGCGGCCGCCGAGTCGGTGAAGACGCTGGCCTGGAAGTTCGCCGTGCGGGCGGACGCCTACCAGCCGCCGCCGCGCAGCCTGCCGGACGCCGAGGGGCTGTACCGGTTCCAGTTGGAGCGGGTGCTGGGCGCCTTCCGGCACAGTCCGGTGGCGGTGCCCGCGCACGGGGTGGAGATCACCGAGGCCATGCGCGACCTGCGCGGGCAGCCGCTGGCGGTGCGCCGCGAGGTGTACTTGAACGAGCGGATCCGGGTGCAGCACGAGTGGTACCGGGGCAAGGCCCGCTACTGCGCCCGCGCCGGGTACTGGACCGGCGTGCTGGGCGTGCTGCTGCCGGCCCTGGGCCTGGTGCTGGCGGTGCTGCGGGCGCTCGGCGCGTTCGGCTACGACGCACTGGGCACGGTCTCCGCGGTGGCCGCCTCGGTCACCGCCTGGGCGCAGCTGCGCCAGTACCGCCCGCTGGCCGCCGCCTACGCGCTGGCGGCCGAGGAACTGGAGCTGATCCGCCTCCAACTCGCCCGGCTGGACCTGGAGTCGATGGACGCCGAGGAGATCTGGGCCCGGCTGGCCCGGGACGCCGAGGACGCGGTGTCCCGCGAGCACACCACCTGGCAGGCCCGCCGGGAGGTGCGCACCACCACTGACCGGGAGCACTGAGGAGGAACGCGTGGCGTTACGGATGGTCAAAACGGCGGACGGCCGCGCCCTCGCCGTCGAGTCCCTCGGCGACCCGCGCGGCCGTCCGGTGTTCCTGCTGCACGGCATGCCGGGCAGCCGGGTCGGACCGCATCCGCGCAGCACCGTGCTGTACCGGCTGGGGGTGCGGCTGATCTCGTACGACCGGCCCGGGTACGGCGACTCGACCCGGCTGTTCGGCCGCCGGGTGTCCCACGCGGCGGCCGATGTGCGCACCATCGCCGACGAGTTGGGGCTGGGCGGCTTCGCGGTGCTGGGCCGTTCCGGCGGCGGCCCGCACGCGCTGGCCTGTGCCGCGCTGCTGCCGGAGCGGGTCAGCCGGGTGGCGGTGCTGGTGGGCCTGGCGCCGCGCACCGCGGCCGGTCTGGACTGGTACGCGGGGATGACGCCGTCCAACGTCCGCGCCTACCGGGAGGCGGACCGCGGCCACGGGCGGATCGCCGACGCGATGGAGTTCCGCTCCCGGCAGATCAAGGACGACCCGGTCCGGCTGCTGAACGGGCTGCGCACCGAACTCTCCCCCGCCGACCGGGAGGTGGTGGCGGACAGCGGGCTGCGCGGGATGCTGCAGAGCAACTACCGGGAGGCGTTCCGGCACGGCGCGGACGGCTGGATCGACGACATGCTGGCCTTCACCGCCGACTGGGGCTTCGAGGTCGGCTCGATCGGGGTGCCGACCTGGCTGTGGCACGGCGCGGACGACCAGTTCTCACCGGTCGACCACTCCCGCTGGCTGGCCGACCACATCCCGGGCGCCGAGCTCTTCCTGGAGCCCGGCGCCGCGCACTTCGGGGCGTTCCGGGTGATGACCACCGCCCTGGCCTGGGCGGCCGGTTGACCCCGGACGGGGGTGGGCGGCCGGTCAGCCCCGGACGGGGGTGAGCGGCGCCGAACCGTCCAGCACCGCCAGGATGTTGTCCACCGCCAGGCCGCCCATCGCCTGCCGGGTGTGCACGGTGGCGCTGCCCAGGTGCGGGACGAGCACGGCGCGTTCCTGGGCCAGCAGCGCGGACGGCACGCTGGGCTCGTGCTCGAAGTTGTCGACGGCGGCGGCGAACAGCGCGCCGGACTCCAGCGCGGCGGCCAGCGCCTCCTCGTCCACCACTCCGGCGGTCATGCTGATCACCACGGCCCCGGGCGGCAGCAGGGCGAGCCGGCGGGCGTCCAGCAGGTGCCGGGTCTCCTCGGTGCAGGGGCAGGTGACGACCAGCACGGTGGAGGTGGCGAGCAGTTCCTCCAGCGGCTTCCACTCGGCGCCCTCGGCCTCCTCGGGCGGCAGCGGGCGGCGGTTGTGGTAGCCGACCGGCATCTCGAAGGCGCGGGCCCGGCGGGCCACCGCCTGCCCGATCCGGCCCATGCCGAGCACGCCGAGCGGGGTGCCGGCCAGTTCCAGGCCGAGCAGGAAGTTCGGCCCCCAGGTCCAGGGGGTGCCGGAGCGCAGCAGGCGCTCGCCCTCGCCGAGCCGGCGGACGGCGGCGAGCAGCAGCGCCCAGGTGGTCTCGGCGGTGGCGGTGGTGAGCACCCCGGGGGTGTTGGTGACCACCACGCCGCGTTCGGCGCAGGCGGCGAGGTCGATGTTGTGGTAGCCGACGGCGTGGTTGGCGACGATCTCCAGCTGCGGGCCGGCGGCGTCCAGGAACGCGGCGTCGACCCGGTTGTTCAGGGTGGTGAGCACGGCCCGGCGGCCGCGGACGGCGTCCAGCAGCTCGGCCCGGTCAAGCTCCCGGTCGGTCTCGTTGAGGGTGACGGCGTACCGGTCGGTGAGCCGTGCCAGGACGCCGGGGGCGGGGTGCCGGGTGACCAGGACCGGGGGCGGGGGCGGGGGCGGGGTGCTCATGCGCACCACCCGGTGACTCGCTCGCTGCGCTCGCTCATGGCTCGGCAGCGTACCCCGCCCCCTCCCGGATCACACCGGCTGCGGCTCCAGGTCGCGGTTGATCCGCTTCCAGCCGCGGGCGGCGACCGTGTTGGGGTGCTCCTCGCCGAACTGCCGGATCAGCTCGGAGATCGCCCGGGCGCGCAGTTCGGCGGCCTGGGTGTGCCGGCCGGCCGCGCGCAGGGTGATCGCCAGGTTGGCCTCGCAGGCCACCGCGTCCGGGTGCTGGGCCGAGTAGCGGTCGCACAGCCCGGCGTACGCGGCCCGGCCGAGCCGTTCGGCGACGTCGCTCTGCCCGTCGTCGCCGTAGGCGTTGGCCAGGTTGATCATCGCGTTGAGGGTGTAGGGGTGTTCCGGTCCGACCGATTCGGTCAGGCCGTCCACGGTGAGCCGGCCGCGGTCGATGGCCCCGGGGACGTCGCCGCTGCCGCGCAGGTAGATGCCGAGGTTGTTGGCGCAGGCCAGGGTGAAGGGGTGTTCGTCGCCGAACAGCCGGCGGTGGCCGTCGAAGACGGTGGAACAGAGGTCGCGGGCGGCCTCCTTGTCGCCGAAGGCGCTGTGGTCGGCGGCCAGGTTGAGCGCGCAGGCGAGCGCGTCGGGGGCGTCGGCGCCGTAGCGCTCCAGGTAGCGCTCGTAGGTCTCCTTGGTGATCCGGCGGGCCTCGGCGAGCTGGCCCATCCGGCGCAGCGAGACGGCCAGGGACTTGGCGTTGCGCAGGCTCTCCGGCAGGCCCGGGTCCAGCTGGCCGTCGCCGAAGTCCGTCATCACCTCCTGGAGGAGGTCCACCGAGCCCCGGTAGTCGCCGAGTTCGCGCAGGTCCCGGGCGAGGGCGGACTTGGTGATGAGGGTGTACGGGTGCTTGGGCCCGAGCACGGCGGTGCGCCGGTCCAGGGTCTCCTGGTCGAGTTCGCGGGCGGCCTCGCTCTCGCCGACCAGCCGGTAGTCGATCGCCAGGTTGTTGGCCATCGAGAGGGTGCGCGGGTTGTCGTCCCCGAACAGCTCCCGGAACTGGTCGAGGATCTCCCGGTCGAGGTCGAGCGCGGCCTGGAACTTGCCGAGCGCCCGGCGGTCGGCGCCGAGCGAGCCGGCGGTCATCAGGGTGTACGGGTGGTGTTCGCCGAGCAGCACCCGCTGGCGCTCCAGGGTGGACTCGTCCAGGGACAGCGCCTCGGCGTAACTGCCCTGTGAGCGGAGGACGTTGGCGAGCTGGAAGCGCAGCAGCAGGGTCTGCCGGTCGTCCTCGCCGAGCTTGCGGGTCCATTCGTCGTCGAGGGCGTGGCCGAGGTCGCGGGCGCGGTCGAGCTCGCCGCGCTTCCACAGGTAGCGGACCCGGTCGATGAGCAGCTGGCGGGTGTCGGCCTCGTCGCAGTTGTGCGCCTTGGAGGGCGACAGGTGGGGCCAGATCTCGTCGAAGGCGGGCCAGTTGGCCGGGTCGTCGGTGTCGCCGAGGACGGGCCGGGCGCCGGTGAGGATGCGGTGCACCTCGTGGACGGCGATCTCCTGCTCGTCGTCGGTCATCCCGGCCCGGATCACCGCCTGGACGAGACGGTGCACCTGGAAGCTGTTGCTGCCGGCGTCGACCTTGGCGAGCGCGTACCGGCCGATCGCCTGGATGACCTTGCCGAGCATGAACTTGTCGCTGAGGTCGGCGTCGAACTTCACCAGCGCGCGGATCATCTGGTCGCTGTAGAACAGGTTCATCGAGATCGGCTCGGGCGCGAAGAAGGCGCACAGCTGGAGCAGCCGCACGGCGGCCGGGGACTGCTGGCGCAGCCGTCCGATCGAGACGTTCCAGGTCGCGGCGACCGGGGTGGGGTAGTCGGTGGGGTGGTCGACGGCGAGGGCCCGGGCGGCCTCGGCGTGCAGTTGGGCGACGTAGGTGTCGACCGGGGTGCCGGTGGTGTCCAGCCAGGCGGCGGCGACCTCGACGGCCAGCGGCAGGTCGCCGACGGCCTCGGCGACCCGGTCGGCGTCCGGCCGGGAGAGGCTGCGGGCGCGCCGGCACAGGTGCTCGACGCTCTCGCCGCGGGTGAAGACGTCCACCTCCAGGGCCTCGGCGTGGCCGGTCCAGGCCTGGTTGCGGGAGGTGACCAGGATGTGGCCGGAGCCGCCGGGGAAGAAGCGGCGGATCTCGGCGGGCTCGTCGGCGTTGTCGAAGATCAGCAGCCAGCGCGAGGTGGGCACGCCGCGGCGCAGCGCCTCCCGGGCGGCCTCGGCGGCCTCGGTGACCGAGTCGCCGACCCGCAGGCCCAGCCGGCGGGCGAGTTCGGCGAGTGCCGGGGCGACCAGTTCGGTCTGTTCGGCGTCGATCCACCAGACCAGGTCGTAGTCGGACATGAAGCGGTGGGCGTACTCCAGCGCGACCTGGGTCTTGCCGACGCCGCCGAGCCCGTACAGGGTCTGCGGGGTGGGCAGGACGGCCGCCATGCCGCCGCGCAGCTGGTTGCGCAGCTGCTCCAGGACGGCGGCGCGGCCGGTGAAGGAGGGGTTGCGCGGCGGGACGTCCCAGACCGAGGGCTTGCTGCCGGGGAACCGGGGGCCGCCCGCGGGGGCGTCGTCGAGCACCGTGTCGCCGCGGCCGAGGGCGCGCAGCAGGCTCTGGATGGACTGGTTCTCGTCGCGGCCGACCAGGTCGACCGGGTTGCGGTTGCTGAACGGCGCGGTGAGCCGGACGTCGCCGACGCGCACCGGCAGCAGCTGGCGCCGGGTGCCGGAGGGGTCGGAGTTGACCACCGACTCCCACAGCGCCCGGGCCTGCGGGGAGCGCTGGTAGGCGGGCGAGAGCACGGCGACGGTGCGGAAGGCGGAGTCGATGCCGCGCTCGGTCTCCCCGCGCGGGTCGGTGCCGGCGCTGAGGTCGCGCGGCAGCACCCGGAAGCCGGCCCTGGTCAGCACGGACTCGATCCAGTCCGCCCACATCCGGTCCTCGGGCACGTAGGACAGGTACAGGTCGGCGGGGACGGACGGGCGGCGGCGGGTGAAGGCGTCCACGTAGCGCAGCCGCACCTCCTCGTCGACCGTCGGCAGGCCGCTGACCCGCCCCTCGGTGATCATCGAGGTGAGCCGTTCGCAGGCGGCCAGCATCGAGGTGGGGGTGCCGGTCTGGTCGCCGAAGGTGGCGAGGATCTCCTCGTAGGCGTAGAACGGCCGGTACGGGATCTCCACCGAGCCCCAGTAGCCGGCCAGTTCCTCACCGCTCAGGCCTGCGGGCAGGCCGTCGAAGCGGACCCGGGCGAGGGCCCGGCCGGCGTCCGCCTTCTCCTTCTCGCCCTCGTCGATGCGCATCGGGACGGGCAGGATGCGGATGCCGCGGTCGCGGTAGCGGTCGTGGATGTGCTGGGCGATCCGGGAGGCGCCGTCGATCGACTGGTCGCTGAGGGTGAAGCAGACCACGAGGTCGTCGGGCATCTGGACGGTGCAGATCTCGGCGATGTCGGACAGGCCGGTGCGGGAGTCGATCAGCACGTAGTCGTAGCGCTTGGCCATGTCGGCCTTGAGCGCGTCGAAGAACTGCCCGCCGTCGAAGCGGTCGTAGAAGATGTCCCAGTCGAGGTGGGTGACGGCCTCGGAGTAGTCGCGGTTGAACTGGCCCGCGGAGAGGAAGTCCAGGCTGCCGCCGGACGGGAAGTGCGGCCAGGAGAGGGAGAGCGCGTGCGGGTGCACCCGGGCGAAGTCCAGGTGCCAGCCCTCGGCGTGCTCGACCGGGCGCAGCGCCTCCTCGCGGTACTCGGCGATCAGGTCCATCATCCCGGTGGTGCCGGCGAGGGAGGCCGGGTCGAGGAAGGGGTGGAAGAACTTGGCGAGGCCGGGCGCCTCCAGGTCCCAGTCGACGGTGAGCACCCGGAAGCCGTTGGCGGCCAGGATCCAGGCGGTGTTGGCGAGGGCCATGGTCCGGCCGGTGCCGCCCTTGTACGAGTAGAAGGTGATGATCCGGCCGTTGCGGTCCTGTTCCGCGGCCTGCCGGGCGGCCTCCCGGGCCGCGGCCAGTTCGGCGGCGCCGATGCGGAAGTTCCTGGTGGTGTTGTCGCTCATCGGTTCGGTCCTCCCAAGGGCGCCATCCCGTCATCGGGGTCATCGCCGTCGTCACGGTCGTCGCGGTAGTGGCGGTCGTGCCGGTCTGCGTGGTCCGGATCGTGCTGGTGGTCAGGATCGTGCCCGTGGTCGGGGCCGCGGCGGGGAGCGCGGTCGGGATCTCGGTCGGAGTCGCGGTCGGGGGTGCGGTCGCGGTCGGGGGTGCGGCCGTAGGGGTCCGGTCCGTCCGGCTCGTCCGGTTCGTAGGGCTCCGAGTGGTGCCCACCGAAGCCGTCCGTCCCGTACGCCGCCGGGCCGCGACGGAAGGCCTCCCGCAGGCTCGGCCGGGGCGTGGGCGGTTCCTCCGGTTCGGCTCTGGTGCGGCCCTCGAAGGCGTACTTGGCCTTCATCGCCGCCCGGGGCAGGGCGTCGTCGAAGTCCTCCAGGGTGTTCAGCCCGGTCGGGCCGGTCACCCCGAGGAAGCTGGGCCGGCTGGCGCGCCGGGTGATCCGCAGTATCTGGTCGCTGAGTTCGACGAGCTCGCGGCCGCTGTCGTCGCAGTCCGGGTCGTCGCTGTTCCACGGCTCCAGCACGCTGACCCAGGTGGCGTCGCAGCGGTCGAAGCGGCGGACCAGCTCGCGCCGGTGCGGGTCGCGCAGCGCCCACCGGTCCAGCAGCAGCAGCCCGGGGGCCTCGGCGTTGCCCTCGATGATCGACTCGACCTCTTCGTCGAACTCGTGCACCGTCGGCTGGAACCCCAACTGCCGGGCCAGGCGCACCGCGTGCTGGGCGATCGGCGAACCGGCCGGGCGGTAGGGGTGCCAGTCGGTGCGCCGGGCGCCGTAGAAGTCGGGGTTGCGGTCGGTGGGCAACTCGCCCTGGTGGTAGGCGAGGACGGAGATCCGCAGCTGCTTGGTCGGGGCGGTCACGTTGAAGGCGCTGGGCAGCCCGTTGAACTCCAGCCGGCGCCCGACCGGGATCACCGTCTCCTCCGCCACCTGGACGATCCGCGCCGCCAGCCGGTGCACGGCCAGTTCGTAGGCGGCCCGGAAGTAGCTGAGCTTCATCAGCGCGTACAGGCCCTCGGTGGCGTAGTCGGGCCCGAACCCCGCGTGGTTGAACTGGAGTTCGCTGGCCACCTTGGGCAGCCGGTAGCGGCTCATCGGCGCCCACAGCACCGGGACGATGCCGCTGGTGCGTTCCGCGTCCATGGTCGCCGGGTAGACCGGGCGGCGGGTGAAGGCGTGCCACTCCTGGCCGCACGGGACGCTGTTGAAGTACCGCGGGGAGTACAGCGGCACGAACACCCGGCAGGTCGCCAGTTCCTCGGACAGCCGCTCGGCCCACAACTCGCCCTGGTGCATGGACTCGTCCATGAACCCGACCGGCACCCCGGCCGGAACGGTGGTGAGTTGGAGCACCGCCTCGCACAGGTCGCGGTACAGCTGCCGGACCCAGTGGTTCGGGTCGCCGGCGCCGCGCGCACCGGACTTGGGGGTGTGCGCGTAGGAGAGGAAGAAGTACGGCCGGGCCTCGTCCTCGTCCCAGCCATGGTCGTTCACACGCGCCTCCCCCGGGCCCGTCGGCAACCTGGTTCCCGCAGCCCCCGTGCGGCGGGGTCTCAGTGTAGGAACGACTGACACCCCAATGGAATAGCACAACGACTCGCACGAATTGACATGACCGAAACGATGCCGCCGCCGTACTCGCGGACCAGTACCCTCGTTGCGGCCGCGCCACGCACAACGGGAAGAGGAAGAAATGGACCACCTCACCTGGCAGAAGTCCAGCTTCGTCGAGGACGGGACGAACTACCTGGAGATCGCCTCCGACGGGGACCTGGTCCACATCCGCGAGTCCGACAACCGCGAGCTGGTCGTCACCACCACCCGCGCCAAGCTCAACGCCTGGATCCTGGGCGCCAAGGACGGCGAGTTCGACCACTTCGTCGGGCTCTGAGCGGATCGGTCCGGGTTCTCTCCGGCCGGGGTCCGGACCGGGTCAGTCCGGGTAGCGGGCGGCCAGCGCCCGCACGGTGGCGACGATCCGGTCGCGCAGCTCGGCCGGTTCGAGCACCTCGACCTCGGCGCCGAGGCGCAGGAACTCCCCGTGGGCGTGGTCGATCGACTCGATCGGGATCCGGGCCAGCGTCCAGCCGCCCTCCCCGTCCTTCCCCGCCTCCCCGTCCTCCCCGGCATCCAGGCCCTCCCCGGCGTCCGGGCCCAGGCGCCGGGCGCCCTCCGGGCTGAGCCGCACCAGCGCCTCCCCGGTGTGCAGCCGGGCCCGGAAGTCCGCCAGGTACGCCTGCCAGTACGCGTCCAGCGCGAAGCCGTCGGGCAGGGCGAACTCCTCCTCCAGCACGTGGAGTTCCAGCACCTGGTCGACCCGGTAGGTGCGCACCCCGGACGCCCCGCCGGCCACCAGGTACCAGCGGCCCGCCTTGAGCACCAGCCCGTACGGCTCGACCCGCCGCTCGATCTCCTCCGGCGCCCGCCAGCGCCGGTAGCGCAGCAGCACCGCCCGCCGCTCCCACACCGCCGCGGCGACCGCCGCCAGGTGCGGCGTCCCGTCCGCGCGGCCGTACCAGCCGGGGGCGTCCAGCAGGAAGCGCTCCTGGATCCGTCCGGCGTGCTCGCGCAGTTCGGCGGGGAGCGCGGCCCTCAGTTTGAGCTGGGCGGTGGCGAGCGCCCCGCCGAGGCCGAGGTCGGCGGCGGTGCCGGGGAGCGCGGCGAGGAAGGCGGCCTGCGCCTCGTCGGCGGTCAGCCCGGTGAGGCGGGTGCGGTAGCCGTCGACCAGCCGGTAGCCGCCGGCGTGCCCGGCCTCGCCGTACAGCGGGATGCCGGCGGCGGCGAGCGCCTCGACGTCCCGGTAGACGGTGCGGACGGAGACCTCCAGTTCCTCGGCCAGCTGCCGGGCGGTCAGCCGGCCGCGGTTCTGGAGCAGCAGGAGCAGGGTGACCAGTCGACTCGCGCGCACACCCGGCAGTATCCACTGACAGAGGATGTCAGTGGAGTGCCCCTAGCCTGCACCGCATGAACGACTTCGACTTCCTGCACGGCTCCTGGGACGTGGCCAACCGCCGCCTCAGTGCGCCGCTCACCGGCGGCGGCACCTGGGAGGAGTTCCCCGGCCGCGCCGTGGTCCGGCCGCTGTTCGGGGGCGCGGGCAACATCGACGAGATCCGCTTCCCCACCCTCGACCGCCGGGGCGCCACCCTGCGGCTGTTCGACCACGGGACGCGGCAGTGGTCGATCTTCTGGTCCGACAGCCGCACCGGCCGGCTGGACCCGCCGCTGGTCGGCGGCTTCACCGGGGACCGGGGCGACTTCTACGGCGAGGACGAGCACGCCGGCCACCCGATCCGGGTGCACTTCACCTGGCACCGCCTCGGCCCGGACACCGCCCGCTGGGAGCAGGAGTTCTCCGCCGACGGGGGGCTCGACTGGGAACCGAACTGGACGATGGACTTCACCCGCACCGGCCCGGCCTTCGAGGGGCTGGCGGCATGAGCCTGATCGTCGAACTGCGCCGGTACACCCTGCACCCCGGCGCCCGGGAGACCCTGATCGAGCTGTTCGAGCGCGAGTTCGTGACCGGGCAGGAGGCCG
The DNA here is from genome assembly GCF_040684795.1 of Kitasatospora sp. NPDC089797. Taxonomy (NCBI): domain Bacteria; kingdom Bacillati; phylum Actinomycetota; class Actinomycetes; order Kitasatosporales; family Streptomycetaceae; genus Kitasatospora; species Kitasatospora sp. NPDC089797. Next base: position 83,805 of record NZ_JBFBGS010000027.1, on the reverse strand, counting down.
TCGGCATGACCCTCGGCGGCCGCTTCCGCGACCTGGACGACCCGGACCGCTTCGTCTGGCTGCGGGCCTTCCCGTCCATGTCCGAGCGCCGGCGCGCCCTGGAGGCCTTCTACGGCGGCCCGGTCTGGCGGGCGCACCGCGACGCGGCCAACGCCACCATGGTCGACAGCGACGACGTCCTGCTGCTGCGCGGCCCGAACTACCTGCCGCCCGCCGGGGCCCGCGAGGTGCTCGCCACCGTCTGCCATCCGGCCCCGGACGCGGACGCCTTCGACGCCTGGGCCGCCCGCCACCTCGGCGCCGGGCAGGCGCTGCACCGCACCGAGCACGCCGAGAACGACTTCCCGGCACTGCCGGTGCGCACCGGCGAGGACGTCCGGGTCTGGTTCGGCCCGGCCCCGGCACCCCCGCCGGGGGCGTGTCAGCTGCTCCGGCTGGAGCCGGTGACGGGCTGAACCACCGGGCCCGGTTCCCGGTGCGCGGGAAGTCGGCCGGGCCGGTCAGGCCTCCAGGTCGACCGGCGGGCCGTACCAGTACGTCCTTCCCGGCCGCGCGTCCTCCGGTTCGCCCGTGTCCAGGTCGATCTCCGCCCCCGAGGCCGTCCACGCGGCCATCGTGCCGCCCCACCCGGCACAGGCCGAGGCGTAGTCCGGCCGGTACTCGACCCCGCCGGGTGCACCGGGCCGGGACCTGAACACGACCGTCAGCCGCTCCCCCGCGGGCACCTCGTAGCGGCTCCCCATCGGCTCGAACACCACCGTCAGCGGCTCGTCGGCGCCCGCCGCCACCACGACGCGCTCCTCCACGAGCGCCGCCGCCCGGCGTCGCCACCTGTTCCTCGCCCACGTGATCACAGGACCGATTGTGCCGCGGCCGCTGCACAGGAAGTCGGCCGGACCGACTTCCCGTGCAGCGGCAGCCCGAAGGGTCAGGCCCCTTCGGGCAGCAGCGCGGCGACCTCGGCCAGCACCCGGGCCGCCGGGGCCGGGTCGACCAGCCACTTCAGGTGGCTGCCGGGCAGCGTGCGGACGTCGTAGCGGTTGTCCGGCGTCAGGGCGTCGCCCTCGCGGATCATCCGGTCCTGCATGGCGGGCGGGATGCTGGCGTCCTCGGCCAGCCGGACGTACGTCCGGGGGATGCGCCCCCAACTGTCGCGCTGCGCCCGGTCCTCGGGCGTGCCGGTGTCGAGGTTCTCGTCGGGCTGGAAGGTGTTGAGGAAGGCCAGGAACTGCTCGTCCGTCCCGTCCGCCAGGAACGCCGCCTTGAAGCCGGCCAGGACGGCCGGGTCCGCGGTGCGGAAGTTGCAGCGCAGCAGCCCGAGTTCGACCGGGTTGCCGGCGAGCGCCGCCGCCATCGCCGCGGCGTCGACCGTGGCCATCTCGGGCTCGGCGTAGTAGCCGCCGACCGGGAGGTCGACCGGCGCCCAGGCGGAGACGTAGACGATGCGGTCGATCAGATCGGGCCGCCGGTTCGCCGCGACGGTGGCCGTCAGGCCGCCTCGGCTGTGCGAGACCAGGACGACCGGCCCGTTCCGCTTGGCCCGCTCCAGGATCCCGATCAGGTGCGCGACGTTGTCGGCGAGCGTGACGCCCTTGATCACCCCCGGCGCGACGGCGAGTTCGGCGAGGTCCTGCGGCGCCTGGTAGGCCCGCGGGTACGTCGCGGCGAAGCCGTGTCCCGGGAGGTCGACGGCGACCGAGCGGTGCCCGAGCAGACCCAGCTCGGCCTGGAGCGGCGCGAACGAGAAGGAGTTCGCGAAGGCTCCGTGGACCAGTACGAACGTCGGCTGCATCTGTTCCGTCTCCCTGCCCCCAGGGGACGGCATGCGAACGACCGGCCCCGACCTGCGGCCCACCCTACTGACGCAAGATCAACCGCGCCAGGGTCGACGACCCCTCGCCTGCGCACTTCCCTGGGCGACTCACGGACCGACGAGCGCCGCCAGTTCACCGGCCGACTCCGGGGTCAGCCGGTAGAAGCCCTGGAGGCTGACGAACCGTTCGAGCCGCCCGTCCACCACGTACTTGAGGCCGCGGACCCTGCCCCGCTGGTTGCGCCAGGTGAGCTCCCCCAGCCGCTCCCCCGGGATCGGCAGGTCGAAGCGCACCGGCGTCGCGTCCACGTGCACCGCCGTGGCACCGCAGCCGCCCGCGCCGAGGGCCGACCACTCCAGGTGCCCGGGAAAACCCGGGTCGCGCCACGACTCCGGGGCCGCGCCGCAGCAGTCGCCGCGCTCCAGGTCGACCACCCGCATCCGGCTCACCACGAACACCTCGCAGCGGTCGACGTTCAGGGCGTACACCTCGTCCCCGACGCGGGCGCCCGACCAGGCGGGCAGCGACTGGTGCGTCCCGCTGAAGGCGACCGGCGGGCGCTCGCCCTCGCGGCCCGCCTGGCGCAGGGCGCGGCAGGTGTTCTTGGTCCAGAGGACGGTGAAGGCATCGGACATGGCGCCGATCGTAGGAGCGTGGTCCGACAGGCCGGACCCGGATCCCCGCCTCCGTTGTCCGCGCCCCTTCCATCGGTCACGCCGTCACCCCATCGCGTCGTCACCCCGTCACGCGACCAGGCGCAGCCAGGCCGCCGCGAGCGCGGCATGACCGGCGGGGGTCGGGTGGACGCCGTCCGCCGACCAGTGCTCCGGTGTGGCCGTCGCGGCGAGCGCGGCGAACATGCCGTCAGCGGCCAGCAGTTGGGCGCCGTACCGGCCGGCAAGCCGGCGGACGGCCTGGATCTTCGGGTCCAGGTCCGCGCGCCACGCCGCGCGCTCCCGCGCGCCGATGAGCACCGGGCCGACGCCCGCCTCGACGACACCGCCGACCGGCAGCAGGAACGGCTCGATGAGGACCAGTTCCGCGCCCGACTCGGCGAGGGGTGCGAGGAGGCGGTCGTAGCCCGCCTCGAACCGTTCGGCGGAGATCACGTACCCCTGGGGGTCGAGGGTGTGCCAGCCCATGTCGTTGGCCCCGACGAGGACCGACACCACGTCCGGGCGCGCGTCGAGGACGTCCTGCCGCCAACGGGCCTCCAGGTCCATGACCTTGTCGCCCGCGTTCGCGGTGTTGCGCCAGACGACCGGCCGGTCGGGGTGCCGCAGGCCCCACTCGCCCGCCACCCGCAGCGGGTAGCCGGACCCGAGGCCGTCCGCGCTGTCCCGGCGCCCGCAGTCGGTGATCGAGTCACCGGCGAACAGCACGGTGCTTCCCGGCCGGATGGTGATCGTCATGCGGGTGCTCCTCTGGAATCGGGGAAGGGCGAGAGACGGCGCGCTACCTCTCGAAGGTGCCAGGCCGCACTGTCGCCCGACCGGCAGCGCACCGGCAGGCGGCCGTCATCGGGCCGCCGCCAGGCCACCGTCGGACCGCTGTCGCCGGGACCGGCTCAGGAACGTACCCCGGCTGCGGTCAGCCAGTCGTCGATCGGCACCCGGCAGGTGTTGAGGATCCCCGCGACGGTCCGGTACGTGCCCACCAGCGCCAGGGCGATCAGCAGCTCGGGGTGGTGGCCGATGACGGCCGGCACGTCGGGCATCGGGCGCCCGTCCAGCACCTCGGGCCGACCTCCGTGAGCCGATTCATGCCAACGGCAATTCGGGAAGGCCTGGTTCACGGCAACTGCTCCGGCATCACGGCGCGCGCAGGAAGTCGACGGGATCGACTTCCTGCGCGTAGGCAGCGAGCGCCCGGCCCGCCCTAGCGAACCGGCGCCCGCATGCCGAGCCACTGCTCGGCGTCCCAGGCCTCGAAGCGCTCGACCTCCACGAACCCCAGCCTCTCGGCCAGCCGCATCGACGCGACGTTGGCACTCTGCGTGGTGAGCACCACCGGCTCCCCGGGGAGCGCGCCCGCGAGCCAGTCGAGCGCCGCCGTGCACGCCTCGGTGGCGTACCCGCGCCCCCAGGCCCGCGGCAGGAACAGGTAGCCGAGGTCGGCCTTCCCATCGGCCGCCGGGCGCCGGTGGCCCGTCGCCCGCCGCAGCAGCACCTGCCCGATCATCGCGCCGTCGAGCTCGACCACGAAGTTCCCGGGCCACCCCTCGGGCTCCTCGGGCACCACCCGCTCCAACTCGTCCCGCGCCCGGGCACCGCCGAGGTAGGTGTGCACCTCCGGCGAGGCGTGCAGGTCGATGAACGTCGCCCGGTCCCGGGCCTCGGGTACACGGAGCACCAACCGCTCGGTCCTGATCGGTTCGGGCGGCCAGACCACACCTTCAAGATCGTCCATCCGTCTACGCTAACAGCCGCCATCGGACCAACCCACCGGTACCGGAGACGAGTTGAGGAACCCCGGCCACCGGTCGCGCGGCGGACCGCCCGCGCTACCCGCGGCCGCGCAGGAACCCGTCGGCGAGGTCGACGGCCTCCCGGACCGGCACCAGCCGGCAGTCCGCCGCCCCGATCCGCCCGACGCCGACCCCCGCGGCCGCGCCCAGCACCCGCTCCCCCAGTTCGGCGAAGTGCAGGTCGTCCAGGTCCGGGGCCTCGAAGACGGTCCAGCCGTCCGGCCCGACGCAGCGGTACTCCCGCAGCCGCACGTCCGGCTGCCGCAGGTCCGCGAGGTGGAAGGCCGTGAAGCGGGCCATCCCCACCCCGAGCATCAGCGTCCGGCCGTCCAGCTCGTACAGCCGCCCGAGCGGCGAGTCCGGGCCCAGGTGGGAGGTGAGCAGGTGCCGGGCGGTGATCTCGCCCGCCCGCGGCCCGAGCGCCGCCCAGGAGGTCTGCGGGTGGCCGCTGCGCAGGGCGCCGGGCCGGGTCCGGACGGCCTCCGAGAGCGCCCCCATGGTGGGTGAGGCCGGGGTGGTGCGCGGGTCGAACCGCGGCATCCGCGCCCGGTACCCGGCCACCTCCGGCGGCGACATCCCCGCCACCGCGGCCTGGTAGATCCGCGAGGTCGAGGAGTTCTCGGGGGTGGCCGTGTACGCCACCAACGTGCCGTCCGGGCCCAGGACTTCGAGCAGCGCGTCGACCACGCCGCCCGCCCCGCCCGCGACCGGCCCGAGCGCCCGCAGCGACGCCTGGACGTGCAGCACCATGCCCGCCCGGACGCCCAACCGGGCGAACCCGTCGGCGAGATCGGCACCGGAGATCATCGACAACCCCTCCTCCTCGGACCGCACACCCCTACACCCCTACCCGCTGCGCCCCGACCCCGCGCCTCAGACCTCGGCCGGGCTCTCCCGGCGCGCCCGCTCGGCGTCCCGTTCCGCCGCCGCCGGCAGCGCGACGGCGAGCCACGGGGCGACGCTCTCCCCCATGCCCTCCGCGAACCGCAGGCCGAGCCCGGTCAGCGCCCCCGACCCCGCCAGCCGCTCGACGGCCTCCGCCGTGTACCGCCGCCAGAGCGCGAACTGCGCCCGCGCCCGGTCCGCCGCCTCCCCCGCCAGGCCGTCGTACGCGGCCGTCCGGGTGCCCCAGTACTCGGTCACCGCCAGGTGCGCGTACGTGCCCTGGAGCAGGCCCTCCAGCGGGCGCGGATCGGGCCGCCAGGGCGCGAAGTACAACCGGTCGTCGGCCCGGTCGTACAGGTCGAACAGGTCGAGCACCGCCCCGAGCTTCACGTGCTGGAACTCGTGCGCCAGCAGCAGCGCCAGCGTCGGCGCCGTCGCGGGCCGGGCGATGCCCACCGCGCCGTACGCCTGCCGCGCCGCCGAGCTGACGTCCCGCCCGGCCGGCCCCGGCCGCAGCGGGGTGACCGTCCCCAGCCCGGCCCGGATGCCCTCCGCGTAGCCCGGCAGGTCCCGCCCGAGCAGCTCCCAGGCTTCCCGCAACGCGCCCGTCCAACCCAGCAGTTCGGCCTCCGGCAGGCGTTCGGCGACCGGGTGGTCATGGCTGTCCCGCAGCGGGTCGAGGTCCTCCAGCGCGACCGTCCAGCCCCCGGCCAGCCGGACCCGCCGCACCGCCCGGTCCAGCCCGGTGCGGACCGACCCGTCGGCGGCGCGCACGGTCGGCCCGTCCGCCCGCCCGGTCACCACCGCCTCGCCGTCCGGCACCCCGACCCACCCCAGCGTCGGCAGGTACAGCCCCCGACCCCGGGCCGGCACCGCGACCGCGTCCCCCCGCCCGGCCCGCACCGCCGCCGCGGCGGCCAGCGCCGCCATCGGCCCCAGCCCGACCGACAGGTCCCCGGCCAGCCGCCGCGCCGCCCACGCCCGCGCGTACGGATGCCCCAGCACCGCGTCCACCGCCGCCGGTGCCGCCACGTCCAGCTCCGACAACAGCTCCCACGCCTCCGCCCGCCCCTGCCCGGAGGCGTCCCAGGCGGCGGCCAGCATGGCCCGGGTGAGCGAGAGTTGGGACGTCCCGAGCGCGGCGACGGTGTCGGCGCCGCCGTAGCCCCGGGCCAACTCCCCGAGTTGGGCCGGAGTGAGCGGGGCCGACAGCAACGGCTCACCGCCCTGGGCGGGCACCGGGGCCGCCCCGGAGGGCGAGCCGGCGGTCGAACCGCCGCTCCCCGCAATACCGTTGATGAGGGTCATGAGGTCCCCGCAGTAGACGGAGGGATTGTCGAAGGCGTTGTCCGCCCGGTAGCGGTGGGCGTACAGCCCGCCGCCGCAGGCGCGGACCACCGGGCAGGCCCGGCAGGTCGCGCTCAGTCCGGCCAGGCCGGACTGGCGGGCGGCGATGCCGGGGTGCCGGGCGAGGTCGTCGAGGCTGTGCGCGAAAACGTTCATCCCGGTGACGGGCGCACCGTCGTACGCCGTCTTCAGGCTGTCGGCCTGCTCGAAGGTCCCGTCCGTCTCCAGCACCGCGAGGTCCGAGGGCTCCAGCCCGAGCGACTCGGTGAGGCTGGAGAGGCCCCGGACGGTCCGGTGCACGGACTCGAACGTGCGGACGGCGAAGGGCCGCCGGTCCGCCTCCCACAGCCGGTGGACGGCGAGCAGCCAGTCCGCGTACGGCGTGTCCGCGGAGCCGCCCGGAAGCCGCTTCGGCGGCTCCTCCCAGGTGGCGTGCGGGAGCAGGAAGTCCACGGCGGGAGGCTGGAGTTCGGCCAGCGCCCGGTAGACGGCCACCGGGTCGTTCTCGATGTCGATGGTGCACAGCAGCCCGGCGTACAGGTGCCGGTACTCGGGGCGGTTCAGCAGCGCGACCGCGCGCAGGACCTGGGGGTGGCTGCTGCGCCCGTCGGCGAAACGCCGGTGGCGGTCGTTGGCGACCTTGTCGCCGTCCAGCGAGATGCCGACCTTGAGGTCCAGCTCCGCGAACAGCGCGCAGAAGGCCTCGCTGAGCAGCACGCCGTTGGTGTGGATGCGGAGGTCGAGGGAGCAGCCCGGCGGGAGCGCTGCCCGGAGCGCCTCGGCCGCGCGGCGCAACCGGTCCGGGCCGGCGAGCAGGGGTTCTCCCCCGTGCAGGACGACCCGGACGGCGGACAGCCGGTGGGCGACCGCATGCTCGCCGATCCGCTCGGCGGCCTTGGCCAGGATCCCGTCCCCGATGACCTTGGGACGGGAGCGCCAGCTGCTGTCCGCGTGCTCGTAGACGTAGCAGTGGTCGCAGGCGAGGTCGCACCGACTGTGCATCTTGACGACGAATTGCGTCAGGGGCACGGGAATTCGCGTCATCATGGGTGTGGCAGGTTCAGCTCGGCCTGGGTTCCGTTCCGGTGTTCCGGAGCCGGTCAGATCGAGGAGTTGAAGGCCGCGACCGGCACGAGGCCGGATTCCGCGCCGGGGAGGGCGCGCTGCAGCCGAGCGGCGAGTTCCTCCGCCCCCAGGGCGGCGAGCTCGGCGAGGGACGGGCGTTCCGGCGTCTCCTGAGTGTCAGTGAGGTTGCCGGCCGGCCTGGTGCTGATTACCGGAGTCATATTCGTTTCCTTAGGCGCGGTTAGGACCTGCCGAGTCCGGGTAGGTCACCCGGTTGCGACCAATGTAGTGCCCGCGAGGACTCCGCGCGGCACCTTGCCCCCTCAAGTTGGTCTGCCCAGCCAGTCGACGCCGTACCACGGCGCGCGAAAGCCTGAGAATTCACCCGTTCAGCGGTCGCGCGCTTCGCCTTCGCGCCCGCCGAAACGCGTTGACCGGAGCAGGCGTTCGAGCCCTTCGACCGTTCCCGCACGGGCGCACGCCGGGCGCGGCGGTGGCGGCTCCGGGTCTACCGCCGGGGCCGGTGGCACCACCGGCCGTGGGCGGCGACTCCCGGGATCCACCGGCTCAGCCGCCCAGCGCGGCCAGCGCGCGCACCAGCTCCTCGGTGAACTCCACTCCGCGCGGGGTGAGTTCACCACATCCCAGCAGGGTCCCGGCCGCCGTCAGGGTGTGCGCCCGCCATCGGGCGAACTCCCGTTCCGCACGCTCCGGTTCACTCACCCCGGCGGCCGCCTCGGCGGACCAGAACGACGCCACGCCGAGGTGCGCGTACGTCCCCTGGAGCAGCGCCCCGGCCGGGCGCAGGTCGGGGCGCCAGGGGGCGTGGTAGACCGCCGGGCCGTTGGGGCGGTGCAGCGGCACCAGGTCCATCAGGGCGCCGAGTTGGAGGTGCAGGAACTCGTGCACCAGGGCCAGTGCCAGCAGCACCGGATCGGCCGGCAGCGAGGCCGCCACCGTGCCGTACGCCCGCCGGGCGGCGGCGCTGACCGCCGCCCCGTCGGGGGCCGGCCGCAGCGGCACCAGGACGGCCACGCAGGCCGCCACCGCCTCCGCGTGGCGCCGGTGGCGACGCACCAGGACCTCCCAGGCGGCCGCCAACCGCTCCTCCCACGCGCGCAGTTCGGCCGCGGACAGCGGGCCGAGCGGGGGCCTCCCGTAGTCCACCCGGCGCGGCCCGCGGTGGTCGACCAGCGGTGCCCAGCGCAGTCCGTCGCACTCCAGGTCGAGCACCGGCGAGGCGTCGGCCCGCAGGAAGTCGCCCAGCCCGTCCAGCGGCGCCGGCCCGCCGAGCGACAGCGCGCGCAGCCGGTCCGCCGCCCAGGCGTCCAACTCCGGCCGCAGCAGCACCTCTTCCCAGCGGGCCCGGTCGGCCCGCTGGAGCGCGCACACCTCGCCGTACACCGCCCGGTAGCCCTCGTCGTGCGGAGCCGCCCGGCGCAGCGCCAGCAGCAGCAGCGCCCGCTTGCTCAACTGCCCCCCGCGCAGCAGTCGCACGGCCTCCGGACCGCCGCGCGCGCCCGCGATCGCCCGGAAGGTCGCCCGGTCCAGGGCGTGCCGCGGCAGCCCCTCGGCGGCCTGTCCGTCAGCCGAAGACCCGCGCGCGCCCGGCACCCCGGCCGCCACCGCCTCGCCCGTATCCGTCACCGATCCGTCCTCTCCTCGCAGCCCGAACGACCGGACCCCGGTCGGCCCGATCGCCGGGAACCTCGTGCCCGCGGAGCCGCGCACCCCGACCACCGGCGCCCCCGGACCGGACGTGCCGGAGTCCGGAACCGGCCTCGACGCCCACCCGGTCCGCCCACCCGGTCCGCCCGCAGTCTCCCCGCCCGGCGGCGGCTCAGCCGGTCCCCGCCCGCGCATGACCCGGACGGGTGAACCAGGCCCGGCCCACGGCCGCCCGGAGGGCACCCGGTGGCCCCGCTACCGCCGCCGCCCGGCCCCGGCCAGCTCCGCGACCCCGGCCCGCAGTCTCGCCGCGATGTGCCGGATCAGCCGGTCCAGGTCCGCGCAGTACACCGACGGGTGGGCGAACCCCCCTCCGACTCCCCCGTCGAACCTGCCGTCGAGCCCACTGCCGAGCCCGCCGCCGAAGCCTCCGCCGTCCCCGCCGGTGCCCACGTCCCGGCCCTCGTCACCCGCCCAGCGGTGGGCGTAGAGACCCCCGCCGCAGACCCGCACCAGCGGGCAGGCCCCGCACACCGGCCCGAGCCCGGCCAGGCCCCGCTGGCGGGCCCGGAAGGCCGGGTGGACGGCCGCCTCCGCGAAGGCGTGCCGCCACACGTCCAGCCCCGTCCCGGCGGCCCCCTGGTAGGCCACCTTCAGGCTGTCGGCCTGTTCGATCGTGCCGTCCGCCTCGACCACCACCAGGTCCACCGGCGCCAGGCCCACCGACTCGCTGGCCGCCCGCCCGCCGAGCAGCAGCACGGACAGCTCCTCGAACAGCCGCACCCCGGTCTCCCGGTACGGCGCGTCGTACCAGCGGTCGAAGGCGGCGATCAGCCACTCCCCGTACGGCGCCGGCTCGCCCCCCGACGGCGGGCCGAGCGGCAGGCCGCGCCGCACCCCCGCCGGCTGCGCCCGCCAGGTGGCGTGCGGCAGCAGCAGGTCGAGCCGGGGCGGGGCGAACTCCAGCAGCGCCTCGTAGGTGGCGACCGGGTCCGCGGCCAGGTCGACCACGCACAGCAGCCCGGCGAACAGCTCCCGGTGCCGTTCCGAGCCGAGCAGCCGCACCGCCGCGGCGGTCCGCTCCCAGCTGCCCGCCCCGGAGGGCAGCCGCCGGTGCCGGTCGTGGTCGGCCGGCGTGCCGTCCAGCGAGACCGCCACACCGACCCGGTACCGGTGCAGCACGTCGAGCAGCACGGGTTCGTCCAGCAGCCGCAGCCCGTTGGTCTGCAGGGTGAACCGCACCCGCGGCCCGGCTGACGCCAACTCGGCCAGCAGGAAGTCCAGATGGGCCGCTCCGACGAGCAACGGCTCGCCGCCGTGCAGCACCACCGACACCTCGTCGAGCCCCTGCGCGGCGGCGTGCTCGGCGATCCGCCGGGCGGTGCGGCGGACGGTCGCCGGTTCCATCCGCCGCGGCCGGTCGCGCCAGCTCTGGTCGGCGCCCTCGTACATGTAGCAGTAGTCGCAGGCCAGGTTGCAGCGGCTGTGGATCTTCAGCAGGAACTGCCGGAACGGCACCATGCGCGTGAACCTAGCACCGCCCGGCAGGATCGCTGACCGCCCGTCACCGTCCCTCACACGTGCGGAGGCTCCACGTCCGAGTCCAGCCGGGTGCCCGCCTTCACCGCCACCGTGGTCGGGTGCTCCTCCCCCAGCGTGACCCGGGCCCGCCGGATGCAGTCCGCCCGCAGCTCGGCGGCCCGTTCGGTCTCCCCGAGCGCCGCCAGCGTCAGCGACAGGTTGGAGTTGATGCCGATCGAGTCGTAGTGGTCCGGGCCCAGCGTCTCGGTCATCAGCGGCGCGGCCTCCTGCTCCAGTACGAGCGCGGCCCGGGTCTCGCCGCCCAGCACCAGGTCGTTCGCGTGGTTCATCATCGCGATCGGGATGTACAGGTGGTGCGCGCCGAGGGCGGTCCGGAACTGCGCGAGCGTGCGCCCGGACAGCTCGCGCGCCTCCGCGGCCCGCCCGGACAGCCGGAGGTAGACCGAGAGGTTGTTGGCGCCGGCCAGTGTGACCGGGTGGTTCTCGCCCAGGTAGTCGCGGTACCGCGCGAGCGCCCGCTCGGCCAGCGGGATGGCCCGGTCGGTGTCGCCGAGCGCGTTGTAGTCGCTGGCCAGGTTGGTCGCGGCGGCCAGGGTGTCCGGGTGCTCGGGGCCGTTGATGTCCAGGTAGCGCTGGTAGATGTCCTCGTCGATCTCCACCGCCTCCTGGTAGCGCCCGGCCCGGCGCAGCGCCACGGCGAGGTTCTTGCGGGCCCGCAGGGTGTCGGTGTGGTTGTCCCCGATGGTCTGCTGGTAGATCCGGACGGTCTCCTCCAGCAGGTCCAGGGCCTCCCGCAGCCGCCCGGTCTCGCGCAGGTCGCGGGCGTAGTTGGAGGCGGAGGAGAGCGCGTACAGGCTGTGCGCGCCGAGGGCTTCGCGCTGCTGGAGGTAGTTGCTGCGGTGCCGTTCCAGCGCGGCGTAGCGGTCACCGGCCAGGTAGTCGGAGACGGCCAGGTTGTTGGTGATCATCAGGGTGCGCGGGTGGTCCGGCCCGAGGGTGCGCCGGGCGGCGTCCAGGGTCTTCCGGTCGAGCGCCCGGGCCTCGTCGTAGCGGCCGAGGAAGCGCAGGTCGGCGCCGAGGCTGTTGGCGACGGCGAGGGTGTGCGAGTGCTCCGGGCCCAGGGTCGCGGTGAACCGCTCCAGGATGTCCCGGTCGGTCTCGTACGCCTCCTGGAGGGCGCCCTGGGAGCGGCGGATGTTGCTCAGCTGGGTGCGCAGCATCAGCGTCTGGGCGTCGTTGTCGACGTCGAAGTCGGGCCCGCCGTAGCCGTCCTCGCGCCAGTGGTCCAGGGTCCGCTCGGCCAGTTCCCGGCCGGACTCGTGCAGGCTGCGCTTCCACTGGTAGCGGACCGAGTCGATGATCCACTGCCGGACGTCCTCGTCGGCGCTGTCGACGGCGCCGGACGGCCAGAGGTGGGGCAGGAGTTCGGCGTACTCGGCCCAGTTGGTCGGGATGTCCGGGTCGCCGGGGTTGGCGGTGGCCAGCGCCGCGTGCACCACTCCGCGCAGTTCGGCCTGCCGCTCCTCCTCGACCTGGTCCCGCAGCACGGCCTGGACCAGCCGGTGGACCGTGATGGTCTCGCTGCCCTGGTCGGTGCGGGCCAGCCCGAACCGGTTGATGGCCCGCAGGAACTCGCCGATCGCCAGCTTGTCGCGCGGGGCACGCGGGGGCAGCCGCAGGGCGCGGGTGACGGCCCGGCTGTAGAGCAGCTTCATCGGGATGGCGTCCGGGCCGAAGAACGCGCAGATCTCCAGGATCTGGGCGGCCGGGGCGTTCATCCGGCGCAGTTCCTCGACCGAGATGCGCCAGGTGGCGGCGGCGGAGTGCGGGTACTCGGCGGGGCGCAGTCGGGTGCGCTCCAGCATCTCGGTGAGCTCGTCGTCGAGCAGTTCGAGGTAGGTCGCGATCGGCATCGACGTCTCCTGGAGCCAGACGGCGGCCTGGCCGACGGCGAGCGGGAGGTCGCCGAGCCGGTGCGCGACCTGGTCGGCGTCCTCCGGCGAGAGGCCGCTGTTGAAGCGGCGCAGCAGCCGGATGGACTCCTCGCGCAGGAAGACGTCCACCTCGACCAGGCCGGCGTGCCGGGCCCAGCCCTGGTTGCGGGAGGTGATCAGCACGTGCCCGCCGGCGGAGCCGCCGGGCTGCCAGGGGGCGAGTTCCTCGGGGGTGCCGGCGTTGTCGAAGACCAGCAGCCAGCGGCGGTACGGGTGGCCGCGGCGCAGCGCGTCCAGCACCGCGGCGGCGGTGTGCGCGACGTCGTCGCTGGTCGGCACCCCGAGCCGGGGGGCGAGTTCGGCGAGCTTCTGCGGGATGTTGGCGGGCTCCTCGGCGGGCACCCACCAGATCACGTCGTAGGCGGACTTGAAGCGGTGCGCGTACTCGGCGGCGATCTGGGACTTGCCGGCACCGCCGAAGCCGTACAGGACCTGGCTGAGCACGGCGGCGGGGCCGCCGGTGAAGCGGTTGCGGAGCAGTTCCAGCAGTTTGCCCCGGCCGATGAAGGCGGCGTTGCGCGAGGGTGCCTCCTGGACCGGCGGGGCGGTGCCGGGGAAGCGCGCCGGGGCCATGAACTCACCGCTGTCGGAGTCGAACTGGCGGTTGCTGCCGGGCGGCGGGCCGAGCTCGCCGTACAGTTGGGCCTCCGCTCCGGTCGCGGAGGAGCGGATCAGGTCGGGCACCGCCTGTCCGACGAACGGCCGGGGCACCGGCTCGTCCGAGTCCTGCAACCGCAGGCCGACCAACGCCGAAGCACCGGAGGCGAGTTCACGCCCCTGGAGGAGCTGCCAGACCTCGCCGGCCCGGGGCAGCGCGGTGTACTCGGGCGAGAGCAGCGCGAGCAGCCGGCCCTGGCCGTCGAGCGGGCCGGCGACCTCCGGCGGCCGCGGCCCGGGGTGCGGCTCGGCGGCGTTGTGCAGGGAGGTCTGGTAGCCGAACCGGGTGAGGGTGGCGGACGCCCACTCGGCCCACATCCGGTCCTCGGGCGCGTAGCTGACGAAGACCTGGCGGGGCACCGCCCGGGCCGAGCGCAGGTAGGCGGCGTACAGTCGGCGGCGGGCCTCGGAGCCGAGCGGGCGCAGCGAGCGGACCCGCCCGTCGGTGATCCACTCGGCCAGCCGCTCGAAGGCGTTGAGCAGGCTGCGCGCCTCCTGCGGCCGGTCGGCGACGGTGGCCGGCACCTCCTCGTAGGCGTAGAACGGCTTGTACGGCACCTCGACGTCGGCCCAGTAGGCGGCCCTGCGGTCCCCGGGCAGCCAGCGGCCGAGGTAGGGGGCGAACGCGTCGCGGGCGAAGTCCCGGCCGGCTTCGAGGCGTTCCTGTTCGGCGTCCTCGACCCGCATCGGCACCGGCAGCACCCGGATGGCCCGCTCCTCGGCCTCGGCGATGGCCTTGGCGGCGTCCACGCCGCCGCGGATGTTCTGGGCGCTGAAGGTGAAGCAGTCGACCACGGTGTCGGGCATCAGGACGGTGCAGATGCCGGAGGTGTCGCTGACGCCGGTGCGGCTGTCGATGAGCACGTAGTCGTACGCGCGCGCCCAGCGCTCCCGCAGCTCGCGCAGGAACTCGCCGCCCCGGATGTCCCGACCGTGGTAGAAGCTGCGCCAGTTGAAGCTGGTGACGGCGGCCGCGTAGGCGGCGTTCTGCCGGCCGGCGGGCAGGAAGTCGAGCCGGCCGCCGGCCGGTAGGTCGAGGGCGAGGCCGCAGAGGTAGCCGTCCAGCCGTCCGGGTTCGTCCAGCCAGGCTCCCGGGGGGCGGCCGGTCGGGCCGGTGGCGGAGGGCAGCGCCTGCTTGACGTACGAGCGCAGCAGGTCGATCAGGCCGTCCGTGGAGTGCAGTTCGGGGTCGACGAGGAGCGGGTGGTAGTAGCGGTGCAGCCCCGGCGCCTCCAGGTCCCAGTCGACCACCAGGACGCGCAGGCCCCGACTGGCCAGGATCCAGCCCACGTTGGCGAGCGCCATGGTCCGGCCGGTACCGCCCTTGAACGAGTAGAACGTGACGACCGAGCCCGGCCCGCCGCGCCCCGGCTCCGCACCGGGCTCAGTGTTCATCGTCCGTCTCCCCTCGACGGGACAGGGCCGTCGTGGCCGCCCGGGCGCGGCCCGGGTACGTCGTTCGGCGCCGGATCCGGATCACGGCGCGCGGACGGGCTCCGCGGCGGACCGGAGGGACTCGGCGGGCCGGCCGGGATGGCCAGGCCGGGCATCACCGAGCCGCCGCCCGGACCGAAGCCGAAGGCGTCGCCGCCATCGTCCCCCCAATCCAAGTTGTCGTCCATGAGCTTGTTCTGAGCGACCGTCACCATGATGGCGAGGTCGCTGTCGAAGCTCTCCTGGCTCACTTTCACCCGGAACAAGTGCTCCGGATCGCGCCGGCGCAGCCAGTTGCGGCGGAACACTCCGCGCACGCCCGCCCAGGGCGCTTCGCGCTCCCCGTCCGGGTCGCCGCCGCCGATCGGCACCATCACTCCGGTGACCGGGTGGTTCTGGTCGTCGTACTCGCGCAGGGCGCCGCGGTAGCGCTCGTGCCCGGCCGCCCACGGGTCCACCAGCAGGACGCTGACCTGACTGTCCTCCCGGGCCTGGTCGAGCTTCTCGCCGAGCCCGGCGCCGATCTCCTCCAGCGTGGTGGTGTGCCCGGCGTTGGTGATCACCCGCTGGGCGCGGGAGGCCAGCGAGGGCTGGGACGGCGGGTAGAACGGCGCCCAGTGCCAGGGCTTGGCACCGTACCGGCCCTCCGGGTACGAGCCGCCCTCGGCTGCGGCCTCGGAGGCCCGGCCGGCCGCGATGAAGAGCCGCACCATGCCGGGCTCGGCGGCGGGCGCGGGCACGGCCGGCCCGGGGAAGTAGCCGCGGACGGCGTCGAGGTCGAACTCGGGCAGCTCGGCGAGCCGCCGCACGGCCGCGTCCCGGATCCGCCCGGCGACCACCCGGACCACCTGCCGGTAGGCGTCCTGCTGGGCGGTGCGCAGCAGGGCGCGCAGGCCGTGCCGGGCGTAGGCGTCGCCCATGTCCGGCTGGGCCCACTGGATCTTGGTGACCTCGGGGACGAGGTCCCCGTGCGCGACCGGCTCCCAGAGCACCGGGATCAGCGCGGCGACCGGCTCCGCGGTCTCCTCGTGGTGGCGCCGGACCCTGCCCCGGAAGGCGGTCCACTCCTTGCCGCAGTACACGCTCGCGAAGTAGGCCGGCGAGTAGAGCGCGACCATGGTCCGGCTGCGGCCGAGCATCAGGGCCAGCTTGTCCGCCCACTCGTCGCCCAGGCGCAGCCGCTCGGTGTCCCGGAAGGCGAGTTCGTCGGCGTGGACGGCCGAGCCGAGGACGCGCCCGAGTTCGTCCCTCAGGTCGTTGAAGAACTGGTCGACGAAGGCGTCCTCCGCCTCGAAGTCCCGACGCGCGTAGCTGAAGAAGAAGTACGGCCGCTGCTGTTCCCGCTCACTCACCTGTTCCCCCCGACCCCGACGGCGCTGGTCTCATACCCAGCATGTCGTGAACTGCACCAGGAAGGAGGGGAGTTGTCGGATTCTACCGACCCCGGGGGGTTTAGCCGACGGTCAGCGGCGGGTCAGCGAAGTTCGAGCGCCGACTGGAAGGCGGCGAGCGGCTCG
Organism: Kitasatospora sp. NPDC089797; assembly: GCF_040684795.1. NCBI lineage: Bacteria > Bacillati > Actinomycetota > Actinomycetes > Kitasatosporales > Streptomycetaceae > Kitasatospora > Kitasatospora sp. NPDC089797. The sequence goes on along the minus strand of NZ_JBFBGS010000027.1, from coordinate 67,415 downwards.
GCGCCGGGCGTCAGGGCGTCCGCCACCACCCGGCGCAGCAGGTCCCCGAGGACGGTGTCCGGCAGGGCGTCGAGTTCGTCGAGCGGCAGCGCGGAGACGTCGACCAGGTCAGAGCCGAGTCCAGCAGCGGGTCCCGCACCGGTGACGCTCATCAGTCCCTCACTCGATCGTGCCGGCACAACCGGCTACAGCCCGGAGAAATCACCGACCCAGCTCCGCGACGCGCACATTCTACACAAAACGGTGACGGCCCGTCAGGTACGGCCTGACGCCGCGCCCGCCCGTCACGGGCAGAGGCGCTCCACCCGCCACCCCGTCGGGCCCGCCGGGTCGGCAACGTAGCGCAGCCGGTCGTGCAGGCGGTTCCCGCGCCCCTGCCAGAACTCCACGCTCTCCGGGACGACCCGGTAGCCGCCCCAGAACGGCGGGACGGGGACGCCCTCGCCCTCCGGGTAGCGGCGCTCCAGGTCGGCGTAGCGCTGTTCGAGGACGGCCCGGCTGCCGACCGGGCTGGACTGCTCGCTGGCCCAGGCGCCGAGTTGGGAGCCGTGCGGGCGGGTGCGGAAGTAGGCGGCGGTCTCGTCCCGGCCGACCTTCTCGACCCGGCCCTGGACGATCACCTGGCGGGCCAGCGCGATCCACGGGAAGAGCAGCCCCGCGTACGGGTTGACGGCGAGCTCGGAGCCCTTGCGGGAGCCGTAGTTGGTGAAGAAGACGAAGCCGCGGGCGTCGTAGCCCTTGAGCAGGACGGTGCGCGAGCTGGGCCGCCCCCGGTCGTCGGCGGTGGACAGCACCATGGCGTTGGGCTCCACCACCCCGGCGTCGTCCGCCTCGTGGAACCAGCGGGTGAACTGGCCGATCGGCTCGGGGGCGAGCTGCTCCTCGGCCAGGCCCTCGTGGCTGTAGTGCTTGCGCATCACGGTGAGGTCCGGACCGGGTCGGGCCTCGTCGGCCAGGGACCGGGTGGCGGGGCTCAGCGGCGTCGAGTGGGCGCGTTCCGGGGTCTGCACGCCAACATCATCCCGTACGACAAGCAACGGGCACCGCTACCTCCGGACAAACCCCGGTCGGAGATATGGTGACTCGCCGCCGCTCGGCCGCCCGCCGTACGGGGAATTGTCCGGAAGCGGGCGTTTGGCCCCAGGGGTTTCCGGGGCAGGACCGAGCCCCGGCGGGAACGTCGAACGACCTCACGGGAAACATCACCGCGGTGGTGTATGGCGCAATGCACCCCGTGCCTGTCACTCTGGCACCGAGTGCCAACCACGATTCGGTCACTGGCGTGCCGCCCCACCACGGCGGAGCGCCGATCGCAGAACTGAAGGAGCCGTCGCATGTCCGATTTCGTACCCGGGCTTGAGGGAGTCGTCGCGTTCGAGAGCGAGATCGCCGAGCCCGACCGGGAGGGCGGCGCCCTGCGGTACCGCGGTGTCGACATCGACGACCTCGTCGGCAACGTCTCCTTCGGCCACGTGTGGGGCCTGCTCGTGGACGGCAAGTTCAACCCCGGCCTGCCGGCCGCCGAGCCCTTCCCGATCCCGGTGCACTCCGGCGACATCCGGGTCGACGTCCAGTCCGCGCTCGCCATGCTCGCCCCGGTCTGGGGCCTCAAGCCGCTGCTCGACATCTCCGCCGAGCAGGCCCGCGACGACCTCGCCCGGGCCGCCGTGATGGCGCTGTCCTACGTCGCCCAGTCCGCCCGCGGCCAGGGCCTGCCGATGGTCCCGCAGAGCGAGATCGACAAGGCCGGGACGGTCGTCGAGCGGTTCATGATCCGCTGGCGCGGCGAGCCGGACCCGAAGCACGTCAAGGCCGTCGACGCCTACTGGACCTCGGCCGCCGAGCACGGCATGAACGCCTCCACCTTCACCGCCCGGGTCATCGCCTCCACCGGCGCCGACGTCGCGGCCGCGCTCTCCGGTGCGGTGGGCGCGATGTCCGGCCCGCTGCACGGCGGCGCCCCCTCCCGGGTGCTCGGCATGATCGAGGAGATCGAGCGCACCGGCGACGCCACCGCCTGGGTCAAGAACGCGCTGGACAAGGGCGAGCGCCTGATGGGCTTCGGCCACCGCGTCTACCGCGCCGAGGACCCGCGCGCCCGGGTGCTGCGCCGCACCGCCAAGGAGCTCGGCGCCCCGCGCTTCGAGGTCGCCGAGGCGCTGGAGAAGGCGGCCCTGGAGGAGCTGCACAACCGCCGCCCCGACCGGGTGCTCGCCACCAACGTCGAGTTCTGGGCCGCGATCATGCTGGACTTCGCCGAGGTCCCCGCGCACATGTTCACCTCCATGTTCACCTGTGCGCGCACCGCGGGCTGGTCGGCGCACATCCTGGAGCAGAAGCGCACCGGTCGCCTCGTGCGCCCCTCCGCGCGCTACACGGGCCCCGGCCCGCGCCGCCCCGAGGAGATCGAGGGCTGGGACGCCATCGCCCGCTGAACCCGGTCCGGCGCGCCCGCCCGCGCGCCGGGACACCACCTCTGACCAGCGGGTCCGGCACCGGCCGGGCCCGCCGTCCGGGGCCGCCGAGCGGTCCGGATCACAGTCTCAGCGGGCGGACGACCGTACCCCGGACGATGCCTCAGCCAGTAGGCTGCGCGGGTGGCTCAGATCCAGATCCCCGCTGACATCAAGCCCGCAGACGGCCGTTTCGGCTGCGGACCGTCCAAGGTGCGCCCCGAGGCCCTGAGTGCCCTCGCCGCCACCCAGGCCTCCCTGCTCGGCACCTCGCACCGCCAGGCCCCGGTCAAGAACCTGGTCAAGCGCGTGCGCGAGGGCGTGAGCAGCCTGTTCTCGCTGCCGGACGGCTACCAGGTCGTCCTCGGCAACGGCGGCTCCACCGCCTTCTGGGACATCGCCGCCTTCGGCCTGGTGCGGGAGAAGTCCCAGCACCTGGACTTCGGCGAGTTCTCCTCGAAGTTCGCCTCCTCGGTCAAGGCCGCCCCGTGGCTGGCCGAGCCGACGGTGATCAAGACCGCCCCGGGCACCCACCCGCTGCCGGTCGCCGAGGCCGGCGTGGACGTCTACGGCCTCACCCACAACGAGACCTCGACCGGCGTCGCGATGCCGATCCGGCGCCCGGCCGGCGCCGACCAGGGCTCGCTGGTGCTGGTGGACGCCACCTCGGGCGCCGGCGGCCTGCCGGTCGACATCACCGAGACCGACGTCTACTACTTCGCCCCGCAGAAGTCCTTCGCCTCCGAGGGCGGCCTGTGGCTGGCCACCTTCTCCCCGGCCGCCCTGGAGCGCGCCGCCGAGATCGCCGGCTCCGGACGCTACGTCCCGCCGTTCTTCTCGCTCCCGACGGCCATCGACAACTCGTCGAAGGACCAGACCTACAACACCCCGTCGATCGCCACCCTGTTCCTGCTGGCCGACCAGCTGGAGTGGATCAACGGCAACGGCGGGCTGGACTGGGCCGTCGCCCGAACGGCTGATTCCTCGTCCCGGCTGTACGCCTGGGCCGAGAAGTCCTCGTTCGCCAACCCGTTCGTGGCGAACCCGGCCGAGCGCTCCCAGGTGGTCGGCACCGTCGACTTCGACGAGTCGGTGGACGCCGCCGCGGTCGCCAAGGCACTGCGTGCCAACGGCATCGTGGACACCGAGCCGTACCGCAAGCTGGGCCGCAACCAGCTGCGGATCGCGATGTTCCCGGCGATCGACCCGGCGGACGTCGAGGCCCTGACCCACTGCATCGACTACGTGGTCGAGCAGCTCTGACGGGCTCCGAGCACGGCTGAGGGCCACCGCCTGCGGGCGGTGGCCCTCTCGCCGTTCCGGGGGCGGGCGCCGGTGAACCGGGCGCCGGCGCGCCGGACACCCACGGGCCGCCCGGTCAGGCCGGGGGCGGGCCGGGGCTACTTGCCGGCCAGCGAGCTGATCAGCACGACGACCAGCAGCAGCACCAGGGTGCCGGAGACGATGCGGTTTCGAGTCTTGGGATCCACGGTCATCGAGCGTACCTCCGGCTCACACCGACACGAATCCCAGGCCCTCAGCTCCGGTCGGCCAGCGCCCAGGAGCGCAGCGACGCGTAGTGGGCGAAGCCGCCGCTCAGGTCGCTCCGCATCAGGTGCAGCTCGGCGGCCCGCCACTCCGGCCCCCGGTACGGCGCCAGCGCGGCCGTCAGCCCGTCCAGCTCCGCCTCGGCGGCCCGCCGGGCGGCCCTCGGGACGGCCCGCCGGTGGCCGCCCCGTGAGGAGCCGGCCCGGGCCAGCGTGAGGTGCGGGTGGAAGGCGAGGGCCCCGCCCCCGCCGGCGGGCCTGGCGGTGAACCCGGCGGTGGCCTCGGTCACGGCCTCCGCGAGCCGGCGGATCGCCCGGGTCTGCCCCTCGACCCCGGCCCAGAGCACCCGGTCCCCGAACCGGCCGGAGCCGGCGATCCGCAGCCGGTGCGCCGGCTGGACGGCCGCGACGGCGGCCAGGCCGGCCTCCAGCTCCGGCAGCCGCTCGGCCGGGACCTCGCCGAGGAAGGCCAGGGTCAGGTGCCAGCCCTCGACGGCGGTCCAGCGCAGCCGGTCCGCCCCGGGCAGCCCGCGCACCGGGGCGACGGCCGCGGAGAGCCCCTGCAGCGCCTCGACGGGCGGCAGGACCGCGACGAACAGTCTCATGATCCAATCTTCCCCCGCCCGACGGCACGGTGTAGAACGGTTTTCCATGAAGATCCGCAACGGGGGGCCCGCGGACGTCCCCGACATCCTGTCCCTGCTCGACGGCGCCGTCTCCTGGCTGGCGGCCGGGGAGCGCACCGGCCAATGGGGCGACCAGCCCTTCAGCACCATCCCGGCCCGGGTCGACCAGGTCGCCTCGTACACCGGGGAAGGCTTCCTGGTCCGGCTCGCGGTGGACGAGGAGGGCCGCACGGTCGGCTGCTGCGTACTGGCCGAGCAGCGCGGCAGGTTCGTCCCGCCCTCGAAGGAGCCCGAGCTCTACGTCCGCCTCCTGGTCACCGACCGCACCCGCAAGGGCTCCGGCATCGGCGCCGCGCTGATCGCCGACGCGGTCGAGGAGACCCGCCGCCGCGGCTTCGACCTGCTCCGGGTCGACTGCTACGCCGGCAACGACCGCAAGCTGGTCGGCCAGTACCGGGCGCTCGGGTTCACCGAGACCGAGACCTTCGAGGCCGAGCAGCCGTCCGGCCCGTGGCCCGGCCAGGTGCTGGAGATCCGGCTCTGACCCGCCGCCGGGGCCGCAGCGCCTGAGCCGCGGCCCCGAACCGGCGCGCCCGAACACCGGAGCGCCGGAACACCGGAACGCCCCGAGGAAGGACCTCGGGGCGTTCCGACCATCACCTTCCGACCATCACCTTCCGACCACCGCCCTCCGGCGATCACCTTTCGGCGATCGTCCACCGGCGAACAGTTCCGGACGATCCGTCAGCAGGCCGTCGCCAGCTCGGACTTGCTCGCCCGACCGGCACGCGGCACGACGGCCACCACCCGACCGCCCCGCCCCGGGTGCAGGTCGAACCGCACCCTCAGGTCGGCGCTGCGGGCCAGCACCAGGCCGACCGCGGCAGCCGCCAGCGCGGACACCAGGCCGCAGGCCAGCAGGCCGAGCCGGGGGCCGTACGAGGCGGTCACCCAGCCGACGATCGGGGCGCCGATCGGCGTGCCGCCGGTGAAGACCAGCACCAGCAGGCCCATCACCCGACCGCGCATCTCGGGGTCGGTGGACAGCTGCAGCATGGAGTTGACCGAGGTGTTGAAGCTCAGCCCGAACACCCCGATCAGCGTCAGCAGCAGCGCGAAGGTCCAGTAGTCGGGCGCGAAGGCCGCGACCACCTCCAGCGTGCCGAAGGCCAGCGCCGCGCCGACCAGCCGGCGCAGCCGGGGCGCGCCCCGACGGGCCGCGAGCAGCGCGCCGGCCAGCGAGCCGACCGCCATCGCGGTGTTCAGCAGGCCGTACTGCCCGGCGCCCACCTTGAAGGTGTCGTACGCGAAACCGGACAGCAGGGTCGGGAAGTTGAACCCGAAGGTGCCGATGAAGCCGGCCAGCACCATCGGCCAGAGCAGCTCGGGCCGCTCCTTCACGTACCGCAGGCCCTCGCGCAGCTGGCCCTTCTCCCGGGCGATCGGCTCGGTCGGGCGCAGCTCGGACTCCCGCATCGCGAGCAGTCCGCCGATCACGGCGGCGAAGGACAGCGCGTTGACGGCGAAGGCCCAGCCGCTGCCGACCGCGGCGATCAGCAGGCCCGCGACGGCGGGGCCGACCAGCCGGGCGGTCTGGAAGTTGGCGGCGTTCAGGCTGACGGCGTTGGCGAGGTCCTTGGGGCCGACCATCTCGGAGACGAAGGCCTGCCGGGTCGGGTTGTCGACCACGGTGACCAGGCCGAGCAGCAGGGCGAAGGCGTACACGTAGTACGGGGTGACCACGTCGCCGATGGTCAGCACGGCCAGACCGGCCGCGAGCAGGCCCATCGCGCCCTGGGTGTAGACCAGCAGCCGGCGCTTGGGCATCCGGTCGGCGAGCACGCCGCCGAACAGGCCGAGCAGCAGCATCGGCAGGAACTGCATGGCGGTGGTGATGCCGACCGCGAGCGGGCTGCCGGTGAGGCTGAGGACCAGCCAGTCCTGGGCGATCCGCTGCATCCAGGTCCCGGTGTTGGACACCACCTGGCCGGCGAAGTAGTAGCGGTAGTTGCGAACGCGCAGGGAGGAGAACATCCCCCGGGGCCGGGTGAACTCGGCTCCGGTCGGAGATGCGGCCGAAGGGGTTCGGCGCTGAGCGGCGGGGCCCGCCGCGGTGCGTTCGTCGGGGTCGTCGTCGCCGTTGCCGGGCAGCCCGCTGGGGGCGGGGGCCTGGGCGTCGGCGGCCGCGGTGTCCGCGGCGGGGTCGGTGGTGCGGTCGTCGGTACGGGCGGCGGCGCTGGCTGCGGCCGGCGGTGTCACGGTGGTCTCCCCTCGCGGCGCGACGGCCCTGGCGGTGGCCGTCGCGCTCCTGGTTACGGTGGTCGGTCCTGCGGTGATGCGGTGCTCCTTCTTCTCCCGGCGGCTCGCCGGGGTGGGTGTGCCTAGAGGTGTGCGAGCTTGTAGAGCACGGGTGCGGCCTCCCGGAGGGCGGCCCACTCGTCGTCGTCGAGCCCTTGGGCGAGCTCGGCGAGCCAGGCGTTTCGGCGCCGACGACTCTCCGCGAGGATCGTCTCGGCCTGCTCGGTGCTGCTGACGACCACCTGGCGGCGGTCCTCGGGGTGCGGCTCCCGCCGCACCAGCCCCTTCTCCTCCAGCATCGCGACGATCCTGGTCATCGAGGGAGGCTGCACGTGCTCCTTCCGGGCGAGCTCACCCGGCGTCGCCTTTCCGCACCGGGCGAGGGTGCCCAGCACTCCCATCTCGGTGGGACTCAACGACTCCTCCACCCGCTGGTGTTTGAGTCGTCGGGAGAGGCGCATGGTGGACGACCGCAGCTGAGAGATCGCTGCGAGGTCCTGCTCGGACATCTCGGGCATCTCTTTAGCTTACGTCATTACCCTCGCTAAGGAAAAACGGGTTCCCACCGTGCCGGAGGATCGGGCCGGTGCCATATTGGTCATGGGTGATCGTTCCCACCTCCGGAATCGTCCCCGCCTCCCGGAAGGGCCGACCAGACATGTCCGACCTCGCCTCCGAACCGTCCGCACCGTCGCCGCAGGCCACCGGGCCCACGCCGGACCCGCAGGACGACTCCGGCTTCGCCCGGCTCGCCATGGTCACCATCGACTGCGCCGACCCGGTGGCACTGGCCGCCTTCTACGGCGAGCTGCTCGGCTGGGAGACCCGGCACGTCGACGAGCGCTTCGCGATCCTGGACAACCCGGAGGGCGGCAGCCCGCTGGGCTTCGGGCGGGTGACGGGGTACCGGCCGGAGCCGTGGACGGAGCCGGACGGCAGCAAGCACTTCCACCTCGACTTCTACGTGGACGACCTGGAGGAGTCCACCGCGAAGGCCCTGGCGCTCGGCGCGACCGAGCCCGGCTACCAGCACGGCCGCACCCTCAGGGTGCTGATCGACCCGGCGGGCCACCCGTTCGGCCTCGCCCCGCTGGAGCAGGCGGTCGGGCAGTAACACCCCGCACCCCGCACCCCGCACCCCGACACTCCCGCATCCCCGCATCCCCGCACCCCCGCCCCCCGGGGGGTCATGCGCAGGCGGTGTCAGGGCTTGGTGCCAAGATCTTGCAGGCGACGTAAAGGTCCATGCTGACCTGGGAGTTCACGAAAACCACGAACCTTGTGCGACCGCGCGGCAGTCGTTACTGTCCCCGTTGTCAGGGGCACCACACGCCAGGTCTCCTCTCGATGGCACCCGTTCCGTGCCCCTCCCCCACCTTCCGCCCCCGGCGACCCGGCCTGCCGCGTCCGCCCGAGCCCTGGCGCCCTCAACCCCTCGTCCAGGGAGCTCAATTGGGTGAGATCCACCATGCCGACCACGGCTGGGTGACACCGGCGGTCTCGTACTTCGTCGCCTGCGTGGGCGCCTTCGTCGCCCTGCGCAGCGCCCGCTGGGCACTCGTCTCCGAGGGCCGCACCAGGGTCGTCTGGCTGCTGTTCGCCTCGACCTCGCTCGGGGCCGGCATCTGGTCCATGCACTTCATCGCGATGCTGGGCTTCTCCGTCACCGGCGTCGAGATCAGCTACCAGCCGCTGCTGACCGTGGTCAGCCTGCTGGTCGCCGTCGCGGTGGTCGGCGTCGGCCTGTTCACCGTCGGCTACTGGCGCCGCCGACCCGCCCTGGCCCTGCTGATCGGCGGGCTGACCACCGGCCTCGGCGTCGCCGCGATGCACTACCTGGGCATGGCCGCCATGGTGCTGCCCGGCCACCTCGCCTACGACCGCACCACCGTGGGCCTGTCGGTCGCCATCGCGGTGTTCGCGGCCACGGCCGCGCTCTGGGCCGCACTCAACATCCGGGGCACCCTCGCCGTCCTGGCGGCCGCGCCGGTGATGGGCGTGGCCGTCTGCGCGATGCACTACACCGGGATGGCGGCGCTCTCCGTCCAGCTGGACTTCTCGCACTCCACCCAGGGCGGCGTGATGGCCCTGCAGTTCATCTTCCCGCTCGGGGTCGGGCTGGGCTGCTACGTCTTCTTCGGCTCGCTGGCCTTCGCCGTCTCGCCCAGCAAGCCCTCCACCCAGCCGCTGCTGTCCGGCCCGGCGGCCCCGCTGCCGCCCCGGCCGCCGCGCGTGCCCCCGCAGCGGCGCCGCCCGATGAGCGGCGTCGGCACCCGGCGCTGACGCCGGGCGACGGAAAGACCGACGTCCGGCCGGGTCCCCCACCCCGGCCGGACGTCTGCCGCACCCTGCGGGTGTACGGCCTCGGAGCCGCCCCCGGCAGCGGCCGCCTCAGGGCCGCCCGAGCAGCCCGGTCAGGTGCTCCGGCGTGGCCACCGGGCAGACCTTGCGCACGAAGTCCCGCCGCAGCCCGTGGTACGGCTCGCCCGCCCGGTAGAAGTTGCCGTGCATCCGGCGCAGTTCCTCGGCCCGGTACGCGGCGAGCGGCTTCGCCTCCTCGTCCTCCGCCCGGCGGCGCTTCTTGTCCACCAGCCGCCCGGTGAGCTCCGGCGAGGCGGCCAGCCCGGCGGCCTCCCGGGCCACCCAGCGGCGGAACTCCGCCGCGTCCCCGCCGGCCAGCCGGTCCACCAGGCCGATCCGGCGGGCGTGTTCGGCCCCGACCGGCAGCGCCTCCGTGGTCAGCCGCTCGGCCTGCTCGGCGCCGACCCGGGCCGGCAGGGTGTACGTCCAGTACTCGGAGCCGTACAGGCCCATCAGCCGGTAGTGCGGGTTGAGCACCGCCGAGTCCCGGCACCACACCTCGTCGGCGGCCAGCGCCAGCATCAGGCCGCCGGCCGCCGCGTTCCCGGCCAGCGCGGCGACGGTCAGCTTGTCGCCGGTGGTCAGGACGGCCTCGACCAGGTCGTCCATCGCGTTGATGTTCTCCCAGGACTCCAGGGCCGGGAAGGCCGCGCCCTCGATCACGTTGAGGTGGATCCCGTTGGAGTAGAAGTCCCGGGGCGCACCCAACACCAGTACCGAGGTGGGCCGTTCGGCCGCCGCGCGGTAGGCGGCCAGCAGCCGGCGGCACTGCTCGGTGCTCATCGCCCCGCCCGCGTAACCGAATTCGAGGAACCCGACGTCCCCCTCCTCGCGGTAGCGCAGCTCCGACCAGGTGGCCCGGCAGGCCGCGTCCGCGGGGGTCACCGGGACCTCCCGGACCCGGTGCAGCTCGTCGGCGAGCACCGTCGCGGCCGGCAGCTTGAAGGGGACCGGCCCGCCGGGGGTGCGGCGCGGGCGCAGCTGGGGGATCCAGACCGCGCCGTCCACGGTGGCCCGGCAGATCGCGCCGTCCCGGGTGGCCAGCACCGCGCCGGGCTCCGGGCCGCGCAGCTCGTCCTCGACGTGGCCGCCGTGCAGGAAGAACTCACGGCCGTACAGCTCGTCCAGCACACCGGGTTGGGAGTCGGCGGCGCGCAACTTCCGCAGCACGGTGGCGGTGTCGTCCCGCTGCCAGTCGATCCGGCGGGCCTCCTGCCGGAGCAGCGGCCGCAGTTCGCCGCGCACGTCCGGGCGGGCGTAGTCCAGCGGCTCGGGGCTGAACAGCCCGCCCTCGAAGCGCTGGACGGCCAGCAGGACGGCCTCGACGGCCGCGTCCGCGACCTCGTTCCGGTACAGCTCGCTCTTGCCGCACTCGGGGACGGGGAACTCCACGGACGCCCAGATGTCGCCCGCGTCCATCTCCTCGACGGCCTGGAGCACGGTGACGCCCCAGCGCCGCGCGTCCCCGGTGATCGCCCAGTCGAGCGAGGAGGGGCCACGGTCGCCCTTCGGGCCTGGGTGCACGATCAGCACCGTCCGGGTGGACCAGATGTCCGCCGGGACGGCCCGGGTGAGCATCGGGCAGATGATCAGCTCCGGATCGACCCGGGCCACCGCCTCCCTCATCTGTTCGTCGCCGAGCGCGAGTTGGACGGCGACCTGGTGGCCGCGCTCGCGCAGCTCGGTGTGGACGCGCTGGGTCAGGCTGTTGAACGCGGTGGCGATCAGGAGAATGCGCACAGGGGGCCTCCGGGCAGGGACTGCGGGTCGCGCGGAGGCGATGAAACCACGGCATGGACACGTAATGGTCACGTTCCGTGGCTCGGCGCTCCACTCTCACGCACCCCGCACACCTGTGGCCCCCGCGTGGCCCCGCTTCGCCGGATCTCCCCAGCCCCTCCCCGGAGTTGGCCTGGCGCCGGACACCGCGGACCGCCCTCCCGGATGCCCGCCCCCGGACCCTCCGGAGCCCCGACCGCTACCTCGGGAAGGCCCGGCGGGCCCGCCAGGTGGTGTGCTCGCGGGAGACCGCGTCCTCCGCCTCGGCGGCCAGCCGGGCCCACCGCTCCTCGGCGTCCGGCCCCCTGACGTCGAGGTCGGAGAGCTGGTTTCCGACGTTCTCCAGCTCGCGCGCGGCCATCTGGTACGCGGCGGCCAGCGGGCGCAGTTGCTTGAGCTGGGTCCAGGCGATGATCGAGGCGGCCGCGGCCGAGCTCGCCCCGAAGATGTGCACCTCCAGCGCGCCGGTCGCCTGGGCGATCGCCGCCGCCGCGCCGATGATGATCAGCGTCGCGATGCCGAGGCCCCAGGAGACCGCCTGCGACTCGCAGGACTCGGCCCGGGAGCGGTACCAGGTCCGCTGGCCCTCGACCCGGGTGCGCAGGTAGAGGGTGCGCCGGGCGGTCAGGCTGTCGGCCCGGGCGCGACGCATCTCGTCGGTGATCTCCGGGACGGTGCCGGGCGGCACGATCTCCGGGTCCTCGAAGGCCCGCAGCACGTCCTCGAGCTGGAGCAGGTAGCCGCGGTCGGCGTCCGCCGACTCGGCCTCGCCGCCGAACGGCCGGGCCCGGACGCTGTACTTCCAGGCCAGCGTCTTCACCGACTCGGCCGCCGCCCGCGCCTCGTACCACCGCCCCTGCGGGTTGCTGCGGCGCAGCCGGGACCAGAAGTAGCCGGCGACCAGGAACGCGGCCACCGAGAACAGTGGCTTGATATCGCTGTCTCCGGTGTGGTCCGGCCCGGGCAGCGACCCGATCAGCGCGGCGACCACCAGCATGGCGATCAGTCCGCGGTGCCAGCGCAGCGTCTCGCGCTGTCCGTCCAGTGAGGCCTTGTCCGCCTGCCAGAACAGCTCCGGCAGCAGTCGCGCCTCGACTCCCCCGGGCGGATCCTGTTGCACCATCGGTCGAGTCCCCTCCCCATCTCCGTCCAGGCAGTATTCCCGCCGCCAACTGCACTACACCGGCGCCTTTTTGACACCTTCCCAGCACCTTCCGACCGCTGCTGTCGGTCCGGCCCGGTAGAACCGCCGACATGCCGCTGCACTGGAAACCCGTCATCGACTGCGCCGACCCGCACCGCCAGGCCGCCTTCTGGGGCGCCGCCCTCGACTACACGGTCGAGGACCACGGCCCCCTGATCGCCCGCCTGCTGGAGGCCGGGACGATCACCCAGGACGCCCTCACCGAGACCGACGGCCACCCCGCCTGGCGCACCCTCGCCGCGGTCCGCCACCCCGAGGACCCGTACGACCCGGCCACGGACACCGGCCTCGGCCGGCGCCTCCTCTTCCAGGCCGTCCCGGAGCCCAGGCCCGCCAAGAACCGCCTCCACCTGGACCTCCACCCCGGCCCCGGCGAACGCGCCACCACCGTCGCCCGCCTCCGCACCCTCGGCGCCACCGTCCTGCGCGAGGTCGCCGAGCCCGGCGGCACCTGGACCGTCATGACCGACCCGGAGGGCAACGAGTTCTGCGTCCACTGACCGCGACGTCAGGGCCTCTTGTCCGGCGTCACGATCTCTCCGCTGGTCGCATCCAGAAAAACGCCGAAGGCCTTGGCTCCGGACAGGTTCACGGCCCAGAGCGTACGCCATTGATCGTTGACCTTCTTGACCAGCAGGAAGGCATTCGCGGCCTTCTCTCCGGGATTGGCGATTTCGGCGCCACGTTTTGCTTCATCCATGGATACGGCGACCGGAGCAAGGCCGTCGGGATCCGGCCCAATGAAATCTGAAGCGGCGGCCGACAGAACGCGCCCGGACGCGTCGATGGTGATATCGATACGGAGCGGCATCAGGATGCCGCCGCGAATTCTCCGGTAATTGAACACACGAGCGGGGATCTCACCGGACCCCGGCTGGAGAGTGGGCGTGGCGTCCTTGATCGCATAGGGCCACCACTGCTGCGCGAACGATGACCCGCGCTTCGCCAGATCGTCATCTGCCAGATTTCCCGGCTCGGCATGCATGTCGGCCGATTCGAAGGACAGCAACTGGCTGGTGGGCCACGAGAAGGTGAAGGTTCCACGATCCGTCGTTGAGGTGACGGAAAGTCCGTCCTTGGCCAGGGAGACGTCCTTGATCTGCACCCCTTGACCGAACAGCCTCGCGCCGAGCACCGGCGCGAGATCGGATGGCTTGCGCTTGTTGACGAAGTCGCTCCCGGTCAGAACGTGCAAGGTGCTGACCAGCACAACAGAAAGCACGGCCATCCCCGCCGTGAGCACAAGCGAGCCTCGTACCAGATCGCGCCTGTCGAGCCCGGTGCGAGCCCTCGAGAACCTCAGCCAGCCGACCGCCGCTCCGGAGCCGACAAGCGCCCCAAGAGAGTTTGCCACCATGGTGGACGCATCACAGCCGCGACCGTTGGCCATGATTCCCTGGAATATCTCCGTCGCCACCGCCAGGTTCACACAGGCCGCGAAATTGACCAGTGGCCTGCGAAATGCCAACGCCCCGAAGAGACCGAGCGGAACATACATGACGATATTGAGCAGCCCGGGCGCCGTGGCAAAGATCGATGGAAAGAATCCCGGAGCCCCGACATTGCAGACCCGCTGCGCCGCACCGGGCGTGAGCGATGGCATCGTCACGACGAGCTCGGCGAGAAGAGCCAATCCCCACAGGATGGTAGCTGCGACCGGGAGCACTTTCCTTCTGGCAAGCCAGAAGGATAAGGCGGCGACCGGCAAGGCGAGCGGAATGACAAGAGGGATGAAGTCCACCGAAATTGCATAGGAAATGATCGAGCGGAACATGGCAGCGCCGTTCCTTTGTCGAGAATGCGACGTGCGGGGCAGGAGTGCTTCTCCTGCCCCGCCTGGCCAAGGACTCGAGTCAGCAGATATTCACTGTCCGAGTGACGTAATTCACCCTGTTGTCCCAGTCGAAGAAACCACCCTGGATCGAGCTGCAGTTCGACGGGTACGACTGCTCGCCCCAGTCGAACCCCTTGGTTTCGCCGGCGTTCTGAACGAATGCGCCGTTGTCCCAGTGGGTGTAGTCGTCGCGGAACCAGAACTGGATCTTTACAGAACCCCCGCCCCACTTCTGGTACGAGATTCGCGGATAGGACCGACTTCCCGTGGAACCCCGATACGAATCGCAGAACGTGATGATGCCATTGTCCAGAGATCCATTGCCGCACTGATCGCCGAAGCCGTCGGCAGAAGAAGGGGCGAATGTGGACGGCGAAGCCGCCACGGCCGATGTGGCGCTTGCGAGGGGCAGTAAGGCCACCACCGCAGCGACCGCTGCTTTTTTGATCATGAATACAACCTTTCCCGTTTGTTGTATACGCAGCATTTCAACGCGCCATGGATACTCAAAGGGAAATCGAAGGCGATGGCCTGTTTGCATGCACTCGATGACCTGAAACCGGCCTGCACGACCCCGCTATCGCTGATCTAGCCGGTATTTTTGCACATATTGGAGCATTTGCGCGATTCAATGATTCCCGCCCCTATTGGCCTCGATCGAATCGACATGCCAGACTTTAGCAGGCCTCAACCATACGCAGTGGAAGTTTGGATCATATGGGGAGGATTCTCCAATTGCCCGAGGTCACGGGGGCCTTCCAGGGGAATGCCCTCATCCCATGGACCTCTACTACCTCTCTGTGCCGTTCCGGCACGTCTTCAGTTGCCCCTGATCAGGTCAGAGCCCTACTGCGCAGCCTCGCTCCCGTCGGGGTCGCGGCCGAAGATCCGGCGGAACAGCTCCGCCTCGCTCAGTCCGGCCAGCGGGTCCGCAACACCTGTCGCTCATCGGGGCGGCTGACAGCCGCTGCCCGCACCCGAAGGCTCGCCGAGCCCCACCGGGCAGAAGAGCCCTACCCGAACGAATCGAGCCCTCTCCCGGTCATGGGAGAGGGCTCGATTCGTTGCAGCGCGAGCGATCCGGTCAGAGCAGACCGAAGGCCGGCATCAGGTAGTAGAAGGCGAACACCGTCGCCACCACGTACATCGGGACCGGCACCGAGCGGCCGCGGCCCGCGGCCAGGCGCAGCACGCAGAAGGCGACGAAGCCGAAGCCGATGCCGTTGGTGATGCTGTACGTGAACGGCATCATCACGATGGTCAGGAAGGCCGGGATCGCGATGGTGTAGTCCGCCCAGTCGATCTCCTTGATCGAGTTGGCCAGGATCAGGAAGCCGACCGTGACCAGGGCCGGGGTGGCGGCCTGGGCGGGGACCATGGTGGCGAGCGGGGTGAGGAAGAGCGCCACCACGAAGAGCAGGCCGGTGACGATCGAGGCGAAGCCGGTACGGGCGCCCTCGCCGACGCCGGCCGTGGACTCGACGAAGCAGGTGTTGGCCGAGGCGGAGGTGGCGCCGCCGGCCGCGGTGGCGATGCCGTCGACCATCAGGATCCGGTTGATGCCCGGCAGGTCGCCCTTCTCGTCCAGCAGGTGGGCCTCGTCGGCGACGCCCAGGATGGTGCCCATCGCGTCGAAGAAGCAGGACATCAGCACGGTGAAGACGAAGAGCGCGCCGGTCAGCACGCCGACCTTGTCGAAGCCGCCGAACAGGCTGACCTTCCCGACCAGCCCGAAGTCCGGGGCGGCGACCGGGTTGCCGGGCCAGGCGGGGACGGTGAGGCCCCACTTGAGCGCCGGGACGTCGGCGAACGTGTCGATCAGCACGGCGAGCGCGGTGGAGGCCGCGATGCTGATCAGGATCGCGCCGGGCACCTTGCGGATCACCAGGATCAGGGTCAGCAGCAGGCCGAACACGAAGACCAGCACCGGGAAGCCGAGCAGGTGGCCGTTGCCGCCGAGCTGCAGCGGGACGGTGGTGTGGGCGGCGTCCGGGATGCGGCTGACGAAGCCGGAGTCGACCAGGCCGACCAGGCTGATGAACAGGCCGATGCCGATCGCGATGGCCTTGCGCAGGCCGAGCGGCACGGCGTTCATGACCCGCTCGCGCAGGCCGGTGGCGACCAGCAGCATGATCGCGAAGCCGGCCAGCACCACCATGCCCATGGCGTCCGGCCAGGTCATCTTGGGCGCGAGCTGGAGCGCCACGATGGTGTTGACGCCGAGGCCGGCCGCCAGGCCGATCGGCACGTTGCCGATCACGCCCATCAGCAGGGTGGTGAGGCCCGCGGTCAGGGCGGTGGCGGTGACCAACTGGGCGCTGTCCAGGTGGGCCCCGGTCATGTCCGTGGCGCTGGCCAGGATGATCGGGTTCAGCACCAGGATGTACGCCATGGTGAAGAAGGTGGCGACACCGCCGCGGATCTCGCGCGGCAGGGTGGAGCCGCGCTCGCTGATCTTGAAGTAACGGTCCAGGGCGCCGGAGGGGGGCGTGGGCGCGCTGGGAGCGGGTTCGGGCGACTCGGTGGTCGACTGGACCACAGGCATGCGGGCGTCCTCTGTGGGGGAGCTGAGGAGGAGGGTGGCACCCGGGACGACGGTGGCCGGGCGCAGGGCTTTAAGTATGGTTTCCCGATCGCACACGCGCTATCTTCGCGCGTAGAGCACACACCACCCACGTGGCCGCCGGAGCGCCGCCCACGGGCCACCGGCACGCCGCCCCCGAGCCGCCCACAGGCCCCCCACCTGCTCCCCACCGGACCCCCGCGCACCGTACGCTAGGCCCCATGCCCAAGACGCCGCTGCACCCCTCGCCCCCTCCGCTGGAGGCCAATGACGTCGCCATCGTCGGCGGCGGCACGGTGCTGTGGTTCGTCGCCTTCCTGGCCCTGCTCCCCTTCCAGGGCACCCTCTCCGAGCACGACCACGGCACCTGGCCGTGGATCTGCCTCTCCGGCGGCCTGCTCGGCTTGATCGGCCTCTGGTACTGCCGTGCCCGCCGGGACGCGATCGCCCGCAGCCGCGCCGCCGAGGCCGAGGCCGCGCAGCGCGCCGCCGGGGACGACGGCCAGAACCCGGCCACCCGGTCGGACTGAATAGTCCTTTAGTAGCACGCACCGGACATAAGGCGCCCGTAGAGTCGGTGCCATGACGCAGCCTGCCCAGCCCGCGGAAGAGCAGCCGACCGACGCAGACCGCCCGGACGGCGCGCACCCGCTCGGGCTGCTGCCCGGCCGGCGCGGCGGCCTGACCACCGCCGAGGTGGCCGAGCGGGTGGCGAGCGGACGGGTCAACGACGTCCCGGTCCGGTCCAGCCGCTCCACCCGGGAGATCGTCCGGGCCAACGTCTTCACCCGCTTCAACGCCATCATCGGCATCATGTTCGGGATCATCCTGATCGTCGGACCGCTCCAGGACGGCCTGTTCGGCCTGGTCATCGTGGCCAACACGGCGATCGGCATCATCCAGGAGCTGCGCGCCAAGAAGACCCTGGACAGCCTCGCCCTGATCGGCGAGGCCAGGCCGCAGGTCCGCCGGGACGGCGCCGTCCAGCAGATCGCCGTCTCCGAGATCGTCCTCGACGACACCGTGCTGCTGGGCATCGGCGACAAGGTGATCGTGGACGGCGAGGTCACCGAGGCCGAGGGCCTGGAGATCGACGAGTCACTGCTCACCGGCGAGCCCGACCCCGTCCTCAAGCAGCCCGGCGACCAGGTGATGTCCGGCAGCTTCGTGGTGGCCGGCGCCGGCGCGTTCACCGCCACCCGGGTCGGCCGGGAGGCCTACGCCGCGCAGCTGGCCGAGGAGGCCAGCAAGTTCACCCTGGTGAAGTCGGAGCTGCGCAGCGGCATCAACAGCATCCTGCGGTTCATCACCTACCTGCTGATCCCCACCGCGATCGGCCTGATCATCAGCCAGCTGGCGGTCGAGGGCCGCGACTGGCGCGAGGCCGTCCGCCGGATGGTGGCGGGAATCGTGCCGATGGTCCCCGAGGGCCTGGTGCTGCTGACCTCGGTGGCCTTCGCCATCGGGGTGATCCGGCTGGGCCGCCAGCAGTGCCTGGTCCAGGAGCTCCCGGCGATCGAGGGCCTGGCCCGGGTGGACACCGTCTGCCTGGACAAGACCGGCACCCTCACCGAGGGCGGGATGGACGTGATCGACCTGCGGGTCCTCTCCGACGGCGGGTCCGCCCCGGTCGACAAGGAGACCGTCCAGCAGGCGCTCGCCGTGATGGCCGGGGCCGACGCCCGCCCCAACCCGTCCATGCAGGCCGTGATCGACGCCTACGGACGCGGCGACGGCCGGCCCGACGACGGCTCCCCGCACGGCGACGGCCCGCACGGCGACGGCTCCTCCTCCGGCGGCTCCTCCTCCGGCGACGGCTGGCGGGTGATCGAGGCGATGCCCTTCTCCTCCGCCCGCAAGTGGAGCGGCGTCCAGCTGCTGGAGCCCCAGGGCGGCGAGGCCAGCTGGCTGCTCGGCGCCCCCGACGTCCTGCTGCCCGCCGGGCATCCGGCGCTCGCCGAGGTGGACGAACTGGGCGCCCAGGGCCTGCGGGTGCTGCTGCTCGGCCGCACGCCCGTCCCGCTGGACTCCCCCGACCCGGCCGCCGACCTCACCCCGCTCGCCCTGGTGGTGCTCCAGCAGCGGCTGCGCGCGGACGCGGCCGAGACCCTGCGCTACTTCGAGGGGCAGAACGTCCGGGCGAAGGTGATCTCCGGCGACGCGGCGGTCTCGGTCGGCGCGGTGGCCGCCCACCTCGGGCTGCCCGGCGCGGACCACCCGCTGGACGCCCGCACCCTGCCCCAGGACCCGGAGCAGCTCGCCGACACCGCCGACCGGACCAGCGTCTTCGGCCGGGTCACCCCGCAGCAGAAGCGCCAGCTGGTCGGGGCGCTGCAGTCGCGCGGCCACACGGTGGCGATGACCGGCGACGGCGTGAACGACGTGCTCGCGCTCAAGGACGCCGACATCGGCGTGGCGATGGGCACCGGCTCGGACGCCACCAAGGCGGTCGCCCAGATCGTGCTGCTGAACGACTCCTTCGCGACCCTGCCCTCGGTGGTCGCCGAGGGCCGCCGGGTGATCGGCAACATCGAGCGGGTGGCCGGCCTGTTCCTGGTCAAGACGGTCTACTCGGTGCTGCTGGCACTCCTGGTGATCTTCACCCACTCGCCGTACCCGTTCCTGCCCCGGCACTCCACCGTGCTCTCCACCCTCACCATCGGCGTGCCGGCCTTCTTCCTCGCCCTCGCCCCCAACAACGAACGGGCCCGCACCGGCTTCGTGAAGCGCGTGCTGCGGCTGGCGATCCCCGGCGGAGCGATCGCCGGCACCGGCACCTTCATCGCCTACTCGCTCGCCCGGGCCGACCACGCCACCGACCTCAAGGCCGACACCAGCGTGGCCACCCTGACGCTGTTCCTGATCGCCATCTGGGTGCTCGCCATCGTCGCCCGCCCGTACAACTGGTGGCGCCTGCTGCTGATCGGCACCATGGGCGCCGCGTTCGCGCTGGTGCTGCTGGTCCCGCCGCTGTCCGACTTCTTCCAGCTCCGGCTGGTGGGCCTGCGCGACCCGTGGATCGGCGTCGGCATCGCGGTGCTCTGCGGCATCGCGCTGGAGGTCACCTGGGGCTGGATGAAGCGCCGCGGCATGGAGTGACCCCGGCCCGGGCTCCCGCCCCGCGCGGCGCGCCCGGCGGGAATTGCCAGACACGCCCTAGCATGGCCCCCGAGACGAGGGGGTGCCGCATGGCGCGCAGGGACGGGGATCTGGAGGCGTTCACCGCCTTCCTGGGCGGGCTGCTGGCGGCCGGTCTGACGGCGCTGGTGATGGCGGGCGTCGGCCTGACCGTCCGGCCGACGCCGACGCTGAGGTCGGCGGCGCTGGTGACGCTCGGCGCGGTCTGGCTGACCGTCACCACCACCGTCTACCTGCGGCTCAAGCCGCGCAGCAGGTGACCCGGCGGAGCCGGGCCCGCGCCTCCCGGCCTACCCCTCGAAGTCCCGGGCCGCGGACAGCTCGTAGGCCCGGTCCGGCTCGCTGAGCGCGGCCAGCACCTCGAACCGCCGGTGCCACTGCCCGACCGACCAGGCGAGCCCGGCCGCCAGACCCTCCGGGGTGGCCGCGTGCAGCAGCCCGGGCACCGGCGGGACGTCGAACTCGTCGTCCTCGTCGGCGGCTTCGGCCAGGTCGGGGTCGTACGGCGGCTCCGGGGCATCCGCCTCGCGGTCCCACCGCCAGTCGACCGCGGCCTCGCCGCCGTCCGGGCCGACCACCAGCAGGTCCTCGTGCTCCTCGTAGGCGACCGGGCAGCCGGGCAGCAACTCCCGCACCACCGCCGGGACCCGGTGCAGCACGCCCTCGGAGAGCACTCGGCCGCCCGCCACCTCGCTGGCCAGCGACACGTGCAGCCGCTCGGCGAGGTCCGCCGCGAGCGCCGGGGCGACCGGCAGCAGCGGGTACGGGTGCAGCAGCTGGACCAGGTCGGGGGCGTCGGCGACGACCGCCTCGGTGGCGTCCACCACCACCGTGTGGTCCGGGCGGCGCCCGGTGGACGGGTCCAGCGGCGGCACCGCCCGCACCACGTCCAGCGGTTCGATCCGCTCCCGGTCGATCCGGGCCAACGCACTGTGGATCCCGTGCAGTTGGCGGTGCCCGACCTCGGCGGCCGGGTCGGTCAGCCGGTCCAGCACCTCGTCCGGGCCGTGCACCTCGGCGAGCAGCGCGGCCAGCGTGGTGCGCACCCCGAGGGCGTGCAGGAACTGCTCGTCCAGGCCGGTCCGCGCCTCGTCGTACAGGCCGCGCAGCAGCGGGTCGGCCCCGGCGGCGCGCAGCCCGGCCGGCTCGCGGCCGCCCAGCACCGGGTGGTCCCGCAGCCACCAGGCGGTGTACGGCGGCAGGTCGGCGTAGGTGCCGTCGGGCAGCAGGGTGCGCACCGGGTTGACCACGGCGTCCCGGTACGGCGGGCGGGCCAGCGCGGCCAGCGCCTCCGGCCAGGCGTCGTCGTCCACCAGGTCGAGGTCCCGGACGGCCAGCAGCTCGGCGGCCACAGGCGGGACGCCCACCGCCTCGTCGGCCTGCAGCGCCTCCAGCGCGTCCTCGGCCCACTCGGCGAGGCCGTCCGGCGCCTCGTCCAGCAGCCCGGTGGGGTGGCCGCCGGCGGCCCGGTCGGCGGGGACGGTCGGGTCGAGCCGCTCTAGGTCGTCCGGGTCGAGCACCACGTCCTCGGCCCGCACCAGCACGAAGTCGGCCAGCACGCCGACGGCCGCGAGCACCTCGGGGCCCCAGCGCTCCAGCAGCTCGTCGTCCACCCAGCCGGCGTCCTCCTCGCGCGCGAGCGCGGCGAACGGGCTGCCGGGCAGCACCAGTTCACCCGCCCGGGCGGGCTCGCCCTCGTCGTCCAGCAGCGCCAGCCGGGCCAGCCAGGGGTGCTCGCCCGCCGACGGGCCGGCCGCCTTCACCAACGCCAGTACGGCGTCGGCCAGTTCCAGCGCGGCGTCCAGGTCGTCGTCGGCCAGCTCGTACGAACGGGCCACCGCGGCCCGTACCTCGGGGGTGTCCAGGACGCCCGCCGGGGTGGCGGTGCCGGCCCCCAGCTTGGCGAGCAGCGGGTGGGCCGCCTCCGGGTGGGCCAGGCGCAGGTCGAGCGCGGCGAGCGCCCCGGCCAGCGACTCGGGGTAGCCGGGGAAGGCCGCCCAGTCGGCGTCCTCGGAGGGCAGCAGGACCCGCCGCGGCCCGGTGACCGTCCGCCCGTCGGCGAGCGGCACCGGCAGCGCGCCGAGCGCCTCCGGGTCCGCCGCGCCGAGCGCCGCGTACAGGTTGCGCCACCAGGCCGGATCCCGGTCCAGGCCGCCGAGCTGGTCCACCACCTCGGCCAGCGGCACCCGGCGCACGTTCAGCACCCGCAGCTCGGTGCGGCGCTCCAGGCCGGCCGGCAGCAGCCCGGGGAAGATCGGCACGAGCGCCTCCACCACCGAGCCGTCCGCGCCCTCCAGCAGGGTGGCGTCCCGCGGCCGCAGCGCGGGCGTGCCCTCCTCGACCCCGCCGGGGTGCGGCAGGAACGGCGTGCCGGGCAGCCGGGACAGCACCGCGGCGCGCAGCGCGTTGTCCAGCGCGCCCTGCCCGAGCGGACCGGGGACGAGGCCGAGCGAGCCGAGGTCCGCGCCGCGGGCCCGCAGCAGCTCGGTGTAGCTGTCGGCGGCCCGCTCGGTGAGGAAGTCGGCCAGCGGGCCGGGGGCGATGTGCCGGCGGGTGGGGTCCAGCGGGTAGGAGGCGATCAGCAGCGCGGGCAGGCCGATCGGCTCGTCGCTGGGGGTGGGCGCGTGCAGCACCGGCGCGATGGCGGGCCGCTGCGGGGTCCCGTCCTCCTCGACCGGGACGGCCCAGGTCACCGTCCAGTACGGGCGGGAGCGCTCCTCGGTGGGCCGGTCGGCGAGCAGTCCGGCGTCCAGCCGGCCGGTGGCTCCGGCGGTCTGCCAGAGCGTGCGCCGCGGCCGCCCGTCCCCGTCGTCGGTGACGGTGACCTCGGTGACGCCGTCCGGGCGCGGCTCGGCGGCGCTGCGGGTGAGCGTCCGGGTGCCCTCCGGGGTCTCCACCACGACCTCGGCCAGGCCCGGCAGGGTGAGCAGCAGGGCGTCGTCGATGCCGGTCAGCAGTCGGCGGGTCAGGTCCTCGGCCGCGGCGTCCCGCAGCGGCAGCACGACCACGGTGTCGTAGCCGGCGGGCGCCGGGCCCTCGGCCGCGAACGGGAGCCGCAGCAGCGGCACGTGGCCGTCCCGGCGGCGCAGCTCGTCGGCCAGCGCGGGCTGTGCCTCGGCGAGCGAGCGGGCCTCGCCCAGCGACCAGCGCACCCCGCCCGCGGCCCCGAGCACGGCGGGCTCGTCCGTCACGGCGAGGACGGCCGCGAAGCCGACGCCGAACCGGCCGACCGCGGGCTCCTCACCGCGCTTGGAGGAGGCCCGCAGGGTGGACAGCGACTCGACGGCCGCCGCGTCCAGCGGGGCACCGGTGTTGGCGGCGGCCAGCACGCCGTCGGCCAGGGTCAGCCGCAGCCGCCCGGGCCCGCGCCCGGCCCGGACCGCCGCGTCGGCCGCGTTCTGCGCCAACTCGACCACCAGGCGGTCGCGGTAGCCGCCGAGCGCCAACTCCTCCTCGGCGTTGGCGTCCTCCCGGAACCGGGCCGGCGAGGCGGCCCAGGCGTCCAGCACCCGCCGGCGCAGCGCGGCGCTCCCGAACGGGTCCGCGAGGTGCTCGTCCGTGCCGCTGCCGATGATCCGAGGTTCCACGGGACCTGCCGCCTTCCGCCGCCCTGTACGTCGTAGGGCATTCTTCCCTGCCCCACCGACTGCTCCGGACCACGGCCCGCTCCCCCGGTGCCGGAGCCCGGCCCCGGCCCGGGGAATCCACGGCCGAACACCCGCCGGCGAGCGGCCCGACCGACCGCGACGCACGGTGGACGGAAGCGAAGCGCGGTGGACGGAAGTGACGGGCCGCGGGCGGAAGCGACGGGGCCGTCGGCCGGCGCCCCACCGGGCCGGCCGACGCCCCGCCCCGGCCCCGGGCCGTCCACGGCCGACCGCCCGTCAGCGATCGGCTCCCGACCGCCCGGTCCGGCGCTCCCACCGCCCGGGGGGAGTGCACCGGGCGGGGGCGGGGTGCCGCCGGCCGGCACCCCACAGGCAGGTCCGACGGCACCCCAGGCTGCCGTCCGTGGGCTGGGGGTCCCCACGGACGGCAGGAGGCCGGGGCCCCGCGGCTGGCGGAACCCCCCTGTCCGGTTGAACGCCGCGGCCCGCCCCACCGGTTCAGTGGGACGGGCCGCGGGCGACGACGACGGGGACTCAGGAGTGGCCGAGCTCCTCCGCCGGGGCGTCCGGCTCGACCGAGCCGGAGGCGCGGTCCGGGTGCAGCTGCAGCGGCTCGACCACCAGCTCGTCCAGGATCAGTTCGGACGGCGCCGGCGGGGCCGGGATGACGGCGGCCTCGGAGTGCCCGCCGCAGCCGTACGCGAAGGAGACGATCTGGCCGTCGGCCGGACCGAACTCGTTGCCGCACACGCCGAAGGCCTGTCCGAGCGAGCCGCCGATCGGGATCAGGAAGCCGCAGCTGCCGCACGCCGCCGGGGCGGCCTGGGCCATCGGGGTCTGCGGGCCGTGCGCCTTCTCCCAGCGGTCGGCGGCCAGGTGCAGGCCGAGCCGGGACAGCACCCGGCTGCGGCCCAGGCCGAGTTCCTCGGCGACCGCGTTGATCTGGGCGCGGGCCGGGGCGGGCTGCACGTGCGGGTCGCTGACCAGCACGTCCTCCTCGGCCGCGAGGGCGACCGCGGAGTTCGGCGCGGGCTCGTCGTCGCCGGTCCAGCCGGGCTCCAGGCGCGCGTCGTCGGCCCCGGTGGGCAGCAGGTCGCCGGGGCCCATGTCGCCCGGGCGCAGCCGCTCGCTCCACGGCACCCACTCCGGCGCCAGCACCGCGTCGGAGCCGGGCAGCAGCACGACCTCGTCCAGCGTGACGTTCTTCGCGCGCGGGGCGCGGGCGACGGTGACCGCCCAGTGCCAGCCGCGGTAGGCCGCGTCCAGGCACTCGAAGCTGTGGGTGACGACGCGGTCGGCGTCCGCCTGCACACCCAGGTGCGGCCCGACCGCCTCCGGCCCGACCGCCTCCTCGGCAGCCTGACGGGCGAGTTCGACGGCCTCGGCACAGAGCCGGTCGGGGGTACGGCTTCGCATCGCAGCACTCACGGCGTCGATTCTCTCCCAGTTCTTCTGTCGCCCACGGCGTGTTGCCTTCTCCGTCGCGGCTCGGTAGTCCCTCGTCCATTCTGCGCGACCCGGGGCCGCCGCGGGTACCGACCGCGCCGCTCGTCCGGCCTGCCGACGCCCCGGCACCCCGGCGCGCGGGCCCTGGGGCAGGCTACCCGCCGGTCGGCGCCCCGGCACAGTCCGGGGCGGAGCCGAGCCTTCCGGGGCCGCGCCGAGGGGAGCCGATTCCCGCGTCACCACGGCGAATCTGGGGCAGGATGGGCTTGTGGCGGACCACGACCCGTCGCAGCACGCAGTGCGCGCCTCGCAGGCCGTCGGCCCCGGCGAGGCGGACGCCGCGCCGCGACAGCAGCCTCCCGTCCCCGCTGCGGGCGAACCGCAGCCGGTGGACGGCGGCCGGGCGTCCGCGGCCGTGGACCTGGTCAAGGCCCCCGCCGGGGATCCGGCGGAGCCCGCGGACGCCCCCGCCCCGCCCCCACCCCCGGACGGCGAGGACGCAGGAGACGCAGGCGGGGTCGCGGAGGACGGGCAGGACGCCGAGGCCGGTCCGGACGCGGCGGACGCCCCCGAACCGCACCGCAACTTCCTGGTCCGCACCGCCTCCGCCGCCGGTCTGCGCACCGGCAAGCTGGTGCACGGCACCGGCCGCCGGATCCGCCGCGCCACCTCCGCCGAGGGCGCCGGCGAGTCGGGCCTGGCGAAACTGATCGAACTGCACGCGCTGAACTCCTTCGGCGACATGCTGATCACGATCGCGCTGGCCTCCACCATCTTCTTCTCCGTTCCCACCGGTGAGGCCCGCGGCCGAGTCGCCCTCTACCTGCTGATCACGATGGCCCCGTTCGCCCTGCTGGCCCCGGTGATCGGCCCGCTGCTCGACCGGCTGCCGCACGGCCGCCGGGCGGCCATGGCGATGTCCATGCTGGCCCGGGCCGTCCTGGCCTGGACGATGGCCGGGGTGATCTCCGGCGGCGGCATCGCGCTCTACCCGGAGGCGCTGGGCGTGCTGGTGGCCTCCAAGGCGTACGGGGTGGTGCGCAGCGTCGTGGTGCCCCGGCTGCTGCCGAGCCGGCTGTCCCTGGTGAAGGCGAACTCCCGGGTCACCCTGGCCGGGCTGCTCGCCACCGGAGTGGCGGCCGCGGTGGGCGGGCTGCTGCACCTGATCGGGCCCGGCTGGCCGCTGCGCGGCGCCTTCCTGGTGTTCGTGATCGGCACCCTGATGGCCTTCCACCTGCCGCACACGGTCGACTCGGCGAAGGGCGAGCAGCGGGCCGTGCTGCACGCCGAGGTGCCCGGCGAGGTGCCCGGCAAGGTGTCCGGCGAGGGCGACGGCTCGCACCTGATCCACCACCGGCCGCCGAAGGTGAAGGCCTCGCTGCGCACCGTCGGCCCCTCGGTGGTGCTGGCGCTGCGGGCGATGGCGGGGATGCGCTGGCTGGTCGGCTTCCTGGTCTTCTTCCTGGCCTTCCTGCTGCGCACCGACCCGATCGGCGGCCTCCGGCCGACCCTGGCGCTGGGCCTGGTCGCGCTGGCGGCCGGCACCGGCAACGCGCTGGGCTCGCTGCTCGGCTCCTGGCTGCGAACCCGCGGCCCGGAGGCGACGGTCACCGCGATGCTGCTGCTGGCGACCTGCGTGACGGCCGCGGCGGCGCTCTGGTACGGCGTGGTGACGGTGGTCCTGGTCGCCGGGGTGTCCGGGATGGCGGCCTCCCTGGGCAAGCTGGCACTGGACGCGCTGATCCAGCGGGACGTCCCGGAGGCGGTCCGGACCTCGGCGTTCGCCCGCTCGGAGACGCTGATGCAGATGTCCTGGGTGGCGGGCGGCGGGGTCGGCATCGTGCTCCCGCTGAACGGGGTGCTGGGCCTGTCGATCGCCGCCGGGGTGGTCGGCCTGGTGCTGCTGTGGACGGTCCACTCACTGCTGCGGCTGGGCCTGCGGCGGCACCCGGCCGCTCCCCGGGTGGCCTGAACCCACCTGAACCGGCCCGAACCGGATGCCGTGGCAACACGCGGTGGCCGACCCCCGCGTAGCGTGATCGGCCGGGCCCGGTAGATTCTGCTCCATGAGCCTCAATACCCGTGTCATCGCCGCCCTCGGCGCCGTCGTCGTGGTCGGCGCCGCCACGGTGGGCACCTCCGTCGCGATCGCCGCCGGACAGACCGAGCACAGCTCCCACCGGGCCACCCTGACGGTCGGCACCACCTCGGTCGTCGCGGACCCGCTGTGCTGGAACGACGGCAGCCCGCTGACCGACGACCAGCAGGACAAGTGCCGGGACCAGGCCAACCAGGCCCTGGCGAACGGCAGCCTGC
Source organism: Kitasatospora sp. NPDC089797 (assembly GCF_040684795.1). Lineage (NCBI taxonomy): Bacteria > Bacillati > Actinomycetota > Actinomycetes > Kitasatosporales > Streptomycetaceae > Kitasatospora > Kitasatospora sp. NPDC089797. The sequence continues at coordinate 40,242 of NZ_JBFBGS010000027.1, read as the reverse complement.
CGCAGTCCGACGTGCGGTCGAGCGACCGGATCGGCGTCGGCGTCAGCCCGAACGTCGCCGAGACCGGCTGGTGGGCCTCCACCAACGGCGGCTCCTCCAGCCAGGGCGGGCAGACCAGCCTGTTCTCGTACGCCAAGGGCCCGACCTACTCCGGCTCCCAGTCCGCGAGCAAGCTGCTGAACTCCAGCGGCAAGACCGTGGTGACGGTGGTCGAGATCGACAAGAAGTCGGAGAGCCCGATCGCCGTCTGGTACTTCCAGATGAACTCCAAGGACAGCTGACGCTCCCGCGATGAGCGCGCACGTCGCCGAGGAGCAGCCGGGCCCGTCCGGGGCCCGGCTGCTCGTCGTCGTCGCGGTGCCCGCCGAGGCCGAGGCGGTGCTGCGCGGCCTCCCGGAGGGCGCTGCCGACCTGCCGCTGCCCGGCGGCACGCTGCACCGCTGCGCGGGCGCGCCGGTGGACGTGCTGGCCGCCGGGGTCGGCCCCGCCGCCGCCGCGGCCGGCACCGCCGCCGCCCTGGCGTCCCACCGGTACGGCCTGGTCGCCTCCGCCGGGATCGCCGGCGGCTTCGCCCCGCACGCGCCGGTCGGCGCCACCGTGCTGGCCGGGGCGATCGTGGCCGCCGACCTCGGCGCCGAGACCCCCGAGGGCTTCGCCGACGTCACCGAGCTGGGCTTCGGCACCGCCCGGCACACCCCACCCCCGGGCCTGGTCGCGCTGGCCGCGCGGGCCCTGGCGGCGCACTCCGTCGAGGCCGTGACCGGCCCGGTGCTGACCGTCTCCACCGTCACCGGCAGCGCCGAGCGGGCCGCCGAGCTGGCCTCCCGTCACCCGGGCGCCGCGGCCGAGGCGATGGAGGGCTTCGGCGTGGCCGAGGCCGCCGCCCGCTTCGGCGTGCCCGCCTTCGAACTGCGCACCGTGTCCAATCCGGTGGGCCCGCGCGACCGGGCCGCCTGGCGGATCGGCGAGGCGCTGGCCGCCCTGGGGCGGGCCTTCGCCGCCCTGCCCGTCCGAGAACTGATCGAGGAGGCCGGCCGTGGCTGAACGGCTGAGCATCGCGTACTCGCCCTGCCCGAACGACACCTTCGTGTTCCACGCCTGGGCACACGGTGAGGTCCCGGGGGCGGACGCCCCCGAGGTGACCTTCGCCGACATCGACATCACCAACGGCCTGGCCGAGCGCGGCGAGCTGGACGTGCTGAAGATCAGCTACGGCGCGCTGCCGTGGGTCCTGGCGGAGTACGCCCTGCTGCCCTGCGGCGGCGCGCTGGGGCGCGGCTGCGGCCCGCTGGTGCTCACCCGGCCGGGCACCGAGTCCGCCGCGGACCTCGCCGGGAAGACCGTCGCGGTGCCCTCCGAGCGCTCCACGGCCTACCTGCTGTTCCGGCTCTGGGCGGCGAAGGCGGTGCCGGGCGGCTTCGGCGAGATCGTCGTCCTGCCGTTCCACGAGATCATGCCCGCCGTCCGGGACGGCCGGGTGGACGCCGGTCTGGTCATCCACGAGGCCCGCTTCACGTACCGGCAGTACGGCCTGCACAGCCTGGCGGACATGGGCGAGGCCTGGGAGCGGGAGACCGGCCTGCCGATCCCGCTGGGCGCCATCGTCGCCCGGCGCTCGCTGGGCGCCGAGCGGCTGCGCGAACTGGCCGACACCATCCGCGCCTCCGTCCGGCAGGCCTGGGCCGACCCGGCGGCCAGCCGCGCGTACGTGCTGGCGCACGCCCAGGAGATGGACCCGGCCGTCGCCGACCAGCACATCGGGCTGTACGTCAACGAGTTCACCGCGGACCTCGGCGAGGAGGGCTACCGGGCCGTCCACGCGCTGCTCACCCGGGCCGCCGCGGAGGGGCTGGTGCCCCCGCTCGACCCGGGTGCGCTCGCGTTCTAGAGCCGGGGGCTCAGACGTCGAACTGGTCGGCCACGGCGCGCAGCAGGCCGGCCAGCTTCTGGCCGGTCGGCTTGGCCGGGTAGCGACCGCGCTGGAGGCCGGGCAGCACCGCGTCCAGGGTGGTGATCAGGTCCTGGACGATCGGCGCCATGTCGTCGGCGCTCCGGCGTTGGGCGGCGGCCACCGACGGCAGTGCGTCCAGCAGCTGCACGGACATCGCCTGGTCCCCGCGATGGCCGGCGACCACGCCGAACTCGACCCGCTGGCCGGGCTTCAGCACGGTGACACCGGCGGGCAGCGCCTTGGTGTGGACGAAGACGTCGCCACCGTCGTCGCGCGACAGGAAGCCGAAGCCCTTCGTCTCGTTGAACCACTTGACCTGGCCGGTGGGCATCTCGAACAGTCCTCGGAGGGGTGTGAGGGATCCCGGCCCTGGCCGGGGATCACTGGGTGGGGTGGGAAGAAGACGGCCGGCCTCGGCTCGGCGCCCGTGGGCGCACTCGGCCGGCGCGTTGTCAGGAGCAGACTAACGGTCCGTCACTGCCTCATCGGCGTTCCGCGATGGGTCCGCGCTCCGAGGCCCGCTCGGGGCGACGGGAGCGCGGGGATCTCACGGGCGCCGGCGACCCGGTACTGGCACGGCCGGGGCGCGGTTCGGCGCAGTCCATCGGCTCACACCCCCGGGTCTGAGGACACGGGACGCCCTGGTGGCGCCCCTCGGCACCCCGTGCATACCCCCGCTCAGCAGGGATCAAAACGCATCGCTGCCGGGAAACTGCGCAACGTGACCGGGCGGCTCCGGTGGGCCGCCCCGGCGGGCGTTCTGCCAGACTGGGTGCCGCAGACCGGGGCCCGCGCGGGGCCGCCCGGCGCAGCACCGAGGAGTGAGCGGCCGTGAGCAGCCAGAGCGCCGAACCCGGCGACGTGTACGTCAAGGCCGGGACGGTCGTCTTCGCCCTGGGCGCGCTCGCCACCCTGGTCACCTTCGTCCCGCTGTTCCTGCACCTGACGCCGCTGCCGACGGCCATGTACTGGCTGAGCATGCTGATGCCGGCCGGGTTCCTGTCCGCGCTGACCGGGCTGTTCCTGAACGCCCGGGCCCAGCGCCGCCGGGTCGAGCCGCAGGTCTAGGCCCCCTGGGCGGCGAGGTGCCGGTCGAGCCACTCCGGGAAGCCGGTGAGGTCGGCCAGCACGACGTCCGCCCCGGCCCCGCGCAGTTCGTCGGCGTCGTACGGGCCGGTGGCCACGGCGACCGCGACGGCGTCCGCGTGCCGGGCGCCCACGATGTCGCCGAGGTGGTCGCCGACGTAGATGCTGGCGCCGTGGGCGCGCAGGGCCTCGCCCTTGCTCTCCGCCCACAGGTCGCCGATCACGGCGTCCGCCGTGAGCCCGGCGTGCTCCAGGTGGAGCCGGGCGTTGGGCTCGTACTTGCCGGTGATCACCGCGATCCGGCCGCCGCGGGCGCGGACCGCCTCGACGGCGGCGTGGGCGCCGGGCAGCGGCACGGTCGGGGCGAAGGCGTGCTCGCGGTAGAGCTCGCGGTAGCGGTTCACGGCCCGCTCCGCCTCGTCCGCCGGGAACCAGTTGCGGATCTCGTCCAGCAGCGGCGGGCCGAGCCGGGTGACCACCAGGTCGGCGTCGACGTAGGTGCCGGTCTCGGCGGACAGCGCCTGGTAGGTGGCGCGGATGCCGGGCCTGGTGTCCAGCAGCGTCATGTCGAGGTCGAAGCCGACGGTGAGCGGGGCGGGCGGAGTCGCGGGCATGCCGCCAGGCTACCCAACGGGCCGCGGCGCGGACGAGGCGATTTGCCCCGCCTCCGAGCCGGAACTTAGGTTTGCCTGAGTTTCCGCGGAGAGGGCTCATGACCGACAGCACCGCACCACCGGGCAAGCGGCGGACACCCCGTCACCGAATACTGTGGCTCGCCGCCGCGTTGGCCGTCCTGGCCGTCGCGGTGCTGCTGAGCCTGGCGGTCGGCAGCCGTACCGTGCCGTTCTCCGAGACGGTCGACGCGCTGCTGCACGGCGGCGGCTCGGCGAACGCCGTGGTGATCCGCGAGCTGCGGCTGCCGCGGACGGTCGTCGGACTGGCCGTCGGCGCGGCGCTCGGGCTGGCCGGCGCCGTCATGCAGGGCCTGACCCGCAACCCGATCGCCGACCCGGGCATCCTCGGGGTCTCGCAGGGCGCGGCGGCGGGCGTGGTGGTCGCCATCTCGGGCTTCGGGATCTCCACCCTCACCGGATACGTCTGGTTCGGCTTCGTGGGCGCCGTGATCGCCACCGTGCTGGTGTACGGCCTGGCCGGGCGCGGCCGGGGCGGGGCCACCCCGATCAAGCTGGCGCTGGCCGGCTCGGCGATGTCCGCGTTCATCGCCTCGCTGAACACCCTGGTGCTGACCACCGACGCGGCCACCATGGACCAGTTCCGGTTCTGGCACGTCGGTTCGCTCTCCGGCCGGACGGCGGACGTGGCCTGGCAGCTGCTGCCCTTCCTGGCCGTCGGCACGCTGCTGGTGGTGTCCGTGGCGCGCGGACTGGACGCGCTGGCGCTCGGCGAGGACACCGCGAAGGGGCTGGGCGCGAAGACCGGTGCGGTGCGGGCGGTCGGTGCGCTCGGCGCGACCGTGCTGACCGGCTCGGCGGTCGCGGCGGCGGGCCCGATCGCCTTCATCGGCCTCGCCGTCCCGCACGCCGCCCGGGCCGTCGCCGGGGCCGACCACCGCTGGGTCCTGGCCTTCTCCGCCGTGCTCGGCCCGGCGCTGCTGCTGCTCGCGGACACCCTCGGGCGGGTGCTGTTCCCGCCCTCGGAGGTCCCGGCGGGCGTGATGACGGCGCTGGTGGGGGTGCCGGTGCTGGTGGCACTGGTCCGGCGCCGGAAGGTGGTGGCGGCATGACCTCGGTCTCCCTGCACGGGTACTCCGTGGTGCGGGCCGGGCGGGCCTCGTTCCTGCTGCACCGGCGGTCGGCGTTCGCGGCCGCGGGTCTGCTGGCGGTGCTGGCGGCGACCGTGGTGGCCTCGCTCTGCTTCGGCGAGTCGACCGTCTCCCCCGGCGAGGTGGTCAAGGTGGTGCTCGGGCAGCCGAGCCCGGACGAGCTGGTGGTCGGTGAGTTCCGGCTGCCCCGGGTGGTGGTCGGACTGCTGGTCGGGGCGGCCCTCGGGCTGGCCGGGGCGCTGATCCAGACCGTCGCCCGCAATCCACTGGCCAGCCCCGACGTGGTGGGCGTGACCTGGGGCGCGACCGCGACCGTGGTCGGGCTGACGGCGTACGGGGTGGTCGGCTCCACCGGTCAGGCGCCGTACGCGGCGGTCGGCGGCGGGCTGACGGCCGGGCTGCTGGTGTACGCGCTGGCGTGGCGGCGCGGGCTGCACGCCCAGCGCTTCGTGCTGATCGGGATCGGGATCAGCGTGGCGCTGTCCTCGCTCACCTCGGTCTTCCTCACCAAGGGCGACGGCTTCCAGGCGCAGGCCGCGAAGGTCTGGATGACCGGCAGTCTGAACGGCGCCGGCTACGACCAGGCCGGCTGGCTGGCCTGGGTGCTGCTCGCCGCCCTGCCGGCCGCGCTGTGGGCGGCCCGCGCCCAGCGGTCGATCTCCTTCGACGACGCGACCGCCGTCGGCCTCGGACTGCGGCTGGACCGGATCCGGCTGGGCATGGCGCTGCTGGGCATCGTGCTGGCCTCCTGTGCGGCCGGGGCCGCCGGGCCGGTGGACTTCGTGGCGCTGATGGCCCCGCAGATCGCGCTGCGGCTGGCCCGGTCGGCGCAGGTCCCGCTGCTGTGTTCGGCGCTGACCGGCGCGCTGGTGGTCGTGCTGGCCGACCTGATCGCCCGGCGGCTGCTGGCCCCGACCGAGCTGCCGGTGGGCGTGGTGACCGGCATGGTCGGCGCGCCGTACCTGATGTGGCTGTTGATCCGATCCCGCCGTGGAGGCTCCTGATGACCGCACACCGCTTGGAGGCCCGGGGCCTCACCCTGGCCTACGAGGCGCGCACGGTCGTCGAGGACCTGGACGTCCGGATCCCGGACGGCCGGGTGACGGTGATCGTCGGCCCGAACGCCTGCGGGAAGTCCACCCTGCTGCGGGCCCTCGGCCGGCTGCTGAAGCCGGTGCGCGGGGCGGTGCTGCTGGACGGCGAGGAGCTGGCGCGGATCCCGACCAAGCGGATCGCCCAGCGGCTCGGCCTGCTGCCGCAGTCGCCGACCGCCCCGGAGGGCATCTCGGTGGCGGACCTGGTCTCGCGCGGCCGCCAGCCGCACCAGAGCTGGTGGCAGCAGTGGTCGCCGGAGGACGAGGCGGCGGTCGCCGAGGCGCTGGAGCGCACCTCCACGGCGGACCTGGCCGAGCGCAGCATGGACGAGCTGTCCGGCGGCCAGCGCCAGCGCGCCTGGATCGCGATGGCGCTCGCCCAGGGCACCGACATCCTGCTGCTGGACGAGCCGACCACCTACCTGGACATCGCCCACCAGGTCGAGGTGCTGGACCTGGTGCGACGGCTGAACGTCGAGCGCGGCCGGACGGTGGTCGCGGTGCTGCACGACCTCAACCAGGCCGCCCGGTACGCCGACCACCTGGTGGCGATGCGGGACGGCCGGGTGGTCGCCCAGGGCGCGCCGCGCGAGGTGGTGACGGCGGAGCTGGTGCGGGAGGTGTTCGGGCTGGAGTCGGTGGTGGTGCCGGACCCGGTGACCGGCACGCCGCTGGTCGTCCCGGGCGCGCCGTGGCGGGCACCGGCGGACGGTGCGGAGGGCGCGGAGGGCACGGACGACCGGGCCGCCGTGGATTCGGTGGACGACGTCAGCGCTTAACAGCCTTTTAGGTCTGATTTCGGACATAATCGACGCGCCCCCGCCGCCGCACCGCCGAGGACCCGCCGATGCCCCGGATCGCCCGCCGCACCTTCCTCGCCGGCCTCGGCGGGGCCGCGCTCACGGCGTGCACCGGCTCCGGCCGCTCCGCGCAGCCGCCGACCACGGACGGCTTCGAGGCGAGCGGCACCCCCTCCCCCACCCCGGTGCCGCCGGTCACGGTGAACGCCGCGACCGGACCGGTGCTGGTGCCGGGCGCGCCGCTGCGGGTGGTCGTGCTGGACACCGACGTGCTGGACTCGTCGCTGACCCTGGGCATCACCCCGCTCGGTGCCGCGCTCCCGGCCGCCGACCGCGGTTTCCCCGCGTACTGGCCGGCCTCCCGGACGGCGGAGATCCGGCGGGTCGGCCCGGCCGGCGCCCCCGACCTGGAGGCCGTCCGGCTGCTGCGGCCGGACCTGATCCTGTCCAACCAGGCCCGCGACGGCGACCGGTACGACCAGCTGCGGGAGATCGCCCCGACCGTGCTCAGCCAGACCACCGGCGCGCCGTGGAAGGCGAACTTCCAGCTGCACGCCCAGGCGCTGAGCCGGGTCGCGGCCGGGGCGGCCTTCGTCGCCGCGTACCAGAAGCACGCCGGGCAGGTGGCCGAGGCGCTGGCGGCGGCGAAGCTGTCGGGGCAGCGGGTGAGCCTGGTGCGGTTCACCGAGGGCGGCGGGATCCGGCTGTTCGGGCGGCAGAGCTTCCCGGGGACGGTGCTCTCCGACGCCCAGGTCGGGCGGCCCGACCCGCAGAACGTCGACCAGTCGGACTTCGAGGTCCCACTGGACCAGATCGGCAGGGCGGACGGCGACCTGCTGCTCTACGCGACGTACGGCGACCCGGCGAAGGCCGGCACCGAGGCGGCGCTGGCGAGCCCGGGCTGGCAGGCGCTCGGGGCGGTCAAGGCGCACCGGGCGTTCCCGGTGGACGACCAGCTGTGGTTCCAGGGGATCGGCTACACCGGCGCCAACTTCATGCTCGACGAGCTCCAGCGCTTCCTCGGGGCGTAGGTCCGCCCCGCCCGGACGGGTCCGGGCGGGGCGGCAGGAGGGCCTCCGGCGGCCCGGGCTACCTCGAACCCGCGTAGCGGGCCGGGGAGGTGCCGACCGCCGCGGTGAAGTCCCGGGTGAGGTGGGCCTGGTCGGCGTAGCCGAGTTCGACGGCGAGCGCGGACAGGTCCAACCGCCCGCCCGCGGCGGCGCGTTCGGCGGCCTCGTGGAGCCGGGCCCGGCGCAGCACCCACTTCGGGGAGGCGCCGACGTACTCGGCGAACAGCCGTTGCAGGCCGCGCACCGTCCGCCCCAGCTCGCGGGCCAGGTCGTCCACCCGGTACAGGTCCGGGGAGCCGGTGATCCGCTCCACCATCGCGGCGACCTGCTCGGCCACCGGGTCCGGCGCGGGCAGCCGGGGGCGGAGGAAGGCGTCGGCCCGCTCGGCGGTCGGCTCGGCGAGGATCCCGGCGTTGCACCGGTCCACCTCGGCGCCGAAGTAGTCGGCGGCGGGGACGGACCGGTCGGCCAGGGCGCTCACCGGGTGTCCGGCGAAGGGCTGGAAGGCTCCGGGGCGGAACCGCGCGCCCAGCACGTGCCCGGCGCCCTCCAGGCGGCGGACGAAGAGCGAGCGGTCCACTCCGTACACCCGGGCCCGCGGGGCCTCGAAGACCAGGTGGACGTTGGGGTGGGCGAGCACCTTCTGCTCGTACGGCGGGTGGCCGGTGACGTCCCAGCGCACCAGCCAGTAGTACTCCACGAAGCGCGCCACGTCGGGCGCCGGCGCGAGCCGGTCCACCCGGATCGACTCGGCGGCCCTGGCGGGGTGGAGCACACCGCGGCCCAGATCTGGAGCGTCCATGGCGGCCAGGCTACGGCCTGCCCGTCGCGTTTCTTCAAGACCGGGCGGGTCGGCCCGGCGCAGGCTGGACGGCATGAACGCGCACCCCTTGCACCCCCTGCACCCCCTGCTCGCCCGGGCCGCCGCCGTCGCGGCCGACGTCGCCGCCGGGGTCCCGGCCGGTCTGCGGCCGGACGCGCCGACGCCCTGCGGGGAGTTCGACACCCGGGAGCTGATCAACCACTGGGTGCTCTACACCTCGCACGGCCTGGAGCACCGGGCCCGGCGGGCCGAACTGCCCGCGGAGCTGATCGACCGGGACTTCACCGCCGACGCCGACTGGCGCCCGGCGTACGCCGCCCAGTTGGAGCGGGCGGTCGCGGCCTGGGCGGACCCGGCGGCCTGGGTGGGGGACGTCGACCTGGGCGGCTCGCCGTTCCCGGCGGTGGGGATCGCCCGGATGCTGGTCCTCGAACTGCTGCTGCACGGCTGGGACGTGGCGCGGGCGACCGGCGGCGAGCTCGCGGTGGACGACGAACTCGCCCTGCTGGTGGAGGAGATCGTGGCCGAGACCGGTGAACTGTTCCGCCGGTACGGGGGTTTCGCGGAGCCGGTCGCCGTGCCGGAGGGCGCCTCGGTGTGGGAGCGCGCGCTGGCCGCCTCGGGGCGCGACCCCCGCTGGAAGGGCTGAGCCCGCCCGGCCGACGGCTTCGGCGGAGCGGGCCCAGGGGGCGGCGGGTCGGGTCGGGGGAGGTGCCTCGGGTCGGGCGAGGTGCCTCGGATCAGCGGTCGTGCGCCGGGTCGGGCGGGGTGCGCCGGATCAGGCGAGGGTGTCGGCGAGCTTGAGGTAGCCGCGCTGGACGATCCACTTCTGGTTGGGGTTGGTGGCGCCGCACTGGTAGATGATCGCGGCGTCGCCGTTGTTGCGGTAGCTGCCGGAGTCCAGGCACATCTCGCGGCCGGTGCCGATGGTGTCCTTGACGACGAGCTGCCCGTCGCGGACCACCCAGCGCTGGTTGGGGTGGTCGAGACAGCTCCAGAGGCGGACCTTGTCGCCGTTGTTGCGGGTGTTCCCGGCGTCCAGGCACTTCTCGGCGCCGGAGCCGATGGTGTCGTCCACCTTCACGTGGTTGTCGTCGACGGTGAACCGCTGGTTGGTGTGGCCCAGGCACTGCCAGTCGCGCACCTGGTCGCCGTTGTTGCGGGTGTTGCCCGCGTCCAGGCAGACCCCGCGGGAGTCCCGGGCGCCGAAGACCGAGGAGGTCCACTTGAGGTTGTCGGAGGAGTTCGCCGCGTCCTTGTAGAGGTACGCGGGGACGCGGGCGGCGCTGGTGTCGCCGCCGCTGTCGAGCACGTAGCCGGTCGCCACGTTGCGGATCTGCCGGGTGGCCTGGTCGTAGGTCCACTTCAGGTTGTCGGACGGGTTGTTGTCGCTGTCCTTGAAGAGGTACGCGGGGACGCGGGTGGCACTGGTGTCGCCGCCGCTGTCGAGCACGTAGCCGGTCGCCACGTTGCGGATCTTCCTGCTGTCCGGGTCGTAGGTGAACTTGAGGTTGGTGGAGGGGTTGGTGGCGTCCTTGAACAGGTACGCGGGGACCCGGGTCGCGCTGGTGTCGCCGCCGCTGTCGAGCACGTAGCCGGTGGCCACGTTGACGATGTAGTCCGGCGCCGAGGCGATCCGCGGCTTCGCGGGGGCGGCCGCGGCGGCGGGCGCGGGCAGTCCGGCGGCCAGCGCGAGCAGCGCGGTCGCGCCGGTCGCACCGACGAAGGCGCCCAGGCGGCGGGGCGTGCGGAGGTCAGACATGGAGGTGTCCTCACCAGGTCAGGGGTTGCGGTCATCACCCGTTCGGCGCAACCGCGGTTCGCAGGCATCCTGCTCGCCCCCGCTCGGCACCGGATACGGATCGCCGCCGATCGCCACCCGTTCGGAGCAGCACACTCACGCGAGTGAGTGAGTCGTATGACGATCAGTCAGCCCGCAGTGCTGCCTCGAGCTTGGCGCGGAGCAGCCGGACGGCCGGGGAGTGCTGGTCGGGGCGGGCGACCAGGCCGAGGCGGGCGTTCGTCCCGGCGTCGGTGATCGGGACGGCCCGCAGGCCCGCGCCCTCGACCGAGGAGGCGCTGAGCACGGCCACCCCCGCGCCGCGCTCGGCCAGCCGCTGCACGGCCACCGGGGAGCTGGCCTCGATGTCCACCCGCGGCACGAGGCCCAGTCGGGCGCAGGAGCGGTCGTAGGCGGCGCGCAGGCCGGTGCCCGGGGAGAGGCAGAGGATCTTCTCGCCGCTCAGGTCGGCGAGGCGCAGCGCGGGCCGGTCCAGGGGGTGACCGGCGGGGACGACGGCGGCGATCGGGTCGTCGACGACGACGGTGACCTCCAGGCCCGGGGAGACCTCCCCCGCGTAGCCGATCAGGGCGAGGTCGAGGGCGCCGGCCAGCACCTGGGCCTGCAGCAGGTCGGAGTGGCCCTCGTGCAGGCTCAGTTCGACGCCCGGGTGGGTGCGGCCGAGGTCGGCGACGGCGTCCAGGAAGGGCGGGATCGAACAGCCCATGATCATGCCGAGCCGGACCCGGCCGCGCACCGCCTCGGCGAACTCGGCGGCGGTGTGCCGGATCGCCTCCAGCGTGGCCAGGGCGCTCCTGGCGAGCCGGAGGACGGCCTCGCCGGCCGGGGTGAGCCGCACCCCGCGGCCGGAGCGGTCGAGCAACTGCTGGCCCAACTCGTGCTCCAGCTTGGCCACTTGGGTGCTGACCCCGGACTGGCTGACGTGCAGCCGGGCGGCCGCGGCCGTGAAGGACCCCTCGTCGACGACGGCGGCGAAGTAGCGCAGCTGATGCGTCTCCATAACCAATGATGATAGCTGGCATCAGATCCATCTGTTGGACGGATGAGGTGAGGGCTCGGGAGGATGGCGGCATGACGACGACGAAGAGTGCGCGCGAGCTGGCCGAGACCTACTTCACCGCCTGGGAGGCGGGCGACTTCGACACCGTCCGTGGCCTGCTGGCCGAGGACGTCGACTTCGTCGGGCCGCTCGGCACGGCGTCGGGGGTCGACGAGGCACTGGGCGGGCTGCGGGGGCTCGGACAGGTGCTGGAGCGGATCGACGTGAAGGCGCGGGTCGCGGACGGGGACGACGTGATCACCTGGTTCGAGCTGTGCACGAGCGTCGCGCCGCCGGCGCCGACGGCGAACTGGATGCACGTGGTGGAGGGCAGGATCGCCAGGATCCGGGTGACCTTCGACCCGCGCGGGATGCTGGCGGGTTTCGAGCAGCGGACCTGAGGAGGGCCGAGGAGGGCCGGCGGGCCCGGGGTGTCGGCCGCCTCCGCGCCCGACACCCCGGCGGCCGGGCCGCGCCTGCCGCGGCCCGGCCACTCGCGCTCACCTGCAGAGCGCCGCGTCCACCGCGTCCGCCACGTGCTGCTTGACCGCTTCCCCCGGCTGCTCGGTCACCGTGACGTTCGCCGCCCGGCCGTCCTCCGTCACCCCGCCCCGGCTCACGAACCCCGGCAGCGTCCCGCCGTGCCCCCAGGAGAGCCCCCCGCACGACAGCGGCCGACTGGCGAGCCCCAGCCCGTACCGCGCCCCCGGCCCCAGGTACTCCGCCGGGACCGTGGTCCGCATCTGGGCGAGCTGGGCCGGGGGCATCAGCTCGCCGCCGACCAGCGCCGCGAAGAACCGGTTCAGGTCCGTGTTCGTCGACACCATCGCCCCGGCCGCCCAGGCCCAGGAGGGGTCCATCTCCGTGATGTCCTGCAACGGGTCGGTCGCCTTGTCCCGGACGAAGCCGTGCGGGTGGCGCTCGTGGATCGTCGTGTCCCCCTGCGCCGGGAAGTACGTGTGCCGCAGGCCCACTCGGTCGATCACCCGCCTGGTGATCTCCTCCCCCAGCGGCCGCCCCGTCACCCGCTGCACGATCAGCCCCGCCACCACGTAGCCCGTGTTGCTGTAGTTCCACCCCTGGCCCGGCGCGAAGTCCGGCTTGTGCGCCAGCGCGAGGTCCAGCAGCTCGCGCGGCTCGAAGTACTGGTCCGGGCCGGACGCGTCCAGGAAGCGCGTGTAGTTCGGCAGCCCGCTGGTGTGCTGGAGCACCTGCCGGACGGTGATCCTCCGCCCGTCGATGCCGTCGCCGTGCACCACGCCCGGCAGGTAGGTGTCCACCGGGGCGTCCAGGTCCACCTTCCCCTCCGCCACCAACTGGAGCACCACGACCGCGACGAAGCTCTTGGTGTTGCTGCCGATCCGGAACTGACCGTCCACCGGCACCTTCGCCCCGGTCGCCGGATCGCCCACGCCCGCGGTGTAGTTGCGGGTGCGGCCGTCCTTGCCCCGGACGGCCGCCAGCGCCCCCGGCACGCCGTCGCCCTTCACCAGGGCGTCCAGCCGCTGCTGCACCACGTCCGCCCCGGCGGGCCGGGGCGGCGCGGCGACGGCGGCCGGGGCGGCGATCACGCCGACCGAGAGGGCCACGGCCGCGGCCAGGGTTCCACGTCGAAAACGGTGCTGCGCGGGAGAGTTCACGGGGCGCCTCCTCAGGCGGGACGTACACGGATGGCCGACTCCCACCAGCACACCATCCGTTCGCGCCGTCTGCCGTCGCCAGTAAGGACGATCACCCTGCGCCGCAATCGTCCTGACGGCGTATCGGCGACCCTGAGCACCCCCGGAGGCGCCGGAAAACCGGAAGTCGACCGGACCGACTTCCTGCGATGCTGGGCGCCATGAAGATCGCCGCCGCCCAACTGTCCTGCGTCCCCGCCGACATCCCCGCGAACGCCCGGCAGCTCGTCGGCCTCGCCGACCGGGCCCGCGCCGAGGGCGCCGAGCTGATCGTCCTCCCCGAGCTGGCGCTGACCGGCTACGAACTCGGGGCGCTGGCCGCCGATCCCCGGCTCTGGACGGACCCGGACGACACCCGCCTGGACGACCTCCGCTCCACCGGCATCGCCGTCGTCGTCAACTGCGCCGTCCCGGCCGCCGGCCCCCGGCCCGCGATCGGCAGCCATGTCTACGGGCCCGACGGCGAGTTGATCACCACCTACCTCAAGCAGCACCTCTACGAGAACGAGCAGGGCGTCTTCACCCCCGGCGACCGGGACGGCCGCTTCGAACTCGGCGGCCACCGCTTCGCCCTCGCCACCTGCTACGACAACCACTTCCCCGAGCTCACCGACCGGGGCGCCGCCGACGGCTGCGACATCCACCTCGCCAGCTCCCTCTACGGCACCGGCGACGGCGTCCACGAGCGGGCCACCGTGTACCCGGGCATCGCCCGGCGGACCGGGATGCCCGTCGTCCTGGCCAACCACGTCGGCCCGGCCGGCCCCTGGACCGGCTGCGGCGGTGCGGCGCTCTGGGCCCCCGACGGCACCCTGCTCGCCGAGGCCGACGACCGCACCACCACCGTCGCCGTCGCGGAGGTCGGCTGACTCCCCGCACCCGCCGGGGCGGACACCGGAGCGGGCGGAGTGGGAAGTCGACCCCGCCGACTTCCCGCTCCGCCCGCTCCATCTGCTCCGCCTGCTCGACCCGCCCCGCCCACGCTGTCCGCAGGGCCGTTCAGCCGCCCGAACGGATCGGCTCGCCGGTCCGGTGCAGGTGGGTCAGGATCTCGCGGTACGAGCGGAGCAGCCCGACCTCGTAGTACGGGATGCCCTTCTCCGCACAGAACTCCCGGGTGATCCGGGCCGCCCGCCCGAGCGCGGGGGTCGGCATGCTGGGGAAGAGGTGGTGCTCCACCTGGTAGTTGAGGCCGCCCATCACCGCGTCCAGGAACGCGTTGCCGCGCACGTTGCGCGAGGTGAGCACCTGGCGGCGCAGGAAGTCGAGCCGCATCTCCGGCGTCACCATCAGCATGCCCTTGTGGTTCGGGGCGAAGACGCAGCCCAGGTGGAGGCCGAGCAGCGCCTGGTGCACGGCGAGGAAGGCGACCGCCTTGCCGACCGGCAGCGCGGCGAACACCAGCCCGAAGTAGGCCGCGAAGTGGACCACCAGCAGGGTGCCCTCCAGCAGCGGCCGCTTCACCGCGGGCCCGCGCAGCGCCCGGAAGCTGTTGAAGCTGAGGTTGAGGCCCTCCAGCAGGAGCAGCGGGAAGAACAGGAACGCCTGCCGGCGGCCGATGAACCGGGCCAGGCCGCTCGCCTGCCGGGCCTGCCGCTGGGACCACACCACGAGGTCGGGCGCGACGTCCGGGTCCCGGGTCTCGTGGTTCGGGTTGGCGTGGTGGCGGGTGTGTTTGTTCACCCACCAGCCGTAGCTCATGCCCATCAGCAGGTTGGCGGCGATCCGGCCGCCGATCTCGCTCGGCAGGCGCCGACCGAACACCTGACGATGCGCCAGATCGTGGGACAGCAGGCCGATCTGGGTGAAGACGACGGACATCCCGGCGGCCAGGCCGAGTTGCCACCAGGTGTCGCCGAGGGCGAACAGCGCGTACCAGCCGCCGAGGAAGGCGGCGAGCACCAGGCCGGCCCGGGCGGCGTAGTAGCCGGGGCGCCGGTCGAGCAGGCCGGCGGCGGCGATCCGGCGGCTCAGCCGGGCGAAGTCGCTGCCGCCGGGCCCCGGTTGCGGGGCGGGGGCGGGGGCGGTGACGGGAGCGGCGACGGGGGCGGCGGCCGGGGCCTCGATCATCGTCACGGGCTGTGTGGGCATGCCCCGAGTCTGCTGCGCGGGGCGGGCCGCCGGAACGGGGAAAGCACCCCACCCGTACGGGTGTTAACCCCCGCCCCAGGAGGGGCGCCGGCG
Organism: Kitasatospora sp. NPDC089797; assembly: GCF_040684795.1. Taxonomy (NCBI): domain Bacteria; kingdom Bacillati; phylum Actinomycetota; class Actinomycetes; order Kitasatosporales; family Streptomycetaceae; genus Kitasatospora; species Kitasatospora sp. NPDC089797. The sequence goes on along the minus strand of NZ_JBFBGS010000027.1, from coordinate 24,932 downwards.
GGCCCGGGCCCGGCTCACCGGCCGCGCGGGGGCAGGAACAGCCCGTCCAGGTGGTGGTCCAGGACCGCCTGCGCCTGCTCGCCGGTGCGCTGGCCGCCGAGCACGCTGGAGCCGAGCCCGTTGACCATCGCCAGCAGTCCGGCCGCGGCCATCTCGACGTCCCGCTCCGGCGCGATCCCGCCGGCCTGCTGGGCCGCGCGCAACTGCTTGACCAGGAAGCCCTCCAGCACGACCGGCGGCTGGGCGGCCTGCCGCTCCAGCACCTCGGGGTCGCTGAGCACCAGGGCGTAGTAGGCCGCGTACGTCCTGGTGATCCGGCGGCTCTCGGCGTCCGTCGGCAGGATGCAGGACAGGATCGCGGTGACCACCTCGCGGGGGTCCCGGGCCTCGCCGATCCAGCGCTGCATCCGGGCCTGGAGCTGGGTGCCGAGCCTCGCCAGGGCGTCCAGCAGCAGGCCCTGCTTGGTCGTGAAGTAGTACTGGACGAGCCGCAGCGAGACGCCCGCCTCGGTCGCGACCGCCCGCATGCTGGCCGACTGCAGGCCCTCGGTGTCGGCGATCCGCAGCAGCGCCTCGGCGATCTGCCGACGGCGCTCCTCATGGTCGGCCTTCTCGGCCACAGGCCCTCCCGCACGTCTCCCGCACTCTGTTGGTACATACGTATCATGCATGTGATACACCTGTACCATGCGAATCAGCGAGTTCACCGACGGCACGGCCGAAGCCCGCTTCCGCACCGCCTACGAGCACGCGCTCAGCCGGCTCTGGCCCGGCCCGCGCACGGCGCTCGACGTCCCCACCCGCTTCGGCACCACCCGCGTCCAGCGCACCGGCCCCGCCCACGGACGGCCGGTCGTCCTGCTCCCCGGCTCCGGCGGCAACGCCCTGATGTGGCACGCCTACGTCGAACGGCTCGCCGAACACCACCCCGTCATCGCCGTGGACACCGTCGGGGAACCGGGCGCCAGCGTGCAGACCGCCCCGATCGGGGACGGCGACGACGCCGCCGACTGGCTGGAGGAGCTCCTCGCCGCCCTCGACGTCCCGGCCGCCCACGTGGTCGGCTGCTCCTACGGCGGCTGGATCGCCCTCCGGCACCAGATCCGCCACCCCGGGCGGACCACCGGGCTCACCCTGGTCGACCCGGCCGGTCTCGCCGACGTCGGCCGACGCTTCTACGCCTGGATCATCCTCGGCGGCCTCGCCGCCCTGGCCCCGCGCGCACTCCGGCCCCGACTGGCCCGGGCCGTCGGCAACAGCGCCGTCCTGGAGACCGAGCTGATGACCCTGATGCGCGCCTCCACCGGCTTCCGCCGCCGACTGCCGCCCGCCACCACCCTCGACGACGTCGAACTCGGCCGGCTGAGCACCCCCGCGCTCTTCCTGCTCGGCGAGCGCAGCGCGCTGCACGACGCCCGGGCCGTCTCCGAACGGCTGCACCGGCTCGTTCCGACCGCCCGGGTCGAGGTCGTCCCCGGCGCCGGCCACGCGCTGCCCACCGACGACCCGGCCGCCGTCCTCGCCGGGATCCTCAGCATGCAGACCGCCCAGGGGAGTTGACCTGCGGGCGGCGCAGGAGCCGCCCCCGGTGCGGTCCCGGCCCTACGGCATCGGACGACGGCGCATGCTCAGCAGCAACAGCACCACCGCCGTCGCCACCGCGGCGGTCCGCAGCACGCCCGGCGCCATCGACCAGCTGAACTGCCCCAGCGGGGAGCCGGTCTGCACCCCGGCCCCGCCGGCACCCCCGCCACCGGCCTGCTTGGCGTGCTGCATCGCCAGCAGGGCGGTCGCGCTCATCGTGATCAGCGGGACCCCGAGGATCACGAACTTCCTGGTCAGATCGGAGAGTTGACGGGACAGATAACCGAGCCCCCAACCAGCCAGGATGGCCGGGAAGAAGCCGGACACCGCGCCGCCGACCAGCAGCCCGCAGGACAACAGGATCAGCGGGGACGGCCTACGGACCCCCTTCGCCGCGCCCTTGTCCGCCCCCTTGACCTTGCCCGCGCCCTTTCCCGCGGCGCCCGGCCCGGCGACGGGCGCGCCCTTCGCCTTCCGCTGCTTCTTCGGCCGCGCCCCCGCCGGATCCACCGGCGGCGGCTGCGCGGCCGGCTCCTCCTCCGCCGCGCGCTGCTCGGGAATCGGCTTCTGCGCGGCCTGCGGGGTGTCCGAGAAGTCGAGCATCGTCATGGTCCACGGGCTCGAACTCTGCACCGTCGGCGCGGGGATCGCCTCCGAACCCTCCCCGGGCCCGGCGACACCGGGCAGGTCCAGCGACACGTTCGGAATGGCGCTCCCCGTCATGGCGGCGGAGGCCGCGGCCGGACCGGCCGCCGAGCCGTACACGCTGTCCTCCGGCTCCGGGGACGGCTCCGGGGACGGGGACGGCTCCGGGGACGGGGACGGTGACGCGGCCGGAGCCGACGGGACGGCCGGTTCCGGAGCCCCCGCCCGCTCGCTCCACGGCCCGCTCTTGCGCCACCACTCGCCGTCCGTCATCACCGACACCCCGCCTCGCCCACGCCGTCCGCGGAACCGCGGCGACCGCCCTCGCCGGTGACGCTACCCACCGTGCCCCGCCTGCGCGAGTCCCGCGCCCGTCCGTCCCGCGCGCGTCCCGGACGCGTGCGGGCCGGACCGCCGCTCGCACCAGCGCCCCACCGTCCGCGCACCCGACTAACCTAGGTCGAATGACCACACAGCAGGGCCCTCAGCGCCAGAGCAGGACGCCCGCCGGCCCGCGCACCCTCGCCGAGGAGCTGCGCGCCCGCCCCGACGACGCGCTCGCCGCCCTGCTCCGCTCCCGCCCCGACCTGCTGAACCCCGTCCCCGGCGACCTCACCCAGCTGTCCGCCCGACTGTCCTCGCGCGCCTCCGCGCTGCGCGCCCTGGAGCGGCTCGACCGGTTCACCCTCCAGGTCGCCGAGGCGCTGGCGACCGCCCCCGACGGCACCGGCCTGACCACCGTGCGCACCCTGCTGACCGGCCCGGCCAAGGTCAAGCCGCACCCCGGCGCCACCCCGCTCACCCCGGCCGACCGCTCCGCCGTCGCCGCCGCCCTCCCCCGCGCGATCGCCGTCCTGCGCGACCGGGCGCTGCTCTGGGGCCCCGACAACGGCCTGCGACTGGTGCTCGCGGTCCGCGAGGCACTCGCCCCGACCGCCGCCAACCCCGGCCGCACCGGCCTCGGCCCGACCCTCGCCGACGCCACCACCGGCATGTCCCCGGCCCGGCTCCAGCAGTTGCTCGCCTCCGCCGGGCAGCCCGCCACCCCGGACCCGGTCACTGCGGTCGCCGCGCTGACCGCCCTGCTCACCGACCGCACCCGCTGCGCCGCGCTGCTGGACACCGCCCCCGAGCCGGCCCGGCGACTGCTGGACCGGCTGGTCTGGGGCCCGCCCACCGGCACCGTCCCGGACGCCACCCGCCCGGTCACCGCCGAGGACGCCCAGAGCCCGGTCGAGTGGCTGCTGGCCCGCGGCCTGCTGCTGCCGACCAGCCCGGGCAGCGTCGTCCTGCCCCGCGAGCTGGCCCTGCACCTGCGCGGCGGCCGCACCCACCGCACCGTCGAACCGCTCCAGCCCGAACCGGCGCCCGCCGCCGCCCCGCGCGACCCCCAGGTCGTGGACCGCGCCGCGGCCGGCCAGGCGCACACCGCCGTCAAGACCGTCGAGGAGCTGCTGGAGGCCTGGGGCCTCACCCCGCCGCCCACCCTGCGGGCCGGCGGCCTCGGCGTACGGGACCTCAAGCGCGCCGCCCAGACCCTGGAGAGCACCGAGCAGCAGGCCGCGTTCTGGATCGAACTCGCCTACACCGCAGGCCTGGTGGCCCCCGACGGGGAGGCCGACGAGTGCTGGGCGCCGACCCCGGGGTACGACAGCTGGCAGCAACTGGACACCGCCGAGCGCTGGTCCGTGCTGGCCGGCGCCTGGTTGGCCGCCACCCGCGTCCCCGCACTCACCGGCACCCCGGACGGCAAGGGCAAGCCGCGCGCCGCCCTCGGCCCCGAACTCGACCGCACCCTCGCCCCCTCCGTGCGCCGCGCCGCCCTCGCCCTGCTCGCCGAACTCCCGCCCGGCACCCCGGCCACCGCCGAGGAACTGCTGCCCACCCTGCGCTGGCAGCGCCCGCTGCGCGGTGGCCCCACCAACCCCGACGGTCACGAGCTGCGCGACGACCTCACCGCCTGGACGCTCGCCGAGGCCGAACTGCTCGGCGTCACCGGCCGCGGCGCCCTGGCCGCCCCCGCCCGCGCCCTGCTCACCGCCGAGGGCGACCCGGCCGAGGTGCTCGCCCCGCTGCTGCCGCAGCCGCTGGACCACGTGATCCTCCAGCCGGACCTCACCGCGATCGCCCCCGGCCCGCTGCTCCCCCCGCTCGCCCAGGCACTCGCGCTCTGCGCCGACATCGAGTCCAAGGGCGGCGCCACCGTCTACCGCTTCACCCCGACATCCGTGCGCCGCGCCCTGGACGCCGGCCGCACCGCCGCCGACCTCCAGACCTTCCTGGCCCAGCACAGCCGCACGCCCGTCCCCCAGCCGCTCGCCTACCTGATCGACGACGTCGCCCGCCGGCACGGCATCCTGCGGGTCGGCGCCGCCTCCTCGTACCTGCGCTGCGACGACCCGTCGCTGCTGGGCGAGGTGCTCGCCGACCGCCGCGCCGCCGACCTGCGGCTCCGACTGCTCGCCCCCACCGTCCTCGCCGCCCAGGCCGCCCCGGACGTCCTGCTCGCCGCCCTGCGCACGATGGGCTACGCCCCGGCCGCCGAGTCCGCCGAGGGCGACGTGCTGATCACCCGCCCGGACAGCCACCGCACCCCGCCCCGCACCCCCCCCACGCCCGTCCCCGACGGCCCGCCCAGCCCCGACGACGTCCTGCTCGCCGCCGCCGTCAAGGCCGTCCGGGCCGGCGACCGGGCCGCCACCGCCACCCGGCGCGAACCGGCCCCCGACCCGCGCCAACTCCCCCGCACGGCCGCCGCCGAGACCCTCGCCGCCCTCCAGACCGCCGTCCTGCTCGGCGAACGGATGTGGATCGGCTACCTCAACGCCGAGGGCATCGCCAGCCAGCGGATCATCGACCCGGTCAGGGTCGAAGGCGGCTTCGTCACCGCCTTCGACCACCACGCGGACGAGCTCCGCACCTTCGCCCTCCACCGCATCACCGGCGTCGCCGAACTCGACGAGTGACGGGCGGCGGGCGGCGGGCGGCGGGGCCTCAGTGCCCCTGCGACTCCTTCATCTTCTCCTTGACGGCCTTGTCCGCCAGACTGCCGATCTCCCCCTGCCCGACCGGCAGCGAGCCGCCGCCGACCTGGTCGGCGATCAGGAATCCGGGGGCGGCCAGCAGGCCGCCGGGCCCCTCGCCGATCCCGGCGAGGGCGTGGGCCGAGCCGGCCGAGGAGGCGGTGGCCGCGAAGGCCGTGCCCATCAGGGCGAGGGCGGTCAGAACGCGCTTCGAGTTCTTCATGCCCGGCCCAACGAGCGAGCACGGACCGTGGTCACTCGAAGCGGCCTCCCGCGCACCGCCCGGGATGAGCGACACTGGAGGGTCTGCGTCAGACCCAGTCAGGCAGCCAGTCAGCCTGTCAGCCAGTGGAGGGCTCCCCCGCGTGAACGACGGACCGCTCATCGTCCAGAGCGACAAAACTCTTCTCCTGGAGATCGATCACCCCAAGGCCGCCGACTGCCGCCGCGCCATCGCCCCGTTCGCCGAGCTGGAGCGGGCGCCCGAGCACGTGCACACCTACCGGGTGACGCCGCTGGGGCTGTGGAACGCACGGGCGGCGGGCCACGACGCCGAGCAGGTGGTCGACGCCCTGGTGACCTACTCGCGCTACCCGGTGCCGCACGCGCTGCTGGTGGACGTGGCGGACACCATGGGCCGCTACGGGCGGCTCCAGCTCAGCAAGCACCCCGTCCACGGGCTGGTGCTGACCACCACCGACCGCCCGGTGCTGGAGGAGGTGCTGCGCTCGAAGAAGATCATCCCGCTGGTCGGCGCCCGGGTCGACCCGGACACCGTGGTGGTGCACCCCTCCGAGCGCGGGCAGATCAAGCAGGTGCTGCTCAAACTCGGCTGGCCCGCCGAGGACTTCGCCGGCTACGTGGACGGCGAGGCGCACCCGATCGAGCTGGAGCAGGACGGCTGGCAGCTGCGCCCGTACCAGGCGCAGGCCGTCGAGGGCTTCTGGCACGGCGGCTCCGGCGTGGTCGTGCTGCCCTGTGGCGCCGGCAAGACGCTGGTCGGCGCCGCCGCGATGGCGCACGCCAAGTCGACCACGCTGATCCTGGTCACCAACACCGTCTCGGCCCGCCAGTGGAAGCACGAGCTGGTCAAGCGGACCTCGCTGACCGAGGACGAGATCGGCGAGTACAGCGGGACGAAGAAGGAGATCCGCCCGGTCACCATCGCCACGTACCAGGTGATGACCACCAAGCGGAAGGGCGTCTACGCGCACCTGGAGCTGTTCGACGCCCGCAACTGGGGCCTGGTCGTCTACGACGAGGTGCACCTGCTGCCCGCGCCGGTGTTCAAGTTCACCGCCGACCTCCAGGCCCGCCGCCGGCTCGGTCTGACCGCCACCCTGGTGCGCGAGGACGGCCGCGAGGGCGACGTGTTCAGCCTGATCGGCCCGAAGCGCTTCGACGCCCCCTGGAAGGAGATCGAGGCGCAGGGCTACATCGCGCCCGCCGACTGCTGCGAGGTCCGGGTCACCCTGACCGACTCCGAGCGGCTCTCCTACGCGACCGCCGAGCCGGAGGAGCGCTACCGCTTCTGCGCGACCACGGCGACCAAGCGGCGGGTGGTGGAGGCGCTGGTCAAGAAGCACGAGAAGGACCAGACGCTGATCATCGGCCAGTACATCGACCAGCTGGACGAGCTCGGCGAGGCCCTGGACGCCCCCGTGATCAAGGGCGAGACCAGCAACGCCCAGCGCGAGAAGCTCTTCGACGCCTTCCGGAACAAGGAGATCGGCGTCCTGGTGGTCTCCAAGGTCGCGAACTTCTCGATCGACCTGCCCGAGGCGACGGTGGCCATCCAGGTCTCCGGGACCTTCGGCTCCCGCCAGGAGGAGGCCCAGCGCCTCGGCCGCGTCCTGCGCCCCAAGGCGGACGGCCACTCGGCGCACTTCTACTCGGTGGTCGCCCGCGACACCGTGGACCAGGACTTCGCCGCCCACCGGCAGCGCTTCCTGGCCGAGCAGGGCTACGCGTACCGGATCATCGACGCGGACGACGTGCTGTAGGCAGGGCTAGTACCGGACACCGTCGCGCCCGAGGAAGATCACCCGCGCGGCGGTGTCCAGGACGATCCCGACGTTGCGCACGGCGGCGCTCAGCGGATTGCGGTGGTGGCGGCCCTGGACGGCGGTCGCGCCGGCCGGGCCCGAACGGGGGGTGGGGGTTTCGCTGCTCATGTCTTCCACGGTAGGCACCCGACCGGCCCACGGCATCACTCCAAAGGCCGCATCCACCGAGGCGGCCGTCCTCCTTCAGGTGTACCGGCAGCCCTGAGACCTGCGGGGCTGGAACCCCGAGGCCGACGGGTCTAAGATCGTCCGTCTGCCCCCTCCCGAACCGTGGTACCTGCTGACGTCCGCAGGCAGCCGGGGGAGGCGCCGACCGCACGGCAACCGGCCGGCTGTACCCACCGTGAGCTCCATCGATCCGCTGCGCCCGCCTCCGGGGCAGCCGGGAAGGTTCGCTGTGCCCGCCACCCCCACCACCGACCCGCTCCAGCGCGAACGCGACCACCTGGCCGCCTCCCGGTCCGCGCTGCGGGCGATGCGCGAGGACGTCCAGTCCCTCGACATCCGCGACGTGACCGGCTCCTGGGTCACCGCCGTCGTCCTCCAGAACCAGATCGAGGCCAGGATCGCCGCCCTGGCCGACCTCTCCGACACCCCGCTGTTCTTCGGCCGCCTCGACTACCTGCACGCGGTCAGCGAGGAACTGAGCGAGGGCGGAGGAGGAGAGAACTTCTACATCGGCCGCCGGCACGTCCACGACGCCGACGGCGACCCGATGGTGATCGACTGGCGCGCGCCGGTCTCCCAGCCGTTCTACCGGGCCAGCCGGACCGAGCCGATGGACGTCGAGCGCCGCCGCCGCTTCGGCTACACCGGCGGCGAACTCACCGCCTACGAGGACGAGCACCTCACCGACCCGGCCGAGACGGACACCGCCTCCGCGCTGCTCGCCGCCGAGATCGAGAAGCCCCGCGTCGGCCCGATGCGCGACATCGTCGCCACCATCCAGCCCGAGCAGGACGAGATCGTCCGCTCCGACGTCACGGGCACCATCTGCGTCCAGGGGGCGCCCGGCACCGGGAAGACCGCCGTCGGCCTGCACCGCGTCGCGTACCTGCTGTACGCCCACCGGGAGCGGCTGGCCCGTACCGGCACCCTGGTGATCGGCCCGAACAACGCCTTCCTCTCCTACATCGAGCAGGTCCTCCCGGCGCTCGGCGAGCTGGAGGTCGGCCAGGCCACCGTGCAGCAGCTGGTCGCCCATGTCGAGGTGCGGGCCGAGGACGACCCGCAGGCGGCCCGGCTGAAGGGCGACGCCCGGATGGCCGAGGTGCTGCGCCGGGCCGTCCGGGCGGGCATCGCGCTGCCCACCGAGCCCTGCATGGTGGTCCGCGGCTCCCGCCGCTGGCGCGTGCCGGTGTACGAACTGGTCGAGATCATCGAGGAGTTGAAGAGCCGCGAGATCCGCTACGGCGCCGCCCGGGACGCCCTGCCGCAGCGCATCGCGCACGCCGTACTGCTGAAGATGGAGCAGGGCGGCGAGGCCCCGGACGACCGGGTCCAGGACGCGGTGGCCCGCAACGCCGCGGTCAAGGCCGTGGTCAAGGAGTGCTGGCCGGCCGTCGACCCGGCCAAGCTGGTGCTGCGGCTGCTCTCCGACCCGGAGTTCCTGGCCGGGTGCGCGGAGGGCGTGCTGACCGCCGAGGAGCAGCGGGCGGTGCTCCGGCCCAAGCCGGACCGCTCGGTGCGGACCGCCCGCTGGACCCCGGCCGACGCCGTCCTGGTGGACGAGGCGACCGACCTGGTGCAGCGCACCCCCTCGCTCGGCCACGTGGTCCTGGACGAGGCCCAGGACCTCTCGCCGATGCAGTACCGGGCCGTCGGCCGCCGCTGCACCACCGGCTCGGCCACCGTCCTCGGCGACCTCGCCCAGGGCACCACCCCCTGGGCGACGGCCAGTTGGCCCGAGGCGCTGCACCACCTGGGCAAGCCGGAGGCGCACATCGAGGAGCTGACCAAGGGCTTCCGGGTGCCCGAGGAGGTCATCGTGTACGCCTCCCGGCTGCTGCCCGCGATCGCCCCGGGCCTGGCCCCGGCCAGTTCGGTCCGCGACGCGCCCGGCTCGCTGGAGGTCCGCCGGATCGAGGAGGGCCGGGACTGGGCGGAGTCCGTGCTGGCGGCCTGCCGTCGGGCGCTGGAGCACGAGGGCTCGACCGGCCTGATCGCCGCCGACGCCCGGATCCCGGACCTCGGCGACCTGCTCACGGCCGCCGGACTGCCGTACCTCTCCCCCGGCACCGAGACCAGCGCCGACGCCCGGCTGACCCTCGTCCCGGCCTCGCTGGCCAAGGGCCTGGAGTACGACTACGTGGTGCTGGACGAGCCGGCCGCGGTGGTCGCCGGGGAGCCGGACGAGCGGACCGGCCTGCGCCGCCTGTACGTGGCGCTCACCCGCGCCGTCTCCGGGCTCACCGTGCTGCACCGCGAGCCGCTGCCCGAGCAGCTCGCGCGCGGCGCGTCGGACCCGGTCCGGGCCTGATCCGACACCGCCCAGCGGACCGGCCCGGGAACGCGAAGGGCCGGCCCCGTCGAACGGGACCGGCCCCCACCGCGGTTCACGCGTCGATCTGTGCCCGCCACTCGGCGACCTTGGCCGCGTCGACCGGCGTGCGCCAGCCGTCGACCCGCACCGCGCCGCCGACGTGGAAGGCGTCGAAGCCCTCCGCCCGCAGCTCCTTGAGGTGCTCGGCCCGCAGGCCGCCGCCGATCAGGATCCGCTGGGTGTAGCCGGGCTCGCCGGTCCGGGCCAGCTCGGCGGCCAGCACCTCGCGGCCCGCGTCCACCCCGGCGGCCGCGCCGGAGGTGAGGAAGGTGTCCAGCCCGGGCAGCGCGCCGACGGCGGCGCGCAGGGCGGCCCGGTCGGCGCTGTGGTCGATCGCCCGGTGGAAGGTCCAGCGGCAGCCGGCGACGGCCTCGGCGACGGCCGTCGTGGCGGCCAGGTCGACGGCGCCCGCGGCGTCCAGGAAGCCGAGGACGAACTCCTCGGCGCCCTCGGCCCGCAGGGCGGCGGCCCGGGCGCACAGCTCGTCCAGGTCGCCGGGCGCGAAGCCGTCCCGGATCCGGAGCATGACCCGCAGCGGGAGGTCGACGGCGGCGCGGATCCGGGCGAAGTCCTCGACGGAGGGGGTGAGTCCGTCGGCGGCCATGTCGGTGACCAGTTCGAGCCGGTCGGCGCCGCCCGACTCGGCAGCCTGGGCGTCCTGGGGCGTCAGCGCGATGACTTCGAAAATTGGTCTAGACATATCAGATAGCCTGCCACATCGCCCCGCCCCCGGCGAGACCGCACCCGCCCCCGGCCGCCGACCGGGGGACGGTCGCCGAGCGGGGGCGGGGTGCTCTCCGGGGGCGGGGTGCCCTCCGGCGGCCGGGTGCCGACCGGGGACGGGTGTCGACCGGCCCTCAGGCCATCAGCCGTCCGGAGGACCGGGCCCGGTCGTGCCGCTGGCCCACCAGGACCAGCGCGGCCGCCAGCGCGAAGGTGATCACGGCCATCGGCAGCAGCCGGTAGGCCCCGCCCTCCTGCTGCCACAGCCCGTGCAGGTTGACGCTGAACGCCCACGGCAGCAGGGCCAGCCCCGGAACCGCCGCCAGGTACCAGCCGCGCACCACCGACAGCACCATCAGCAGCGGGACGGCCACCATCAGCGCCCGCCACGGCGCGGCCAGCTCGAACCAGCTGGTGTAGACGTTGTCCGAGAACGCCGCCACCGGCGTCAGCACCGCCGCCGCCAGCAGCAGACCGCGCTCCCGCCAACCGGGCGCCGGCAGCGCGTCCCTCGGCGCGGCCAGCAGCACCAGCGCCCAGAGCACGAACGGGCCGTCCCACTGGAAGGCGTAGAGGAAGTCCCAGAGCGGCTGGGCGGCGCCCGGATCGGCCGCCGCCCAGGCCAGGTCCAGCGCCGCCGCCAGCGCCGACACCCCGGCCAGCAGCTTGGCCGCCGACCACTGGCCGAACAGCGCCGCGACACCGGAGAGCATCGCCGTCGCCAGCAGCGCCCAGTAGACCAGGAAGTGCAGCGGACCCCACCCGCCGTGCGGCGTACCGGCCTCCAGGTGACGCAGCAGCGTCTCGCCGGCCGCCAGCCCACCGGCCGCCCCGGCCACCAGCGGAGCGGCCAGCGTCGCCAGCCGTCCGCCCCGGGACGTCGAGGTCAGCCCGGTCCGCATCCGCAGCCCGTAGGCGCCCAGGTCGAACAGCTCCCGGACGGTGGCGACCGGGCCCGCGCCCTCCGTGGTGTCGGCGAAGACGTCGACCAGCTCGTCGCCCCGCTCGCGGCGGTAGCGCCCCGGGTAGAGCGCCAGCGCGGTCCGCACCGCCACGGTCGAACCCGTGCTCATGCTCATGCGAAGGAACCCCCGATCCTCGGGCTGACCGCCGGGAAGGCGGCCGACAGCCGCCGCTCGGCCTCCGTGGCCACCGCCCGCAGCCGCTCGGCCTCGGTGGCCAGCGCGCCGCGGCCGGCGTCGGTCAGCGCGTAACTGCGCCGGGCCCGGCCGTCCACGACCTCCTCGGCGGCGACCTCGATCAGGCCCTGGGACAGCAGCCGGTCGAGCGCGCCGTAGAGCGTGCCGGTGCGCATCTTGACCCGGCCGTCCGAGATCGCGGCGATCTCCTGGATGAGCGCGTAGCCGTGCCGCGGGGCATCGGCCAGCGCGGTGAGCAGAAGCAGCGTCGGCTCCTGCATGGAGCGTTCTGTCATACGCCTACATATATCGCCGAACGGCACATCCCGTCCACCGGAACGACCCGCCAGAATGTGTCCCATGCCGACCGAGGACCTGCTCGCCGCCTGGACCGCCCTGCTGCACCGCTGCGGCACCGCCGACGACCCCGCGCCGTACGGCCGCGAACTGCTGCGCCGCTGGTCCGAGCCGCAGCGCCGCTACCACACCGCCGACCACCTGCGCGCGGTGCTCGGCCACGTCGACGCCCTGGCCGGGCACGCCGCCGACCCGGACACCGTCCGGCTCGCCGCCTGGTTCCACGACGCCGTGTACCGGCCCGACCGCACCGAGAACGAGGAGCGCAGCGCCGCCCTGGCCGTCCGCGCGCTGACCGCCGCCGGTCTGCCCGCCGGGCGGGTCGCCGAGGTCGAACGCCTGGTCCTGCTCACCGTCACCCACGACCCGGCCCCCGGCGACCGCGACGGCGAGGTGCTCTGCGACGCCGACCTCGCCGTGCTCGGCGGCACCCCGGAGGCCTACGCCGGGTACGCGGCCGCCGTCCGGGAGGAGTACGGCTTCGTCCCGGAGCCGGCCTTCCGGACCGGCCGGGCGGCCGTCCTGAGCGGGCTCCTGGCGCTCCCGGCGCTCTACCGCACCCCCGCCGCCCGCGAGCGCTTCACAGAGGCGGCCCGCACCAACCTGACCGTCGAACTCGACGGCCTCCAGGACCCGTCGGCGACCGTCTAGGACCCGGCCCGCCGGGCCAGCACCCGGTCCGCGGCCGCGAATCCGGCCATCACGGAAGGCATCCGCCCCACCACGGCCCACCAGTCGTCCTGACCGGCCCCCGTCGCCTCGACCACGGCCCACCACAGCCCGAGGCCGCAACAGCCGCCCACCACACCCCACACCCAGCGCCCCATGCACGGACCCTAGATCAGCTCCCCGACCGCCGCCACCACCGCGCCCTGCTTGCCGCACACCCAGTGCGGCTCCGGCCCCAACTCCGGCTCCACGCCGAGCGCGTGCGGGTCCCCGTCGGCGGCGCAGGCGGCGCACAGCGGCCACCGCCCGTACGCCTCCAGCAGCGCGTCCTGGACGTCCTGGGCGACCAGCCCGAGCACGTAGTCGGTGCCGTCCGGCCACTGCTCCAGCCACCAGCGGCGGTGGGTGACGGCCTGCTCCACCAGCGAGACGACGGCGGCGTCCGCCACGTCCCGTGCGGTGAGGTCGGCCAGGATCAGCGCCCGCGCGTTGTGCAGGGCGGTCTCGATGTCGTCGGAAGCCATCCGTCCATTCTCCGCGGAAAGGCCCGAAGGCCGAAACGCCGCGTGGGCGGCCCCCCGAAGGGGACCGCCCACGCGGACGGGGATCGACGATCCGATCGGAGACCGATCAGGATCAGAAGTCCATGTCACCGCCCGGCATGCCGCCGCCGGCGGCCGCGGCGGCCTTCTCCGGCTTGTCGGCGATGACGGCCTCGGTGGTGAGGAACAGCGCCGCGATGGAGGCGGCGTTCTGCAGCGCGGAGCGGGTGACCTTGGCCGGGTCGATGATGCCCGCGGCGACCAGGTCGACGTACTCGTTGGTGGCGGCGTTCAGGCCGTGACCGGCGGGGAGGTTGCGCACCTTCTCCACCACGACGCCGCCCTCGAGGCCGGCGTTGGTCGCGATCTGCTTGATCGGGGCCTCCAGCGCGACCTTGACGATGTTGGCACCGGTGGCCTCGTCGCCGTCCAGCTCCAGCTTGTCGAAGGCGATACCGGCCTGCAGCAGGGCGACGCCACCACCGGCGACGATGCCCTCCTCGACGGCGGCCTTGGCGTTGCGGACGGCGTCCTCGATGCGGTGCTTGCGCTCCTTGAGCTCCACCTCGGTGGCCGCGCCGGCCTTGATGACGGCCACGCCGCCGGCCAGCTTGGCGAGGCGCTCCTGGAGCTTCTCGCGGTCGTAGTCCGAGTCGCTGTTCTCGATCTCGGCGCGGATCTGGTTCACCCGACCGGCGACCTGCTCGCTGTCGCCGCCACCGTCGACGATGGTGGTCTCGTCCTTGGTGATGACCACCTTGCGGGCGGTGCCCAGCAGGTCGATGCCGGCGTTCTCGAGCTTGAGGCCGACCTCCTCGGAGATCACGGTGCCACCGGTGAGGATGGCGATGTCGCCGAGCATGGCCTTGCGGCGGTCGCCGAAGCCCGGGGCCTTGACGGCGACGGACTTGAAGGTGCCGCGGATCTTGTTCACGACCAGGGTCGACAGGGCCTCGCCCTCGACGTCCTCGGCGATGATGACGAGCGGCTTGCCGCTCTGCATGACCTTCTCCAGCAGCGGGAGGAGGTCCTTGACCGAGCCGATCTTGGAGTTGGCGATGAGGATGTACGGGTCCTCGAAGGTCGCCTCCATGCGCTCCAGGTCGGTGGCGAAGTAGGCGGAGATGTAGCCCTTGTCGAAGCGCATGCCCTCGGTGAGCTCGAGCTCCAGACCGAAGGTGTTGCTCTCCTCGACGGTGATGACGCCTTCCTTGCCGACCTTGTCCATGGCCTCGGCGATGAGCTCGCCGATCTGGGTGTCAGCGGCGGAGATGGAGGCGGTGGAGGCGATCTGCTCCTTGGTCTCCACGTCCTTGGCCTGGGCCAGCAGCTGGTCCGAGACGGCGGCGACGGCCTTCTCGATGCCGCGCTTCAGGGCCATCGGGTTGGCGCCGGCGGCGACGTTGCGCAGACCCTCGCGAACCAGGGCCTGGGCGAGCACGGTGGCGGTGGTGGTGCCGTCGCCCGCGACGTCGTCCGTCTTCTTGGCGACCTCCTTGACGAGCTCCGCACCGATCTTCTCGTACGGGTCCTCGAGCTCGATCTCCTTGGCGATGGAGACACCGTCGTTGGTGATCGTGGGGGCGCCCCACTTCTTCTCCAGCACGACGTTGCGGCCCTTGGGGCCGAGCGTGACCTTCACTGCGTCGGCGAGCTGGTTCATGCCACGCTCAAGGCCGCGGCGAGCTTCCTCATCAAAGGCGATGATCTTGGCCATCAGAAGTGGTCCTCCGGGACACGGTCGACTGCTCGGACCAAGGGGTGCCCGCGACGGACGGCCCTGGTGCGCGGAGGTCCATTCCCCTACCGCTCCCGGGGGCCTCACCGACCCGGTCCGCTGTCACTCTCACACTGTGAGTGCTAACGCCAATGATTAGCACTCCGGGTGGTCGAGTGCAAGCCCAATCGGCAACCCGCGAGCCGTTCCCCGGGCCCGCACCGGGCCCGCACCGGGCCCGCACCGGGCCCCGGCCGGGGCGCCGCGGGAACGCGAACGGGCCCGTACGACACATGTCGTACGGGCCCGTCGCGAAGCGAGAGGTCCACCAGCAGTGGGCCGCGCCGAGCTCCTGGAGCCGGAAGGGGTCAGACCGCCGCGCGGACCATGTCCGCCTGCGGGCCCTTCTGTCCCTGGGAGATCTCGAACTCGACCCGCTGGCCCTCCTCGAGGGTGCGGTAGCCGTCCATCTGGATCGCGCTGTAGTGGACGAAGACGTCCGCACCACCGTCGACCGCGATGAAGCCGTAGCCCTTCTCCGCGTTGAACCACTTGACGGTGCCCTGAGCCATTCCGAACTCCCCTAGTGCTGTGCTGGCCCTTCACGGTCCCGCAGGTCGCGGGCCCGGGTCTGGTTTTGAAGGCCGGCCCGGGGAACCCCCCCTGGGCGCAGCCGTGCACGCCGTAATCCCCCGCACCCGGGACGCCGGGCGGCTTCCGTGAGCGGTTGATTACGTCGACCGCCGCTGAATGTATCCGGATCGACGCCCTCTGCAACAGGGTCAGCCGCCGGGAATTCCAGGGGTCCATCAAGAGACAACAGCGAACAAACCGGGAGGAAATCGGCATTACGCGCCGGACATAGCGGACGAATTACTCAAATGCCTGCAGGAATTCTGACATCTGCCTGACATGTTTCCCGGCCCGGCGCCCCGGCCGGTCCCAGCGGCCGGACGACCTCCGGCGACGCACCCCGTCCGCCGGGAGCGGAGCCCTGTTCCCAGCAGAGCCACACTCTACTCCGACTCGACCCGGAATATTCCCGCCGAAATGCAGGCGGCCGCCCGCACCCACGGAGAGTCGAATTCCGTGCGTACGGGCGGCGCGGGGAAAGGGACGGGACGGCTCAGCAGCCGCCGGCCACCGCCGGAATGATCGAGATGCCGGCGCCGTCCGCGATCTCGGTCGCCAGGCCCTCGGCGAACCGCACGTCGTCGTCGTTCACGTACACGTTGACGAAGCGGCGCAGCTTGCCGGTGTCGTCCAGGATGCGGGCCGAGATGCCCGCGTGGTTCAGCTCCAGGTCGGCGATGACCTCGGCCAGGGTGGCGCCCTCGGCGGTCACCTCGGCGGCGCCGCCGGTGTAGGTGCGCAGGATGGTGGGGATGCGGACGTTGGCGCTCATGGCTCTCCTTGCGGGGTGGGGGTGGTTCAGGCGGACGCGAGGCCGGCCGCGTGGAAGGCGTCCAGCGTCGGGCGGATGACGGCGGTCATCCCGGCCTCGGAGACGGCGTCCAGGGTCTTCAGGCCGTCGCCGGTGTTGATCGCCACGGTCTCCTTGGCCGGGTCGAGCTGGCCCGTCTCGACCAACTTCTTCAGCACCCCGACGGTCACCCCGCCCGCGGTCTCGGCGAAGATGCCCTCGGTGCGGGCCAGCAGCCGGATCGCCGCCACCACCTCCGCGTCCGTGACGTCCTCGACCGCGCCGCCGGTGCGGCGGGCGATGTCCAGCACGTACGGGCCGTCCGCGGGGTTGCCGATCGCCAGCGACTTGGCGATGGTGTCCGGCTTCACCGGCTTGATCACGTCCCGCCCGGCCTTGAACGCCGCCGACACCGGCGAGCAGCCCTCCGCCTGGGCGCCGAAGATCCGGTACGGCCGGTCCTCCACCAGCCCCAGCTTGATCAGCTCCTGCAGCCCCTTGTCGATCTTCGTCAGCTGGGAGCCGGAGGCGATCGGGATGACGATCTGCTCCGGCAGGCGCCAGCCCAGCTGCTCGCAGATCTCGTACGCCAGCGTCTTGGACCCCTCGCCGTAGTACGGCCGCAGGTTGACGTTGACGAAGCCCCAGCCCTCGCCGGCCGAGTCCCCGATCAGCTCCGAGCAGAAGCGGTTCACGTCGTCGTAGGTGCCCTCGATGCCGACCAGCTCGCCGCCGTACACCCCGGCCATCACGACCTTGCCCTGCTCCAGGTCGTGCGGGATGAAGACGCAGGAGCGGAACCCGGCCCGGGCCGCCGCCGCCCCCACCGCGCCGGCCAGGTTGCCGGTGGAGGAGCAGGACAGCGTGGTGTAGCCGAACGCCCGGGCCGCCTCGATCGCGCAGGCCACCACCCGGTCCTTGAACGAGTGGGTGGGGTTGCCGGAGTCGTCCTTGATGTGCAGCTGGGCGGTGAAACCGAGCTCACGGCCCAGGTTGTCCGCCTTCACCAGCGGGGTCCACCCGGGGTTGAGGTTCGGCTTGGACGCCACGTCGGCGGGCACCGGCAGCAGCGGCGCGTAGCGCCAGATGGACGCCGGCCCGGACTCGATCCGCTTGCGCAGTTCCTCGGCGCGCTCGCTGCCGAACTCGTAGGCGATCTCCAGCGGACCGAAGCACTCCAGGCAGGCGAAGCTGGGGCCGAGCGGGAAGCGGGTACCGCACTCCCGACAGGACAGCGCGACGGCGGGGCCCAGGTCGACGGAAACGGATGCGGCACCAGAAGGAGTCGTCGCAGTGATAGCCATGATGGCGGAGGCCTCTCTCCTCATCTTCCCCGCGGCGCGGTCGCGCCACAGGCCGGAATTGGCACCTGTCCCGCCGGGGCCTGTCGACGACAGCCGAGCGAGAAGGTTGCCGGGACGTCAACGGGCCGTTCCCTCAGTCCCTCTGGATGAGCTTGTGAAATTGTGGTGGTGCTCAACGGCGACCCCGACGTGCAAAGGTCCGACCGCTGTACGAAGACTGTATCCGAAGGCGTCAAGCCTGAACGGGACCGTCCGCCAAGCGAGATGACCCGTTCCACCCCGATCCGCCGAGGAGAGTCACCGTGCCCGCCGAACCGACCCCCGCGCTCCTCCCGCAGGCGGCGTCCTGGCTCCGCCGCCGCTCGTGGACCGCGGCCGACCGGCCGGTGCACACCCTGCTGGAGGCCAAGCGGCGCACCGGCCGCACCGTCAGCGTCGTCCTGCCGGCCCTCGACGAGGAGGCCACCGTCGGCGACATCGTCCGCACCGTCCGCCGGGAGCTGATGGAGCGGATCCCGCTGGTCGACGAACTCGTCGTGGTCGACTCCGGCTCCACCGACGCCACCGCCGAGATCGCCGCCGCGGCCGGCGCCCGGGTGGAGCACCGCGACGCCGTGCTGCCCCGGCTGCCCGCCGTCCCCGGCAAGGGCGAGGTGCTCTGGCGCTCCCTACTGGTCACCCGCGGCGACATCGTCTGCTTCGTGGACGCGGACCTGCGCGAGTTCGACCCGGCCTTCGTCTCCGGCATCGTCGGCCCGCTGCTCACCGACGAACACCTCCAGCTGGTCAAGGCCATGTACGACCGCCCGCTGGAGACCGAGAGCGGGGCGGTCGTCCCGGCCGGCGGCGGCCGGGTCACCGAACTCGTCGCCCGCCCGCTGCTCAACCTCCACTGGCCGGAACTCGCCGGTTTCGTCCAGCCCCTCGGCGGCGAGTACGCGGCCCGCCGCTCCCTGCTCGAACGGCTGCCCTTCCCCACCGGGTACGGCGTCGAGCTCGGCCTCCTGGTCGACGCCCTGGAGCTGGTCGGGCTGGACGCCCTGGCCCAGGTCGACGTCGGCGTCCGGCACCACCGCCACCAGGACGGCCAGGCCCTCGGCCGGATGGCCGCCACCATCTACCGCACCGCGCTGGAACGCCTCGACCGCGCCCACCGCCTCAAGGCCTCCGCCGACCTGGTGCACCCCCACCTCACCCAGTTCACCCGCGACCCGGAATCCCGCGCCTTCACCGCCCACACCCACCCCGTCACGGCCCTGGAACGCCCCCCGATGCACACCCTCCCCGAGTACGCCACCCGCCACTGACGGCCCCCGCAGGGGTTTGCCACCCCGGCACCACGGCAACATCCCAACCATGGGCGATCTCACGACCGAATGTTCGAGTGCGACCGGCACCGCCCCCGTGCTGGTGGCCTCCAACCGGGGACCGGTGTCCTTCAGCACGGCCGACGACGGCACGCTGACCCTGCGCCGCGGCGGCGGCGGCCTGGTCTCCGGCCTCTCCGCGATCGACGACCCCGACGCCGTCTGGGTCTGCGCCGCCCTGAACGACGCCGACCGCAGAGCCGCCCGGGAGGCCCCCGCCGGCCGCCTGGACCGGGCCGGGCACGACGTCGGCGGCCAGGCCGTCCGGATGCTCGACATCGACCCGGAGACCTTCGCCCGCGCCTACAACGGCGTCGCCAACTCCACCCTCTGGTTCGTCCACCACCTGCTCTACGCGACCCCCACCGCGCCCTCCTTCGACGCCGGCTTCCGCACCGAGTGGGCCGCCTACCAGGCCTACAACACCGCCTTCGCGGACGCCCTGGCCGCCGAGGCCGCCCCCGGCGCCGCCGTCCTGGTGCAGGACTACCACCTCTCGCTCACCCCGGCCCTGCTCCGGGCGGCCCGCCCCGACCTGCGGATCGGCCACTTCTCGCACACCCCGTGGGCCCCGCCCGAGTACTACCGGCTGCTCCCCGACGACGTCGCCCGGGCCGTGCTGACCGGCATCCTCGGCGCCGACCGGGCCGGCTTCCTCACCGAGCGCTGGGCCCGCGCCTTCGCCGCCTGCTGCGCGGACCTCCTCGGCGCCACCGTCGACCACGAGGCGCTCACCGTCACGCACGACGGCCGCACCACCCGGCTCGGCGTCCACGCCCTCGGCGCCGACGCCGACTTCCTGCGCGAGCGCGCCCACCGCCCGGACGTGGACGAGCGCCTCGCCGCCCTGCGCGCCGCCGTCGGCGACCGGAGCACCGTCGTCCGGGTGGACCGCACCGAGCTGAGCAAGAACATCGTCCGCGGCCTCCAGGCCTACCGGCACCTGCTCCGCACCCGCCCCGAGTGGCACGACCGGGTGGTCCACATCGCCTTCGCCTACCCGTCCCGCACCGACCTCGCCGAGTACCGCGACTACACGGCCGCGGTCCGGCGCCTCGCCGAGGAGATCGACGCGGAGTTCGCCACCCCCGGCTGGAAACCGCTGATCCTGCACGTCGACGACGACTTCCCGCGGTCCCTGGCCGCCTACCGGCTGGCCGACGTGGCCCTGGTCAACCCGATCCGGGACGGCATGAACCTGGTCGCCAAGGAGGTCCCGGTGGTCTCCGACCGGGGCTGCGCCCTGGTCCTCTCCCGCGAGGCCGGCGCCCACAGCGAGCTCGGGGACGACGCCCTCACCGTCAACCCCTACGACGTGATCGCCACCGCCGAGGCCCTGCACGCCGGCCTCACCATGAGCCCGGAGGAGCGCGCCGACCGCACCAAACGGCTCGCCGCCGCGGCCACCGCGCTCCCTCCGCAGCAGTGGTTCCTGGACCAGCTCAACGCGCTCTGAGCTCCTCCCCCAGCGCCGTCAGCAGCGCGACCACGCCCTCGGGCCCGTCGACCACCAGATCCGCCCGGTCGGCGAGCTCGCGCACCGGCGCGTCCCCCACCGCCCCGGCGCACACCAGCAGCCCGGCCAGGCCCTCGCCGCGCAGCTTCTCCACCGCCGCGAAGGCCGCCACGTCCCCCAGGTCGTCCCCCGCGTAGAGCACCGACCGGGCCCCGCGCTCCCGCAGGAAGCCGGTCAGCGCGGCCCCCTTGTCCACCCCCGGCGGCCGCAGCTCCAGCACCAGCCGCCCGGGCTCCACCACCAGCCCGTGCTCGGCGGCCAGCTCCCCGACCGGCGCCCGCAGCAGCTCCAGCGCGCGCTCCGGCGCCCCGGTCCGCCGGGTGTGCACCGCCACCGAGCGCCCCTTGTCCTCCACCCACGTCCCCTCGGGCGCCCCGGCCCGCGCCAGCACCCCCGGCAGCGCGGCCCGCACCCGCCCGACGCCCGGGTGCACCTCCGGCGCCGTCACCACGCCCGCCTCCCAGCGCTCGGCCCCGTAGTGCCCCAGCACCACCAGCCCGGGCACCGCGGCGAAGCCTCCGTACTCCGCCGCCAGCCCGGCGGGCCGCCCGGTCACCACCACCACGGCCCCCAGCACGGACGCCAGCCCGCGCAGGGCCGCCACCGCCCCGGGGTGCGCCCGCGCCCGCGAGGGATCCGCCACGATCGGCGCCAGCGTCCCGTCGAAGTCCAGGGCGACCACCGCGTCCCCGGGCGACGTCAGGATCGCCCGCAGCCCGTCCCGCCCGGCTCCGGTGGCCGGTACAACCATCTCTTCAAGACCCATGAGGAGGCCATACCCCGGCCCCGGAACCCGCTACCCCGTCAGTGTTCCGCCCGCCGGAATCAGCGCGCGTCCGGCCGGGGTCAGCGCGCGTCCGGCCGGGGTCAGCGCGCGTCCCGCCGGGCCTGCCGGACCCGCCGCAGCCGGTTGACCAGCACCGGCGCGAAGGCCAGCGCCTCCTCCCGGTCCAGCAGCGCGTTCAGCAGCTGGTAGTACCGCGTCGAGGAGAGCCCCAGCTCCTCCCGGATGGCCCGCTCCTTGGCCCCCGCCGTCCGCCACTGCCGCCCCTCCAGCGCCAGCACCGACCGGTCCCGCTCGTTCAGCTCACCCACGCGCACACCTCCTGCGAACGACGAAGTGTCATTCTCGGGCCCGCCCCCGACACACTCTGCCCCCCACCCCGGCGGGCCCGCCCGACTAGCGTCGCTCCCATGACCACGCCGAGCTTCACCGTCCACGTCCCGACCGCCGACCTCGAACCCGAGCCGCTCGACCCGTCCCAGATCGTCTCCGGCACCCCGGAGGTCACCGGGAGGGTCCTCGCCGAGTCCCCCGACGGCCGCCAGCTGCGCGGCATCTGGCAGATCACCCCGGGCGTGGTCACCGACGTCGAGGCCGACGAGGTGTTCACGGTGCTGAGCGGCCGGGCCACCATCGAGATCGAGGGCGGCGACACGCTGACCGTCGGCCCCGGCGACTGCGCCGTCCTGCGCGCGGGCGACCGCACCACCTGGACGGTCCACGAGACCCTCCGCAAGGTCTACGCGATCACGCTCCCCTGACCCCGCGGGGCGGGCCCGGGTCCTACTGCTTGCGGACCCGGGCCGCCTCCTTCACGGCCGCGTCCTGCAGCCCGCCGAGCACCTGCTTCGGGTCCCCGGTCACCGCCTGGCCGATCCCGGCCTTGATCCGGTTGCTGACCTCGCCCCAGGCCGGGTCCCCGAACGGGTAGAAGCTCGCGTTGGTCAGCCCGACCGCGAACTGCTTGAGGTCCTCGTGCTTCGGGTCGGAGGCCATCTGGTTGAAGGCGTCCTGGGTCACCGGCAGCAGGTTGTACTGCTCGTCGAACTTCAGCTGGTTGTCCTTCGAGTAGACGAAGGACAGGAACTTCTTGATCTCGTCCTTGTGGCCGTTGGCCTTGAACGCCATCATCCAGTCCGCGACCCCGAGGCTCCCGGTCTTCCCGACGCCGTCCTTCTTCGGGATCGCCGCCGTCCCGAACTCGACCTTCGCGGCGGCGGCCATCCGCAGCAGCGTCGGGTGCCCGTTCAGCATCGCGACCTTCCCGGCGGCGAAGTCCTGGAACACCGGCGTGCGGTTCATCTTGCCCGGCTCCGGGTACGTCAGCCCGGTGTTGACCAGGTTGTTCTTCAGCCAGCTGAAGGTCGCCTGGTTCTGCTCGCTGTCGATCGTGTAGTTGCCGACGTCGTCGGAGAGCGAGCCGCCGCCGCTCAGCGTCCACAGCATCGACTCGGCCGGCGCCTCCTCGGGCCCGAGCGGGAGCCCGTACGGGGTCACCCCCGGCACCTTGGCCTTGATCTTCTCGGCCGCGGCCTTCAGCTCGTTCCAGGTGGTCGGCGGCTGGGTGACGCCCGCCTGACGGAAGATCGCCTTGTTGTAGAAGAGCACCCGGGAGGAGGACACGAACGGGATCCCGTACTGGGTGCCGATGACCTGCCCGGCGTGCGAGAAGTTGTCCATGAACTTGGCCTGGGTGTCCATCGAGAGCACGTCGGCGGCCGAGTACAGCCGGTCCGCCGCGACCTGCTCGGCGAACCCGCCGGTCTGCAGCAGGTCCGGCGACTTCCCGGCCGCGATCATGTCGTCGACCTTCTTGCCGATGTCGGTCCAACTGTCGACCTCGACCTGGACCTTGATGCCGGGGTTGGCCGCCTCGAAGGCCTTGGCGACCTCGTCCCAGTAGTGCTTGGAGCTGGTGTCGACGTTCTCCCCGTAGTCCGCGGCGACCAGTTTGAGCGTGACCGGCCCGTCGCCCTGTCCGCTGCACGCGCTCACCGCGGTGAGCGTCAGCACTCCGGCCAGCGCCGTTCCGAGCACACGGGTGGAAACGTGGGCGCGCCTGTCCAACGCGGGTACCGCCTTCGGGGGGAACTACGGCCGGACGGGGGCATCCGGCTGGGGGGAGCGCCACACTGCCAAATCGCCCGTCCACTGGTCCACACCACTCGGCCCCGGCCGTCGAGTAGTTACCGAAGTGCCCCGGTCCGTTGCACGATGCGCAACAACAGGTGTACGCGACCCCGCGTCCGGCCCCCCGGCACAAAGCCCCGCACACCCCCTCAGCCGAGACAAAGCTCACCCAGTATGGACCAGACCAATCCGACAACTGGACTAGACCTCTTCGACCAGACCAAGGGAAACTGTCCTCCGTGAAGCACGTCATCGCACTCGATGTAGGCGGCACCGGCATGAAGGCCGCGCTGCTCGCCCAGGACGGCTCCGTGCTGTTCGAAGCACGCCGACCGACCGGGCGGGAGCACGGCACCGACGCCGTCGTCGCCGCCATCCTCGACTTCGCCGCCGACCTGGCCGACGAGGGCCGGGACCGCTTCGGCCGCGCCCCGGCCGCGGCCGGGGTGGCCGTCCCCGGCACGATCGACGAGAAGAACGGGATCGCGGTCTTCTCCGCCAACCTCGGCTGGCGCGACCTCCCGCTGCGCAAGCTGCTGGGCGAGCGCCTCGCCACCCCCGGCGGCCCCGCGATGCCGGTGGCGCTCGGCCACGACGTGCGGTCCGGCGGCCTCGCCGAGGGCCGGATCGGGGCCGGCCGGGGCGTCGACCGCTTCCTGTTCATCGCCCTGGGCACCGGCATCGCCGGCGCCATCGGCATCGACGGCCGGATCGAGGCCGGCGCACACGGCTACGGCGGCGAGATCGGCCACGTCGTGGTGCGCCCCGGCGGGCCGCAGTGCGGCTGCGGCGCCCGCGGCTGCCTGGAGACGCTGGCCTCCGCCTCCGCCGTCTCCCGCGTCTGGGCCGAGGCCAGCGGCGACCCCGACGCCGACGCGGCATCCTGCGCCGCCGCGGTGGACGCCGGGGACGACCGCGCCCGCGCCGTCTGGCAGGACGCGGTCGACGCGCTGGCCGACGGCATCGTGCTCGCCCAGAGCCTGCTCGACCCGTCCACCGTCATCGTCGGCGGCGGGCTGGCCGAGGCCGGCGACACGCTCTTCACCCCGCTGCGCGCGGCGGTCACCGAGCGCCTGACCTTCCAGATGCCCCCGAAGGTCGTACCCGCCATGCTCAAAGACACCGCCGCGTCCCTGGGCGCGGGCCTGCTCGCCTGGGATCTGCTCTCGATGGAGGTGACCGCGTGACCACCGCGGACCGTGACCGTACCGCCCTGTCCGGTGCCCGGCTGGTGCTGCCCGGCGGCGTCGTCGAGGGCGACCGGATCGCCGTCGAGGGCGAGCGCATCGCCGGCTTCGGCGGCGCCGCCGAGCCCGGCGACCTCGACCTGACCGGCCACACCGTCGTGCCCGGCTTCGTCGACCTGCACGTGCACGGCGGCGGCGGCGCCTCCTACGCCTC
>NZ_JBFBGS010000026.1:129367-137229 GCF_040684795.1 Kitasatospora sp. NPDC089797 | reverse complement strand
TCCGCGGAGACCACCACGGTGTGGGACACCCCGGGGGTGTTGTCCACGAAATTGGTGATCAGCCAGTTCAGGTTCTGTGCGGCCTGGCTCATCTGGTTCAACTCAACGCTCCTGGTGATCTGCGCCGTTGCCGTCGCTCCGGCCACCGAAACTATCGAATCCGGGCTGCTGGGCACCATGCTGGGAGCCCGGCTGGTTGCCGGACTGCTCGGCACCGGCCCGACGGCCCTGCTGGATGCCGCGGCGCAGGTTGGTCAGTCGGCCGCGGACCTCCTCGGGGGCCCGGGAGACCTGGGGGCCGGTCAGCGGCGAGGTCTCGGCGGTGCCGGAGACCAGGTTGGCCTGCGGGGTCCGGCGGGGGAGGCCGGACATCGTGACACCACTGGTCGAGGGCTCGCGGAGCTGCTCGGCACGGCGCCAGCGCTCGTCGTTGGCGGACGGGCGCCACGGCGCGTCACCGACGCCGGGCTGCGGCGGCTGCGGCTGTGCGGGCTGCGGTTGGGCGGGCTGCTGCGGGGCCTGCGGGGCCTGCTGCTGCGGCGCCTGGGCCTGCGGCGCCTGCCGCTGAGCCGGACGCTGCTGCTGCGGGGCCTGCGGCGGCCGGCCGGGCTGCTGGAACTCCGGTGCGGCGGTACCGGGCCGACGCGGCTGGTACGCCTGCGGCCGGGCCTGCTGCGGGTCCTGCGGCCGACCGTCGGCCTGCTGCGGGTACCAGGGCTGTTCGCCGGTGGCCTCGGACGGGCCGGTCGGCAGCGCCATCGGCTCCTGGCGCTGCGGGACCTGCGGCGGCTGGGGCAGCGGCGGCTGGCTGGGCTGGGGCTGCGGCTGGGTCGGGGTCGGCACGTTCGGCAGCACCGGCTCCACCAGGCCGAGGCCGAGCGGGTCACGCGGGTCGATCTGGCTGGCCTCGAAGCGCGGCCGGGCGAACTGCTGGGTGCTCTCCACCGGCGACGGCTGGGCCGACGGCAGCGGCTGGGCCGGCTGCTGCGGGGGCAGCTGCGGCGCGCGGCCGCCCTGCGGCGCGTCCGGGCCGGGGCGCTGCGGCCGGCGCTGGCCCTGGGGACCCTGCGGGCCCTGCTGGCCGGGGGCACCGGGGCCCGGACGGCCGGGGGCGCGCTGGGGCAGGCCGTCCTGCGGACGGCTGCCCGGTCGGGCGCCCTGCTGCGGGGCGCCGGGTCCGCCCGGACGGCCGTGCTGCGGCTGCTCGCCGGTGCGCGGCGCCGGGGCACCCGGGCCGCCGTCGAACTCGCCGCCGGGGCGCGGACGCTCCTGGCCGGGACGCTCCTGGCCGGGGCGGCCCTGGCCGCGGCGCGGCAGACCGTTCGGGCCGCCCTGCGGCGGGCCCTGGCGGCCGGGGGTGCGCTGCGGCAGCCCGCCCTGCGGCGACTGCTGCGGCTGGCCCTGTGCTGCGGGGCCCTGCGGTGCGGGAGCCTGCGATGCGGGAGTCTGCGGGCCCTGGCCCGGCCCCTGCGGGGTGGGAGCCTGAGGGGCCTGCGGAGCCTGGGGCTGTCGGCCCTGGCCCTGGCCCTGACCCTGGCTCTGGCCGCGCCGACGCGGCGGCTGGGCCGGACCCTGCTGGCCGGCGCCCGGCTGACCCGGCAGGACCGGGTTCTCGCGCAGCGACCGCCCGACCTGACGGGTCGGCAGCCCGGCCTGCCCGCCGGGCGCGGCCGGGGCACCCGGACCGGTGGGCGCGGACGGGGCGGACGGAGCAGTGGGCGCGCCCGGCGCGGCGGGGGCGGCGGGACCGCCCTGGCCGAGCTGCGGACGGCCGCCCTGCGGGGCACCGTCGGCCGGGCCCTGGCCGAGCGCGGCCGGACCGCTCTGGCGGCCGGGCGGCATCTGGCGCTGCTGGCGCGGCGTCGGGGCGACCCCCCGCTGCTGCTGCTTGCCCGGGCCGCCGGGGCCGGGGCGACCGGCGCCGCGGCGCTCGGCGGAGTTGGTGACGTCGACCGGGAGCATGACCAGCGCGGTGGTGCCGCCGGAGTCGCTCGGGCGCAGCTGGATCCGGATGCCGTGTCGCAGGGACAGGCGGCCGACCACGAAGAGGCCCATGCGGCGGGAGACCGAGACGTCGACCGTCGGCGGGTTGGCCAGGCGCTCGTTGATCTCGGCGAGGTCGTCCGGGCTGAGGCCGATGCCGGTGTCGTGGATCTCGACCAGCACCCGGCCGTCCGGCAGAGCGTGGCCGGTGACCCGGACGCGGGTCTGCGGGCTGGAGAACGAGGTGGCGTTCTCCAGCAGCTCGGCGAGCAGGTGGACGAGGTCGTTGACGACGCGGCCGGCGACCTCGGCCGACGGCACCGCGGCGAGTTCGATGCGCTCGTACTGCTCCACCTCGGAGGCGGCGGCGCGGAGCACGTCGACCAGCGGCACGGGCCTGGTCCAGCGGCGGCCCGGGTCCTCACCGGCGAGGACGAGGAGGTTCTCGCCGTTGCGGCGCATGCGGGTCGCGAGGTGGTCGAGCTTGAACAGGTTGGCCAGCTGGTCCGGGTCGGCCTCGCGGCTCTCCAGCTCGGAGATCAGCGACAGCTGGCGCTGGATCAGGCCCTGGCTGCGGCGCGAGAGGTTGGTGAACATCGCGTTGATGTTGCCGCGCAGGAGGGCCTGCTCGGCCGCGAGGCGGACGGCCTCGCTGTGCACCATGTCGAACGCGTGCGCCACGTGGCCGATCTCGTCGGTGGAGTCGACGGCGACCGGCTCGACGGTGGTGTCGACGTCGTGCGGGTCGCTCTCGGAGAGCGTCTTGACCAGCTCGGGCAGGCGGCGCTCGGCGACGTCCTCGGCCGCCTTCTGCAGACGGGTCAGCGAGCGCACCATCGAGCGGGCGATCAGACCGGCGCCGCCGAGGGCCACGAGCAGGGTGAGGGCGACGGCGGCACCGATGATCAGGGCCTCGGTGTCGGCCTGGGACTGGAGGTCCTGGGCCTTTCCGTCGAGGTCCTCGATCAGCTTGGCCTCGATCCGGCGCTCGGCGGTGATCTTGGTGGTGGCCTTCTCGTACCAGTCCTTGTACGAGACCGGCTCGGTCTGGTGGATGCCGCCGGGCTGGAGGATCGAGCGCGAGTAGCGGTCCGCCTCGGCGACCACGTTGTTGTAGCTCAGCTGGCCGCGCAGGTTGTCCAGGTCGTGCGCGGTGTAGATGTTGTTGAAACTGGTGAGCGCGTTGTCGTACGTGGTGCGCAGGCGGATGCCGAAGGACTCGTCGCTCGCGCTCAGGTCGGGGGCCTTGGGGTTGGCCAGACCGGCGCTGATCAGCGCGCGCTGCTGCGAGGTGGCGTCCTTGGCCAGCGAGAACTGCTGCAGCGCGCGGGTGGCGACGAGCAGGTCCTTGTTGTTCGAGGCGAGCGCGATGTCCTGGGTGATGCCCAGCAGGTCGCGGATGATCACGTCGTAGGCGGTGATCGTGGCCTGGATGTTCTGGTTGTTCTGGTACGGCGTGTTGCGCGCGTCCGCGATCGAGTTCAGGTCCTTGCGGATCTGGAACAGCAGGGCCTTCCCGCCGGAGAGTTCGAGGTTCTCGAACTTGTCGGAGGAGGCGGTGAAGGTGCGGCTGAGGTCGTCGGTGGCCTTGCGGGCGGCGACGATCTCGTCGTCCAGCGGGTCGTTCGGCCGGTTGGTGATGTAGCCGGCGCTGATGTCGCGCTCGGTCTGCAGGGCGTCCGCGAGGTTGGTCGCCTTCTTGGCCAGGTCGGACAGGTTGGCCATCTGGGCGAGTTGCTGGGAGTTCTCCAGCGAGGTCTGGATGCGCAGGCCGCCGAGGACCAGCGAGACCAGGATGGGCAGCGCGAGCAGGGCTATCAGTCGGGTGCGGATGCGCCAGTTGCGCATCGCGAGCCGGCTCAGACCGGTGGCGCGGCGCCTGGTCAGGGTGGTCCGGAGCTTGTCCCGGGTGGACTTCCGGTCCTGGCCGTCCTCCTCCGGGCGGGGAGCCTCGGGCGCTACGGGGTCGGCCGGGCCGCCGGGGGCCGCCGCCGGTTGAGGGGCTGCCACAGGCTCGCGCGACTCCGGGTTGCCCGCGGCGCCGCTACCCCTTTTGAAACGTCCCTGCACTGGCGTCGCAACCTCTGGACCGGGCGTCCCGCCGCGTCGCCACGGCCTGGACGGTGTCGAGTTTCCTTCCGCACCCCGGCCGGTCCGGGAGAGCGGGTCGCCGAGGGTGGACTGCTCCCTACCCACGGTCCGTGGCATTCCAGCACAGCGAGGGAATCCCAACAAGGGCCGCCGGAACCAATGGACGGGCACTACCGACCGCATGCGTGATCTCACGGACTGTGCGGTAACCGGACCGGAATACCGCCTTTTTCGGACACTTGCCGAATACATGCCAACGTCACCCGAGATCGACAGGAGTCGCAGACCTGCCGGAATGCCCGTTGTGTGCGCAATGTCGGGAAATTCCGATGCGGCGATATGTCGGATATCTGTGATTTGAACGGTAATTTGTGAGTAAAATCACAGACTAATGTGTAGCTTTGGTCACGACGTCTGTGGAATGAGATCTCGTAACCTGGCTGTCTCCGGAGCACGGCCCCGATCAGCCTGCCCAGAACCCCTCCGAATCAATCGGAACCCCGCAGGCCGGCGCGGATCCCCTTCCTGGCGATCAGCCCGGCCACGACCACGAGGTGCTCTCGATGTCCCTGGCGAAGAAGGCCACCAAGTCGACGCTGTCCTGCCGCTCCACGGCGAACCCGCGCCGGACCACGCTGGCCTCGGTCGAGGACTTCAGCAAGATCCCGGGTGCCCGCAAGCCCGAGGACGTCGTCACGTACGGCACCGAGCTGCCGGCCAGCACCGCCAACCCGCGCCGCGTCCAGCTGATGGTCGCCCCGGTCGTCACCCCCCGGGACTGACCCCGCCGCCGTCGAGGGCGCCGTCACCGCGAGCAGCGGCGACGGCGCCCTCGCGCTGTCCACCCGCCCGTTCGCGGCTCCGCCCGCACCCGGGCCGAACGTCTCCGCCCCAACCGGGCTGAACAGGGGCAAAGCGGCCCGGAGGGGCCCCACGCGATAGCCTGGACGACGATTGACGGGGCCGCGCCCATCACGGGCGGGGCGCCCAGCAGCGCCCGGGGGCGCCCCGGGCGGCCGACGAAGCGAGGGGTAGCCCAGCCGTGCGCATTGCCAGGTTTTCCGTCCGGGAAGGAAGCCCTGCCGCCGGCAGCGTCTCCTTCGGCGTGGTCGAGGGGGACCCCTCCCGGCCCGACTCGCTGGTCGTCCACGAGCTGGCCGGCCACCCGTTCGGCCAGCCCCAGCCCACCGGCGAGAGCTACCGATTCCAGGACGTCCGGCTGCTCAGTCCGATGCTCCCCAACAAGATCGTGGCGGTCGGCCGCAACTACGTGGCGCACGCGGCCGAGCTGGGCAACGACGTCCCGGACGTCCCGCTCACCTTCTTCAAGCCGTCCACCTCGGTGATCGGCCCGACCGAGAACATCGCGTACCCGCCGTTCTCCTCGGAGGTCCACCACGAGGCCGAACTCGCCGTGGTGATCGGCCGGATGTGCCGCGAGGTGCCGCTGGACCGGGTGCCCGAGGTGATCCTCGGCTACACCTGCGCCAACGACGTCACCGCCCGGGACGTCCAGCAGCGCGAGGGCCAGTGGGCCCGGGCCAAGGGCTTCGACACCGCCTGCCCGCTGGGCCCGTGGATCGAGACCGACGTCGACCCGGCCGACCTCGCGATCACCTGCACGGTGAACGGCGAGCTCCGCCAGACCGGTCGCACCTCCCTGATGATCCGCTCGGTCGCCGAGCTGGTCGTCCACATCTCCGAGGCCATGACGCTGCTGCCCGGCGACGTCATCCTCACCGGCACGCCCGCAGGGGTGGGCCCGCTCAACGTCGGCGACGAGGTCGCCGTCTCCATCGAAGGCATCGGCACTCTCACCAACAAGGTGATCAAGCGTGGCTAACACTGACCCGGACGTCCGGGTTCGCTTCTGTCCGTCCCCGACCGGCAACCCCCACGTGGGCATGGTCCGCACGGCCCTGTTCAACTGGGCCTACGCCCGCCACACCGGCGGCAAGCTGGTCTTCCGGATCGAGGACACCGACTCCGCCCGCGACTCCGAGGAGTCGTACGTCCAGCTGCTCGAGGCCATGAGCTGGCTCGGCCTCGACTGGGACGAGGGCCCGGAGGTCGGCGGCCCGCACGCGCCGTACCGCCAGTCGCAGCGGATGGACATCTACGCCGACGTCGCCCGCCGCCTGCACGAGGCCGGCCACGCGTACCACTGCTACTGCAGCACCGAGGAGCTGGACGCCCGCCGCGAGGCCGCCCGCGCGGCCGGCAAGGCCTCCGGCTACGACGGCCACTGCCGGGACCTGACGGACGAGCAGGTCGCCGTCTACAAGCTGGAGAAGCGCGAGCCGATCCTGCGCTTCCGGATGCCCGACCGGACCATCTCCTTCGACGACCTGGTGCGCGGCACGCTCACCTTCGAGCCGGAGAACGTGCCGGACTACGGCATCGTCCGGGCCAACGGCGCCCCGCTGTACACCCTGGTCAACCCGGTGGACGACGCCCTGATGGGCATCACCCACGTGCTGCGCGGCGAGGACCTGCTGTCCTCCACCCCGCGGCAGATCGCGCTGTACGCGGCGCTCGCCGAGATCGGCGTCGGCAACGGCACCACCCCGCGCTTCGGCCACCTGCCGTACGTGATGGGCGAGGGCAACAAGAAGCTCTCCAAGCGCGACCCGCAGTCCTCGCTCAACCTGTACCGCGAGCGCGGCTTCATCCGCGAGGGCCTGCTCAACTACCTGTCCCTGCTGGGCTGGTCGCTGGCCGAGGACCGCGACCTGTTCGACATGGACGAGATGGTCGCCGCGTTCGACGTGGCCAAGGTGAACTCCAACCCGGCCCGCTTCGACCTGAAGAAGTGCGAGGCGATCAACGCCGAGCACGTCCGCCGGCTGGCCCCGGAGGACTTCGTCCGCCGCCTGGTGCCGTTCCTCCAGGGCCCCGGCCTGCTGCCGGCCGAGCCGACCGCCGAGCAGCTGGACCTGCTCGCGCGGATCGCGCCGCTCACCCAGGAGCGGATGGTCGTGCTCAGCGAGATCGTGAACATGGCCGGCTTCCTGTTCGTCGACCCGGCCGACTTCACGGTCGACCAGGACGACGCCGCCAAGGTGCTCACCGCCGACTCCCGCCCGGTGCTGGAGGCCAGCATCAAGGCGCTGGAGGAGCTCGGGGACTTCACCCCGGAGCCGATCCAGGCCGCGCTGCGCGAGGCCCTGGTGGACGGGCTGGGCATCAAGCCCAAGTTCGCCTTCACCCCGCTGCGGGTGGCCGTCACCGGCCGTCGGGTCTCCCCGCCGCTCTTCGAGTCGATGGAGCTGCTCGGCCGCCCCGAGACGCTCCGCCGGCTGCGCTCCGCCCTGGACGCCGTGCCGGCCGCCTGAACCGGCCGCTGAGCAGCCCGCGGGCCCGGCCTGGTGCCGGGCCCGCGGCGCACCCGCCGGTCATCGGACGGCCCCCCGGCCGCTGCCTGCGGTTATCGATTTTGGAGCCAGGGCAGACGTCGGGTAATGTTCTTTCTGCGCCGCCCGGGAGGGAACGGACGAGGGAGCGAAAGCCCCTCGGAACGGGACCGACCGAGAGGCGCAACGCCTGAGAAGGCCCCCGCCGGGGTTCAACTCTGGTGGGGTATGGTGTAATTGGCAGCACGAGTGATTCTGGTTCATTTAGTCTAGGTTCGAGTCCTGGTACCCCAGCGCAGTACGATCGGCAACGATCACCCGCAGTACAAATGAAGATCCAAGCCCCCGTTGTGTAGCGGCCTAGCACGCTGCCCTCTCACGGCAGTAGCGCCGGTTCGAATCCGGTCGGGGGTACTGATCCCGCAAGGGATCGCC
>NZ_JBFBGS010000026.1:0-129268 GCF_040684795.1 Kitasatospora sp. NPDC089797 | reverse complement strand
AGCCCCCGTTGTGTAGCGGCCTAGCACGCTGCCCTCTCACGGCAGTAGCGCCGGTTCGAATCCGGTCGGGGGTACTGATCCCGCAAGGGATCGCCAGGATGCCCCCGTTGTGTAGCGGCCTAGCACGCTGCCCTCTCACGGCAGTAGCGCCGGTTCGAATCCGGTCGGGGGTACTTCAGAGCAGGAAGCCGGTGGGTTCGCCCATCGGCCCTTGCTTTGCGTTGGGGTATGGTGTAATTGGCAGCACGAGTGATTCTGGTTCATTTAGTCTAGGTTCGAGTCCTGGTACCCCAGCCAGAAATTGGAAAGGCCCCGCCCGGCGGGGTCTTTTTGTTTTCCCCGGGAATGCGCGTGAAGGGCCCCGCTCGACGTCGAGCGGGGCCCTCGCGTTTTCGGTGGGGGTGTTCCGGTGGTGGGGGCGGGTGGGGGAGTGCGCCGGGTCAGCTGCGGCGCAGCGCCTCGGTGAGCCGGTTCGCGGCCTCGATGATGGCCTGGGCGTGCAGCCGGCCCGGGTGGCGGGTCAGGCGCTCGATCGGGCCGGAGACGGAGACGGCGGCCACCACGCGGCTGGAGGGGCCGCGGACGGGCGCGGAGACGGACGCGACGCCCGGCTCCCGCTCGCCGATCGACTGGGCCCAGCCGCGCCGCCGCACGCCGCTCAGCGCGGTGGCGGTGAACCGGGCGCCCTGGAGGCCGCGGTGGAGCCGCTCGGGCTCCTCCCAGGCCAGCAGGACCTGGGCGGCCGAGCCGGCCTTCATCGGCAGGGTGCTGCCGACCGGGACGGTGTCCCGCAGGCCGGAGAGCCGCTCGGCGGCGGCCACGCAGATCCGCATCTCGCCCTGGCGGCGGTAGAGCTGTGCGCTCTCGCCGGTGACGTCGCGCAGGTGGGTGAGGACCGGGCCCGCGGTGGCGAGCAGCCGGTCCTCGCCCGCCGCGGCGGAGAGTTCGGAGAGACGGGGGCCGAGGATGAACCGCCCCTGCATGTCCCTGGTGACCAGACGGTGGTGTTCGAGTGCGACGGCGAGTCGGTGGGCGGTGGGGCGCGCCAGACCGGTGGCGGCGACCAGCCCCGCCAACGTGGCGGGGCCCGACTCCAGTGCGCTCAGCACCAGAGCGGCCTTGTCGAGAACGCCGACGCCGCTAGTGTTGTCCATGCGCTAAGACTGCAGTCTCATTCCGCGAGACGCAAGTTCAATCTCCGGGGAAAAGCGCCACCCTGGACGCAGCAGCCCGGGAGACATCCAGGATGGGACCTCGACAGAGTGTCCGCATCGTGGACAGCGATCCGGCGTGCAGGTCCCGCGCATCCGCCCCGCCCCCCGTGGCGCGGCGCAGGGGCCTCGACACCACGAAAAGGCCGGCAACGCGGCCGGCTGGAGGTAAACCGATGGGACGGACACTCGCAGAGAAGGTCTGGGACGACCACGTCGTGCGGCGCGCGGAGGGCGAGCCCGACCTCCTCTTCATCGACCTGCACCTGCTCCACGAGGTGACCAGCCCGCAGGCCTTCGACGGGCTGCGGCTGGCCGGCCGTACGGTCCGCCGCACCGATCTGACGATCGCCACCGAGGACCACAACACCCCGACCCTGGACATCGACAAGCCGATCGCCGACCCGGTCTCCCGGGTGCAGCTGGAGACGCTGCGCCGCAACGCGGCCGAGTTCGGCGTCCGGATCCACTCGCTCGGCGACGTCGAGCAGGGCGTGGTGCACGTGGTCGGCCCCCAGCTCGGCCTGACCCAGCCCGGCACCACCGTGGTCTGCGGCGACTCCCACACCTCCACCCACGGCGCCTTCGGCGCACTGGCGTTCGGCATCGGCACCAGCCAGGTCGAGCACGTGCTGGCCACCCAGACCCTGCCGCTGGCGCCGTTCCGGACGATGGCGGTCACCGTCGAGGGTGAACTCCCCGAGGGCGTCACGGCCAAGGACCTGATCCTGGCCGTCATCGCGAAGATCGGCACCGGCGGCGGCCAGGGCTACGTCCTGGAGTACCGCGGCCAGGCGATCCGGAGCCTGTCCATGGAGGCCCGGATGACCGTCTGCAACATGTCCATCGAGGCGGGCGCCCGGGCCGGCATGATCGCCCCGGACGACACCACCTTCGCCTACCTGGAGGGCCGCCCGCACGCCCCGCAGGGGGAGGACTGGGACGCCGCCGTCGCGTACTGGCGGACCCTGGTCACCGACGAGGACGCGGTCTTCGACCACGAGGTGGTCATCGACGCGAGCACCCTCACCCCGTTCGTCACCTGGGGCACCAACCCCGGCCAGGGCGCGCCGCTCGGCGCCGCGGTCCCGAACCCGGAGGACATCGCCGACCCGCAGGAGCGCGTGGCCGCCGAGAACGCCCTGACGTACATGGGCCTCACCGCCGGCACCCCGCTGCGCGAGGTCGCCGTCGACGCGGTCTTCGTCGGCTCCTGCACCAACGGGCGGATCGAGGACCTGCGGGCCGCGGCCGCCGTCCTGGAGGGCCGCAGGGTCGCCGACGGCGTGCGGATGCTGGTCGTCCCCGGCTCCGTGCGGGTCGCCCTCCAGGCCGTCGAGGAGGGCCTGGACCAGGTGTTCACCGCCGCCGGGGCCGAATGGCGGCACGCGGGCTGCTCGATGTGCCTGGGCATGAACCCCGACCAGCTCGCCCCCGGGGAGCGCTGCGCCTCCACCTCGAACCGCAACTTCGAGGGCCGGCAGGGCAAGGGCGGCCGCACCCACCTGGTCTCCCCGCAGGTCGCCGCCGCGACCGCCGTGCTGGGCCGTCTGGCGGCCCCCGCCGACCTGTCCGCCGATTCCGCCGACGTCGCCGTGGAGGTCTGAGTCATGGAGAAGTTCACCACCCACACCGGCCGGGCCGTCCCGCTGCGCCGCAGCAACGTGGACACCGACCAGATCATCCCCGCCCATTGGCTCAAGAAGGTCACCCGATCCGGTTTCGAGGACGGTCTGTTCGAAGCCTGGCGCAAGGACGAGTCGTTCGTCCTCAATCGGCCCGAGCACCGGGGCGCCACCGTCCTGGTGGCCGGTCCCGAGTTCGGCACCGGCTCCTCCCGCGAGCACGCCGTCTGGGCGCTGCAGAACTACGGCTTCCACGCGGTCATCTCCTCGCGCTTCGCGGACATCTTCCGGGGCAACTCCCTGAAGAACGGTCTGCTGACCGTCGTGCTGCCCCAGGAGACCGTGGAGCGCCTCTGGTCGCTCACCGAGAGTGACCCTTCGGCCCGGATCACCGTTGATCTGGAGAAGCGCGAAGTCCGGGCCGAAGGAGTCGCCGAGCCCTTCGAACTGGACGACAACGTCCGGTGGCGGCTGCTCAACGGGCTGGACGACATCAGCATCACCCTGGCCGCGGAGGCCGACATCGCGGCGTACGAGGCGACCCGTCCGGCCTTCAAGCCCCGTACTCTGCCGGTCTCCTGAGTTCCCCTCAGAACAAGCATTCTGACGATTCACCGGATGGCCCGGCCTCCCCTTCGGGGGGGCCGGGCCATCCGGCGTTCCGGAGCACGAGTTAGCGGTGACCCCTCCCCGGATTGCCCATTCGGCTTTGCGGAAGAGGGCCCCGCGCAAGTACAACTGCGGGTAGATGGCACAATCAGTACATGCACCGGCACCATGAACCTCCGTACGCGGGCGGCGAACCCGCGTCCGAGGAGTCCAGGGGCCGGGGATCCGAACGCCGAATTGACGATCGGCCGGACGTCACCTCCGCAACACCAGCTGAGGCGCCGGACGACCAGGAAGTCGCAGCGCTCTACGCGCTTGTGGCCGAGCGGTTGAAGCAAGCTCACGCCCGCGTGCATGCGCTGAACGTGTCTGTCGATGCAAAGACCGCTCTCACCCGTCAACTGCTCATCGTCACGGAGACCGCCAAGCGCGATCTTCCGGAGGCGGCAAGGCGGTTGAGTCGCTTTGTACATGACCTCGACGAGGGGCACCCGCCCCTCGACTGAGGTCGCGGACGCGCAAATCCATTGCGACACTAGGGTGATTCGCGCGTTTGGTAATTGAAAGTCCGCAGATACATACCTAACGTGCGAAAAGAACGGATGGAATCATCCGGCGCCCGTTTCCGAAGGGGAAGACGTGAACAAGGCTCAGCTTGTCGAAGCGGTGGCCGAGCAGCTGGGCGGTCGCAAGGCTGCCGCAGAGGCCGTCGACGCAGTGCTCGACACCATGGTCCGTGCCGTTGTGGCCGGTGACCGGGTTTCGGTCACCGGTTTCGGCACCTTCGAGAAGGTGGAGCGCTCCGCGCGCTTCGCCCGCAACCCGCAGACCGGTGAGCGGGTCAAGGTCAAGAAGACCTCGGTCCCCCGCTTCCGTCCGGGTCAGGGCTTCAAGGACCTGGTCAGCGGCAGCAAGAAGCTGCCGAAGGAAGGCCCCTCGGTGAAGAAGGCCCCCAAGGGCTCGCTCACCCCGGGCAAGACCGGTGTCGCCGCGACCCCGGCCGCCAAGCGTGCCGCCACCAAGCGCGCCGCCACCGCTGCCGCTGCCGCCGCCCCGGCCAAGAAGGCCGCCGCCAAGAAGGCGACCACCACGGCCGCCGCCAAGAAGGCGACGACCGCTGCCGCGGCCAAGAAGACCACGGCGACCGCCACGAAGAAGGCGACCGCCACCAAGAAGGCCACGACCGCCGCCGCCAAGAAGACCACGGCGACCGCGACCAAGGCCGCCGCGACCAAGAAGACGGCCGCGGTCAAGAAGGCGACCACCACGGCTGCCGCCAAGAAGACCACGGCCACCGCCAAGAAGGCGACCGCCACGGCCAAGAAGACGGCGCCGGCGAAGAAGACCGCCACCCGCAAGACCACCGCGCGCAAGGCCTCGGCCAAGTAAGTCCCGCGCGGCTGTCCTCGGACGGCCTTCGGTTCAAGAGCCGCGGCCACCCCCTCCCGCGAATTGCGGGGACCGGGTGGCCGCGGCTCTTTTGATTTCCGGGCGCTTAGTCAGGAATCGACGGCAGCCGTCGGCCGGGCACGGAGAACCGTGCGACCGGCCGGAATCGGCGGGGCGGGGGGAGCGGCGCTACCGGCTCAGGCCCGGTCGGCCGGGTCGGGGAAGGTCTGCAGGGTCAGGAAGACCACCCGGCGGGACGTACCGGCGCCCTCGGTGCGGATCCGCACCCGCTGGCCGGGGCGCAGCAGCCGCAGGCCGCCGGCGTCGAAGGCGGCCGCGTCGAACGGCACCGGGGTCCCGTCGTCGAGCAGCACGGAGCCGGCCCGGGTGGCGGGGTCGAAGGTGAACGCGGTGGCCTGCATGCCAGCAGCATAGCGAGCGGGCCGGGCGGGCCCGCTGGTCAGGAGCGGTCCAGACGGGCGAACAGCGCACTGGTGTACGGGCCGAGGCCGAGCGTCGCGGCCTCGCCGAGGTCGGCCCCGGTGTCGACGTCCCGGCGCACCGACTCGACGTCCGGCAGGCGCAGTTCGAGCGCCCCGCCGGCCGCGTGCCGGGCCCGTGAGCCGCCCCCGAAGGCCGGGGAGAGCGGGCGGCCGGGGGTGCTGGCGAGCAGCGTGGTGCCCAGGCCGGGGGAGTCCGGCAGGAAGGCCCGGCCGTCCGGCGGCACCGCGCCCAGCACCCGGGCGAGTTCGGCCGGGCGCAGGGCCGGCAGGTCGGCGGACAGGGCGGCCAGCGGGGTCCGCGGGGCGAGCGCCAGGGCCGCCGAGGCACCGTGCGCCAGCGCCCGGTTGAGGCCGCCGCCGGGCTCGTCCGCGACCACCAGGGCGCCGAGTTCGGCCAGGCGGGCGCCGGCGGTGGCGTCCCGGGTGACCACCAGGACGCGCGAGACGCCCGGAGTGGCCAGCGCCGCGGTGACGGTGTCGAGGGCGAAGGACAGGGCCAGGTCGGCCCGGTGCGGCCCGGCGTACGGGGCCAGTCGGCTCTTCGCGAGGGCGAGCGGCTTGAGCGGCAGCACCAGCGACCAGTCGGCGGCGGGTGCGGCGGGCGCGACGGGCCCGCTGGGGCGTACGGTGTCCTGGGTCATCGGCGTCATTGTGACGCCGGTCCCGGAGCCCTCGCCAGGCCGTCCGAGCTGTGTGGACGTGCGTTTGATCACGCCCGCCCGGTGGGTTGGCGCGGCCGCTCGACAGTCGGTGAGCAGGCGGGCGACACTGTTCCGCGCCCGCGACCCGGGCCCCGGTCGCAGCGGTGCGCGGCACCGGGAGGCTATGACCGCGGCACCCCACGTGCCGCATCGGATGAGAAGGAGCTGGGGTGGCCCGCCGCTCGTACGCCAAGTTCGGCAACGCCGACTACGGGATCTGGTACCGCTTCGCGGCCGTGCTCGTGAAGCCGGTGAACACCGTCCTGGTGAAGCCCGACTGGCGGGGCTGGGAGCACCTTCCGAAGGAAGGCGGCTTCATCGCCGCGGTGAACCACAATTCGATCATCGACCCGGTGATCTACGCGCACTGGCAGTACAACAGCGGGCGCCCGCCGCGGATTCTCGGCAAGTCCTCGCTGTTCTCGATCCCCTTCATCGGATTCATGCTGCGCAAGACCGGGCAGATTCCGGTGTTCCGCGAGTCCACCGACGCCGCGCAGGCGTTCCGGGCCGCGATCGACGCCGTCAACAACGGCCAGTGCGTGCAGTTCTACCCGGAGGGAACGCTCACCCGGGACCCGGACCTGTGGCCGATGACCGGCAAGAGCGGGGTCGCCCGGGTCGCGCTGATGACCGGTGCGCCGGTCATCCCGGTCGCGCACTGGGGGGCGCACGAGATCATCCCGCCGTACGGCCGGACCGGCTTCGGCAAGGGCAGGTTCAACCTGTTCCCGCGCCACCGGGTGACGGTCGCGGCCGGTCCCGCGGTGGACCTGAGCAAGTACCAGGGCCAGGAGCTCACCGCCCAGGTGCTGAACGACGCCACCGAGGACATCATGACGGCGATCACCGCGGTGCTCGCCGAGATCCGCGGCGAGCAGCCGCCGGCCGAGCGCTTCGACATGCGCCGGGCCGCCCGTGAGCGGGCCGCCGCCGCGCTGGCCGAACGCCGCCGGGCCAAGGGCGCCCCGAAGGACGCCCCGAAGAACGACGCTCCGAAGAACAACGACGACACCGAGGGGACGGGCCGGTGACCCGCTGCGCAGTGATGGGGACCGGCTCCTGGGGCACGGCCTTCGCGATGGTGCTGGCCGACGCGGGCTGCGAGGTGGTGCTGTGGGCCCGCCGGCAGGAGCTGGTGGACGCCGTCAACACCACCCACGAGAACCCGGACTACCTGCCGGGCGTCCGGCTGCCCGACACCGTCCGGGCCACCACCGACGCGGCCGAGGCGCTGGCCGGCGCCGACTTCGCGGTGCTCGTGGTGCCCTCGCAGACGCTGCGCGACAACCTGGCCGCCTGGACGCCGCTGATCGAGCCG
Source organism: Kitasatospora sp. NPDC089797 (assembly GCF_040684795.1). Classification (NCBI taxonomy): domain Bacteria; kingdom Bacillati; phylum Actinomycetota; class Actinomycetes; order Kitasatosporales; family Streptomycetaceae; genus Kitasatospora; species Kitasatospora sp. NPDC089797. Next base: position 121,909 of record NZ_JBFBGS010000026.1, on the reverse strand, counting down.
CAGACCGTGCTGGTGAGCCTGATGAAGGGCATCGAACTCGGCACCGCCAAGCGGATGAGCGAGGTCATCGACGAGGTCACCAAGGTCGGCCCGGGGCGGGTCGCGGTGGTCAGCGGGCCCAACCTGGCCAAGGAGATCGCCAACCGGCAGCCCGCCGCCAGCGTGGTGGCCTGCACCGACGAGTCGGTCGCCAAGCGGCTCCAGGCGGCCTGCCACACGCCGTACTTCCGGCCGTACACCAACACCGACGTGGTCGGCTGCGAGCTCGGCGGCGCGGTGAAGAACGTGATCGGCCTGGCCGTCGGCATGGCGGCCGGGATGGGGCTCGGCGACAACACCAAGGCGACGCTGATCACCCGCGGCCTGGCCGAGACCACCCGGCTGGGCGAGGTGCTGGGCGCCGACCCGCACACCTTCGCGGGGCTGGCCGGGATGGGCGACCTGGTCGCCACCTGCTCCTCGCCGCTGTCGCGCAACAACACCTTCGGGATGAACCTGGGCCGGGGCATGTCGCTGGCCGAGACCATCGCGGCCACCCGGCAGACCGCGGAGGGCGTCAAGTCCTGCGAGTCGGTGCTGGACCTGGCCCGGCGCAGCGGGGTCGACATGCCGATCGTCGAGGCCGTGGTGGACGTGGTGCACAACGGGCGGCCGACCCAGGAGGCGCTGCAGGTGCTGATGTCCCGCTCGGCGAAGGCGGAGCGCCGTCAGGCGCAGCGGTCCTGATCCGGCAGGAGGCCCCGGACGGGCGGCGATTCCCGGAAAGGCGCTGACTTCCCGGAAACACCTCGCACGGTAGTCTCAAACCCGATATGAGCATCGAACAGACCTCCCCGAACCCGTCCGCCCAGAAGCCGCGCGTCGCGCTGGTCTTCGGCGGGCGCAGCTCCGAGCACGCGATCTCGGTCTCCACCGCGGGCAGCGTTCTCCGGGCGATCGACCGTGACAAGTACGACGTGCTGCCGATCGGCATCACCCACGAGGGCCGCTGGGCGCTGACCAGCGACGAGCCGGCCCGGATGGCGATCACCGACGGCCGGCTGCCGGACGTGGCGCACGTCGCCGAGGCCGTCGACGGGCAGGTCGCGCTGCCGGTCGCCCCGGGCAGCCGCGAGGTGCTGCTGAGCGAGCCGGGGAGCGCCCCCAAGGCGCTCGGCGAGGTCGACGTGGTGTTCCCCCTGCTGCACGGCCCCTGGGGCGAGGACGGCACCCTCCAGGGCCTGCTGGAGCTCTCCGGCGTCCCGTACGTCGGCAACGGCGTGCTGGCCAGCGCGGCCGGCATGGACAAGGAGTTCGCCAAGCGGATCCTGGCCTCGCACGGCCTGGGCGTCGGCCGCTTCACGATCGTGCGGCCGCGCGACTGGGAGACCGAGCAGGGCCGCGCCGCCGTGCGCGAGCGGGTCGCCGAGCTCGGCCTGCCGGTGTTCGTGAAGCCCTGCCGGGCCGGCTCCAGCATCGGCATCACCAAGGTCAAGAACCCGGCCGAGCTGGACGCCGCGATCGAGGAGGCCCGCCGGCACGACCCCAAGCTGATCATCGAGGCGGGCGTGTCCGGCCGCGAGATCGAGTGCGGGGTGCTGGAGTTCGAGGACGGCCCGCGGGCCAGCGTCCCGGCCGAGGTGCTGGTCGGTGAGGGCTTCGACTTCTACGACTTCGAGGCCAAGTACATCGACTCCTCCGAGGTCCGGATCCCGGCCGAGCTCACCGGGGCGGAGGTCGCGGAGATCCGGCGCCAGGCGGTGGCCGCGTTCGAGGCCTTCGGCTGCGAGGGCCTGGCCCGGGTGGACTTCTTCCTGCTGGAGGACGGCTCCTGGGTGATCAACGAGATCAACACCATGCCGGGCTTCACCCCGATCTCCGCCTTCCCGAAGATGTGGGAGGCCACCGGCGTCCCGTACGCGGAGCTGATCGACCGGCTGCTGCAGACCGCGCTGCGCCGTTCGACCGGGCTGCGCTAGCGGCCGGTGGGCGTCGGAGCCCGCTGCGCCGGGCCGGCGGGGCGGGCTCCGGGGCTGCCGGGGGCGGCGGATCGCGCGGTCAGCCCGGGATGCTGGCCTTGACCGCGCCGGTCAGGGCGGCGGCCGGGTCGAACGGGTTCTGCGCGGCCCCGGCCGGGACGGTCACCTCGACGTAGGCGGCGCGCATGGTCGTCACGAAGCGGTAGCCGCCGTCGCCGAGCCGCTGCGACCACCAGGTGACGTCGTCGACCGTCGGGGACCAGTCCTTGGCGTGCTCGCCGTCCAGTTCCTCCGGCCGGTCGACGCCGCAGCGCAGCACCACCCGGGGCGAGTCGCCCCAGGCGGCCGTGTACGGCGAGGCGGGCGACGGGTCCTTGCGGGCGCGGCCGAGCAGGTCGGCCGGCAGCGCGGCGGTCAGCTGCCGGCAGTAGTCCGCGGCCTTCCCGCTCGGCCGCGGGGCCTCGACGTCCGGGTCGGCCGATCCCCAACTGCCGACCAGCAGCACGACCGTGCAGGTCAGCGCGACGGGCAGGGCCAGCCAGCGGACCGGCGCGGGGAGCGCGGTCAGCGCGTCGGGGATGCGGAGTCGTCTGGCCACCCGCCGATGGTAGCCGGGGCTACAGGTGGACCACCGGACAGGTGAGGGTGCGGGTGATGCCCTCCACCTTCTGGACCTTGGCGACCACCATCCGGCCCAGGTCGTCGACCGTCTCGGCTTCGGCCTTGACGATCACGTCGTACGGACCGGTGACGTCCTCGGCGGTGATCACGCCGGGGATCCCGGCGATGGTCCCGGCCACTGCGGTGGCCTTTCCTACCTCGGTCTGGATCAGGATGTATGCCTGTACCACGGGTGACCTCCCGGCAGCCGGTTTGGGGGGATCGCCGCCGTGACCGCCCGGTTCGGGCAGGGGTGGGTGCGGGCTCAACGGCAGGCTGATCACCACGCTACCGCGCAGCGGGCCGGGGAGGGGAGACTTCCGCACCCCCGAAGGGCGTACGCTGCGCGCGGGGGAGCGACGGGGACCGGACCCCGGCCGGCAGCGCCGGCCGGGAAGGAAAGGCGAGAGGACGGCAGATGCAGGGGACCGTGGGCGAGCTCGGCGAGTTCGGCCTCATCAGGGAGCTGACCGCGCGGGTACCGCTCACCGACGCGGTCGACCTCGGCCCCGGGGACGACGCCGCGGTGGTGAAGGCCCCGGACGGCCGGGTGGTGGCCACCACGGACGTCCTGATCGAGAACCGGCACTTCCGTCGGGACTGGTCCACCGCCTACGACGTGGGCCGCAAGGCCGCCGCCCAGAACCTGGCCGACGTGGCCGCGATGGGCGCGGTGCCCACCGCGATCCTGCTCGGGCTGGTCACCCCCGCGGACCTGCCGACCACCTGGGCCACCGAGCTGATGGACGGGCTGCGCGACGAGTGCCAGGTCGCCGGGGCGACGGTGGTCGGCGGCGACGTGGTGCGGGGCGACACCGTCACGCTGGCCATCACGGCGCTCGGCGACCTCCAGGGGCGCGCGGCGGTGACGCGCACCGGCGCCCAGGTCGGCGACGTGATCGCGGTGTGCGGCTGGCTGGGCTGGTCCGCGGCCGGACTCACCGTGCTGCAGCGCGGCTTCCGCTCCCCGCGCGCCTTCGTGGAGGCGCACCGCCGGCCCGAGCCGCCGTACCACGCGGGCCCGGCCGCCGCCGAGTTGGGCGCGACCTCGATGATCGACGTGAGCGACGGACTGGTCGCCGACCTCGGCCATGTGGCCCGGGCCAGCGAGGTGGACATCGACCTCAAGTCCGCCGACTTCGACGTCCCGGCGCAGATGGCCGACATCGGCCAGGCGGTCGGGGTGGACCCGATGGTCTGGGTGCTGTCCGGCGGGGAGGACCACGCGATCGTGGCGACCTTCCCGCGCGGGGTCCAACTCCCGTCCCGCTGGCGGGTGGTGGGCGAGGTGACCGGTCGCCCTCGGGGCTCGCGCAGCGGTCGGGTGACGGTCGACGGCGCGCCCTGGGACCGGGTCGGCGGCTGGGACCACTTCGCCGAATGAGCTACGGCCGACGGCGGATCCGGACTGGACGCCGGTGCGGCGCGTGACGCCGCGGACGTGCGGCGGACGGGATTCGGGGTGCGTTTTGCGTAGGCTTGCGGCATCCTGGCCCGCCCGCCGTCCGACGCGGGTGGTCTGAACCACTGCGAGCGGGAGCACACCACACATGCGCATCGGTGTACTGACCAGCGGCGGCGACTGCCCCGGTCTCAACGCGGTGATCCGCTCGGTCGTGCACCGGGGCACGGACGTCCACGGCGACGAGATCGTGGGCGTCCTGGACGGCTTCCTCGGCCTGATCGAGGGCCGCACCCGGCCGGTCTCGCACGACGACGTCACCGGTCTGCTCACCCTCGGCGGCACCATCCTGGGCTCGGCCCGGGTGCAGCGCGAACGGATCGCCTGGGCGGTGGAGAACGCCAAGTCGCTGGCCCGGGACATCGGCATCGACGCGCTGATCGCGATCGGCGGCGAGGGGACGCTCACCGCCGCCAAGCTGTTCAGCGACGCCGGACTGCCGGTGGTCGGGGTGCCCAAGACCATCGACAACGACATCGACGCCACCGACGTCACCTTCGGCTTCGACACCGCGGTGCACGTGGCGACCGAGGCGATCGACCGGCTGAAGACCACCGCGGAGTCCCACCAGCGCGTCATGGTGGTCGAGTTGATGGGCCGGCACACCGGCTGGATCACCCTCACCGCGGGCATGGCCGGCGGTGCCCACGGCATCCTGATCCCGGAGAAGCCCTTCGACATCGAGGCGGTGGCCCGGATGGTCGAGGACCGCTTCGCCCGCGGCAAGAAGTTCGCCATCATCGCCGTCGCCGAGGGCGCCGCCCCGGTGCCCGGCACCATGCGCTTCGACCACGGCGAGGTCGACCAGTACGGCCACCGGACCTTCGGCGGGATCGGCAACCGGCTCGCCAACGAGCTGGAGAACCTGCTCGGCAAGGAGGCCCGCCCGGTCATCCTCGGCCACACCCAGCGCGGCGGCACCCCGACCGCCCGGGACCGGGTGCTCGCCACCCGCTTCGGCTGGCACGCGGTCGAGGCCGTCCACCAGGGCGCGTTCGGGCACTTCACCGCGCTGCGCCGGACCGGCATCGAGCTGGTGCCGATCGGGGACGCGGTGACCCGGCTGAAGACCGTGCCGGAGGACCGCTGGACGGAGTCCGAGGCGGTGCTCTGAACCCGCGCGGGTAGGTTGGGGCCCATGGACTCCACCGCACCTCCCCGCGTGCTCACGATCGCGGGCTCCGACTCCGGCGGCGGCGCCGGCATCCAGGCCGACCTCAAGGCGATGCTCGCCCTCGGCGTCCACGGCATGAGCGTGATCACCGCCGTCACCGCGCAGAACTCGCTCGGCGTCCAGGGCTACTGGGAACTGCCCGCCGAAGCCGTCCGGGCGCAGTTCCGCAGCGTGGTGGACGACATCGGGGTGCAGGCCGTGAAGACCGGCATGCTCGCCTCGATCGAACTGGTCGAGACCGTCGCCGACCTGCTCTCCGGGGTCCCGGCCCCGGTCGTGGTCGACCCGGTCGGCGTCTCCAAGCACGGGGACGCGCTGCTGGCCGCCGAGGCGGTCGCCACCGTCCGGACCAGGCTGCTGCCGGTCGCCACCCTGGTCACCCCCAACCTGCACGAGGTGACGCAGCTCACCGGGCGGACCGTCGAGGACGAGTCGCAGATGCTGGCCGCCGCCGCGGCGCTGCTGGACCTCGGGCCGCGCTGGGTGCTGGTCAAGGGCGGCCACCTGGCCGGCGAGGCCGCCGACCTGCTGTACGGCGGGCCCGGCGAGGTGCACTGGTACCGCGCGCCGCGCTACGACAACCGGCACACCCACGGCACCGGCTGCACCCTGGCCAGCTCGATCGCGGCCGGCCTGGCCAAGGGCGAGTCGCTGCCCGAGGCGGTGGGCTCGGCCAAGGAGTACATCACCGGTGCGATCGCCGGGGGCTTCGCGCTGGGCGCCGGGATCGGCCCGGTCGACCACGCCTGGCGCTGGCGCTAGCCGCCGTCGCGCGGGCCGGGAACGCCGTCGGGCCGGCCCGGAACACAGTGGTGGGCGGGCTCCCTGGGGAACCCGCCCACCACTGCTGCGTCCGGAAAGCGTGACCGGTCCCGGAAACAGCGAAGCCGGCTCATCCGGGGATGAACCGACTCACTGGAGGACCGGCATGCCGGTCTGCGCGTCAGCGCGAGACCTTACCGGCCTTGATGCACGAGGTGCAGACGTTGAGCCGCTTCGGCGTCCGCCCAATCACAGCGCGCACCGTCTGAATGTTGGGGTTCCAACGACGGGGGGTACGGCGGTGAGAGTGGGAGATGCTGTTGCCGAAGCCCGGCCCCTTGCCGCAGACGTCGCAGTTGGCAGCCACAGGAGTCACTCCAAGACTTCAGATCAGTTACTTTCGAAAACCCCACCCACCCACCGGCACACTCGCGTGAACCGGACCGGACAAGGGGGTGAGCCTGGACGGTTCCAGGCAACCGGAAGAGCATACAACGCTTGCTTCCGTCCCACGAAACTACCATGACCGGCCGAGTGATCGCTCCGGTCTCCGGCCCGGGCGGCCCTCCCGGGCCCCCGATAACCTGCCGGTATCACCCCGTGCCGTTCATCGCCCGGCCATGTCGGCGTCCCATCCGGAGGAGACCTGGTGCTGCACACGCTCGACGCCCCGGCCGTGCGCACCTGGTGCCAGCTCGCCCTGCGCGCGCTCGGCCAGGCCCGCGAGGAGATCGACGCGCTCAACGTGTACCCCGTCCCGGACGGCGACACCGGCACCAACCTCTACCTGACCGTCGAGTCCGCCGCCGCCGAGGTGGAGAGCCGCTTCGCCGACCCCGCGGCCGACCGGGCACCCGGACTGGCCGACACCGTCCGGGCGATGGCCCGCGGCGCGCTGGTCGGCGCCCGCGGCAACTCCGGGGTGATCCTCGCCCAGTGGCTGCGCGGCACCGCCGAGACGCTCGCCGAGGGCGGCGGCGCCGACCAGCTGCGGGCCGCCCTGCAGCGGGCCGCCGACTCCGCCTACCAGGCCGTCGCCGAGCCCGTCGAGGGCACCCTGCTCACCGTCGCCCGGGTCGCCGCCCGCGAGGCGGTCGGGGCCGGGGACGGGCTCGCCCAGGTCGCCGACACCGCCCACCGGGCCGCCCGGGACGCGCTGCGGCACACCCCCGAGCAGCTCGCCGTGCTGGCCGAGAACGGGGTGGTGGACGCCGGCGGGCGCGGCCTGGTGGCCGTCCTCGGCGCGCTCGCCGACGCCGTCGCCGGGCAGCAGCCGATGGGACCGGTCGCGCTGCGCGGGGACGTCCGGGCCGTGGAGAGCTGCGCGGTGCACCTGCGGCCGCCCGGCCCGGGCCACCCCGCCTTCGAGGTCATCTACCTGCTGGACGCGCCGGACGCGGCGCTGCCCGCGCTGCGCGAACGGCTGGCCGGCCTCGGCGACTCGCTGGTGATCGGCGGCGGCGACGGGCTGTGGAACGTGCACGTCCACGTGGACGACGCCGGCGCCGCGGTGGAGGCCGGGGTCGGCGCCGGGCGCCCGCACCAGATCCGGATCACCCACTTCGCCGAGGCCGCCGCCCGGGCCGGCACCACCGCCGAACGCGGCGAACGCGCGGAACGGGCCCGCGCGGTGCTCTCCGTGGTGTCCGGCGAGGGGCTGGCCGAGCTGTGCGAACAGGCCGGTGCCGTCGTCCTGCACGCCGACCCGGACCGCCGCCCGGCCAGCGCCGAACTCGCCGACGCCGTCCGCGGCGCGTCCGCCCGCGAGGTGGTGCTGCTGCTCAACGACCCCGAACTGCGCGCCGCCGCCGGGGCCGCCGCCGACCAGCTCCGCGAGGAGGGGGTCCGGATCGCCGTCCTGCCCACCCGCTCGCCGGTGCAGGGCCTCGCGGCGCTCGCGGTGCACGAGGGCGGGCGCCGGTTCGACGAGGACGTGGTCGCCATGACCTCGGCGGCCGGGGCCACCCGGTACGCCGAACTCGCCGTCGCCGAGGGCGAGTCCTGGACCATGGCCGGGGTCTGCCAGGCCGGCGACGTGCTCGGCCTGATCGACGGGGACGTCGCGGTGATCGGCGCCGGACTGGCGGAGGTCGGCGAGAGCGTGCTGGACCGGATGCTCGGCGCGGGCGGCGAACTCGTCACCCTGATCCTCGGCGAGGGTGCCGACCGGACGCTCACCGACCGGCTGGTGGCGCACGTCCGCCAGCAGCGGCCGGAGGTGGACTCGGTGGTCTTCCGCGGCGGCCAGGAGTCCACGCCGCTGCTCATCGGGGTGGAGTGACCCCGGCGGGCAAGGAGGGCGAGCGGGGGAGCGACGGGGGAGCGAGGGAGCGCCGACCGTCGGTACCGGACGAGAGCGCCCCGGAGGCGAGCGGGCGAGTAGCGCCCGCTGTCCGTCGGTCCCGTGGTGTAAACAGGGGCCTGATGGGCGCTCTCGATGAACCACTGACCAAGCTCGTCGGCGACCGCACCGCGAAGGTGCTCGCCGACAGCCTCAAGCTGCGCACGGTCGGGGACCTGCTGCACCACTATCCGCGCCGCTACGTCGAACGCGGCCAGCTCACCAGCCTGGACGAGCTGGAGATCGACGAGCACGTCACCGTGCTGGCCCGGATCGAGAAGGTCACCCTGATCCCGTTCCGCGGCCGCAAGGGCGACCGGCTGGAGGTGGTGGTCACCGACGGCCGCAGCCGGCTCTCGCTGGTCTTCTTCAACCAGGGCTGGCGGCAGAAGGAGCTCAAGGCCGGCGCCCAGGGCCTGTTCGCGGGCAAGGTCGGGGTGTTCAACCGCAGCCGCCAGCTGGTCTCGCCCGACTACCAGCTGCTCGACGAGGACGCCGGGTCGGACGCCGCGAAGCAGTTCGCCGGCCGGCTCATCCCGGTCTACGGCGCCAGCGCGCAGATGCCCAGCTGGAAGCTGTCGATCTGCATCGAGACCGCGCTCACCAAGCACCTCGGCGACGTCGGCGAGCCGCTGCCCGCCGAACTGCGCGAGCGGCACGACCTCGTCCCGCTGCCCGAGGCGCTGGAGCTGATCCACCGCCCGCGCAGCCAGGCCGACCGCGAGCGCGCCCAGAGCCGGCTGCGCTGGGACGAGGCCTTCGTCCTCCAGGTCGCCCTCGCCCGGCGCCGGGCCGCCGACTCCGCACTGCCGGCCAAGCCGCGCGCGGCCCGGGCCGGCGGCCTGCTGGACGCCTTCGACGCCCGGCTGCCGTTCACCCTCACCGAGGGCCAGCGGAAGGTCTCCGCCGAGATCGCCGCCGACCTGGCCACCGACCACCCGATGCACCGGCTGCTCCAGGGCGAGGTCGGCTCGGGGAAGACCCTGGTGGCGCTGCGCGCCATGCTGGCCGTGGTGGACGCCGGCGGCCAGGCCGTGCTGCTCGCGCCCACCGAGGTGCTGGCCCAGCAGCACCACCGCTCGATCGTCGAGATGATGGGCGACCTGGCGGAGGGCGGCATGCTCGGCGGCTCCGAGCACGCCACCCGGGTGGTGCTGCTGACCGGTTCGATGGGCACCCCCGCCCGCCGCCAGGCGATGCTGGACATGGCCTGCGGCGACGCCGGGATCGCCATCGGCACCCACGCGCTGATCGAGGACAAGGTCCAGTTCCAGGACCTCGGCCTGGTCGTGGTCGACGAGCAGCACCGCTTCGGCGTCGAGCAGCGGGACGCGCTGCGGGCCAAGGGCGACCAGCCGCCGCACCTGCTGGTGATGACCGCCACGCCGATCCCGCGCACCGTCGCGATGACCGTCTTCGGGGACCTGGAGACCTCCGTCCTGGACCAGCTCCCGGCCGGCCGGTCGCCGATCTCCACCCATGTCGTCCCCGCGCTGGAGAAGCCCAACTTCCTCACCCGGGCCTGGGAGCGGGTCCGCGAGGAGGTCGGCAAGGGCCACCAGGCGTACGTGGTCTGCCCCCGGATCGGGGACGAGGAGCCGGCCGCCGACCCGAAGGCGGCCAAGAAGCGGCGCAAGGCGGCCGAGGAGGACTTCGAGGACCTCACCGAGCCGGACGCGGGCGCCGCGAGCGACGAACGGCGGCCCCCGCTCTCGGTGGTGGAGACCGCCGAGAAGCTGGTGAAGGGCCCGCTGAGCGGCCTGCGGGTGGAGATCCTGCACGGCCGGCTCGCCCCGGAGGCCAAGGACGAGGTGATGCGCCGCTTCTCGGCCGGGCAGGTGGACGTGCTGGTCGCCACCACGGTCATCGAGGTCGGCGTCAACGTCCCCAACTCCACCGCGATGGTCATCATGGACGCCGACCGCTTCGGGGTCTCCCAGCTCCACCAGCTGCGCGGCCGGGTCGGCCGGGGCAGTGCGCCGGGCCTGTGCCTGCTGGTCAGCGAGATGCCCGGGGGCAGCGCCGCCCGGGCCCGGCTGGACGCGGTGGCCGGCACCCTGGACGGCTTCGAGCTGTCGCGGATCGACCTCGAACAGCGCCGCGAGGGCGACGTGCTGGGCCAGGCGCAGTCCGGGGTGAAGTCCTCGCTCAAGGTGCTCTCGGTGCTGGAGGACGAGGAGGTCATCCTCACCGCCCGGACCGAGGCCACCCGGCTGGTCGCCGAGGACCCGGAGCTGACCGCCCACCCGGAGCTGCGCACCGTGCTGGAGAGCCTGATCGACGAGGACCGCGCGGCCTTCATGGAGAAGGGCTGAGCGGTCCGGAGGGAAGGGCCGGACGAGCCCCCGGACGGCCCGGATTGTCAGACCCCCGCGAGAGAATGGAGTTGTTCAGGGCGCACCCCCAAGGTGCGTACCTGGCACGACACTTGGGGGTCCTGCCATGGCATTCCGTCATCTCAACGAGCTCCCGCTGGGCGACAAGGTCTTCCGGATCGAACTCGCCAGCGACGACGACCGAGAGGTCACCCTCACCCTCACCGGCTGGCGCGAGGGGGCGGCCGCCACGCCGCTCGCCTCGGGCCGGCTCCGGCTGCCGGTCGAGGACGTCGCCTCGCTGCGGATCGCGCTCAACCGCGCGCTGCGGGCGCTGGCGATCGTCGCCGACGTGGCCGAGCCCATCCCCGACCGCGACGTGCTGCGCGAGCTGTACCCCGGCCACGGCGCCCCCTGGGTGCCGCAGCACGAGGAGGAGCTGGTCCGGCGCTTCCACGACGGCGAGACCGTCGCCCGGATCGCCGCCCGCTTCGGCCGCACGCCCGACTCCGTCCGGACCAAGCTGCGCGAGCTCGGGCACGACCCGCGCCGCCCCGAGTTCTGCCCGCCCGACGGCTGCCTGTCCTGGTCCCGCTACGCCTCGCCGGCGCTGCTCGGCGCGGCCGTGCCGAGCCAGGGCGCGGGCTCCGAGGCCAGCTGACCGTCCGGGGGTGCGGGTGCGGCCCGGCGGGAGCGTTCCGCCGGGCCGCACCCGCTCGGCGTGGGCCCGACGGGGAGATCGGGATAGCGTGGTCGGGCAGCGACGAAAGGACCTTCCACCACCATGACCCGCGTGATCGCCGGGTCGGCCGGCGGCCGCCGGCTGGCCGTACCGCCCGGCCGGGGCACCCGTCCGACCTCCGACAAGGCCCGTGAGGCGATGTTCTCCACCCTGGAGGCGTTCCGCGGCACCCTGCACGGGGCCCGGATGCTGGACCTCTTCGGCGGATCGGGCGCGGTCGGCCTGGAGGCGCTGTCGCGCGGCGCCGAGCACGTCCTGCTGGTCGAGGCGGACGCCCAGGCGGCCCGGGTGATCCGGGAGAACGTCCGGACGATCGGCCTGCCGGGTGCCGAGGTGCGGGCCGCCAAGGCGGAGAAGGTGATCGCCGGGCCGCCGCCGTCGGCCCCGTACGACCTGGTCTTCCTGGATCCGCCGTACGCGGTGACGGACGACGAGCTGCGCGAGATGCTGATCACACTGTCGGCTGGGGGCTGGCTCGCGGAGGACGCACTCGTCACCGTGGAGCGCAGCACCCGTGGCGGCGAGTTCGGCTGGCCCGAGGGCTTCGAGGTACTGCGCTCCCGCCGGTACGGCGAGGGCACCCTCTGGTACGGTCGCGCCGCCGCCGGGGCCAGCGATCAGGAGTAGCGGGCCGCGGCCCGCAGCAGCCGTCACCCCACGAGGGAGCACACACGCCATGCGCCGAGCCGTCTGCCCCGGTTCGTTCGACCCGATCACCAACGGTCACCTCGACATCATCGAGCGGGCCTCGAAGCTGTACGACGTGGTGCATGTCGCGGTCCTGATCAACCGGAACAAGCAGGGCATGTTCACCGTCGAGGAGCGGATCGGCCTGATCGAGGAGGTCACCGCCCCGCTCGGGAACGTGGTCGTCGAGTCGCACCACGGCCTGTTGGTGGACTACTGCCGGGAGCGCGGCATCCCCGCGATCATCAAGGGCCTGCGCGCGGTCAGCGACTTCGACTACGAGCTGCAGATGGCCCAGATGAACCACGGCCTGAGCGGCGTGGAGACGCTGTTCGTGCCGACCTCGCCGACCTACAGCTTCCTCTCCTCGACGCTGGTCAAGGAGGTCGCCTCGTACGGCGGCGACGTCTCGCACCTGCTGCCGGAGACGGTGCACGGCCGCCTGGTGGAGCGGATCGCGGAGCGCCGGGCCGCCCAGTAGCGGCAACGGTTTCCTGCCGGTTCGTCACGGCTTGTCCGAGGCGGGGGAGACGGGTTCGGCTCGGGCGTTGTGAGGTCGCCGCACGGGGGCCGTACAGTCTGTACTCCTGCCCTGCGGTGAGGTCCACCGCGCCGGGCCTGCCTCCGCCGGACCGTCGGCGGCACACGGAAAGACGAAGCCCCGTGGACGTGCAGAACAAGGTCGACGAGATCGTGGCGGCGGTCGAGAACGCCCGCTCGATGCCGATGTCGGCCTCCTGCGTGGTGAACCGGGCCGAGCTGATCGGCCTGCTCAACGACCTCAAGGCGGCCCTGCCCGCCGAACTCGCCCAGGCCCAGTCGGTGATGGCCGACCACGAGCAGGTGGTGGCCGGTGCCCAGGCCGAGGCGGACCGGATCATCCAGGGTGCGCACGCCGAGCGCGGTTCGCTGATCTCCGACACCGAGGTGGTCCGCCGGGCCCAGTCCGAGGCCGACCGGCTGCTCGCGGAGGCCCGTGTCGACGTCGACACCCAGCGCGCCGAGGCCGACGACTACGTGGACAGCAAGCTCGCCAACTTCGAGGTGGTGCTGACCAAGACGCTCGGCGCGGTCGGCCGCGGCCGGACCAAGCTGCGCGGCGACGCGGGCGGCTTCGAGGCCGAGGGCGAGACCGACGGCGAGGAGTTCCAGCCGCAGCGGCTCAGCCCGAGCCCCGAGGTCGACGAGTACGTCGACGTGAAGCTCGCCACCCTGGAGAACGTGCTCAGCGCGACCCTGGAGGCGGTCGGCAAGGGCCGCGACAAGCTGCTCGGCAAGCGGCCGATCGATGACTTGGGGGCCTACCTCGCCGCGGCCGACGAGGCCCAGCAGGCCAAGGAGCGCGCCGAGGCGGTGGCCGCCGGCTTCGCCGAGGACGCCGACGGCGCCGACATCGCCTGGTACCGCGAGGACGTCCCGCAGCAGCAGACCTGGCCCGAGCAGACCCCGGCCGCGGCCGGCTGGCAGGCGCCCGGCGCCGACCAGTACGCGGCCGCCCAGCACCAGCACCAGGAGCAGCACCAGGCCGGGCAGTACGCCGAGGTGTACGGCGGCGGCTTCGACCCGGCCGTCCAGGGCGACCCGTACCAGGCCCAGTGGGGCCAGCAGCAGGGCGGCTACCCGCAGCAGCAGCCCTACCAGGAGCAGCAGCACCAGGGCCAGCAGCAGGGCGCCTACGGCTACCCGCAGCAGCAGGACGGCTACGCGGCCCAGCCGTACGACGCCTACGGCTACCCGCAGCAGCCCGCCCTGCCCCCGGCCGTTCCGCAGCAGCAGAACCTGGACGAGACCAGCTTCTTCGACACCAGCATGATCGACATGACCCGGCTGCGGGAGCTCGGCGGCCGCTGAGCGCCGCCCGCCGGGGCGGTGCGGGAGTCTCCTGACGGGGCCGAAGTTGGGCCTGGCGGGAGACTCCGGTAGTCTGACCACTCCGGCATCCCCATGTCCGGCCGTCGGCTTGCCCTCGCAACGCCGGCTCGGACGGGGGAACCAGCGTTGATTCCTATGGAAGTCAGGACACCTTGAACCGCCTCGACCACCGCGACCCCCTCGTGTTCGACACGCACGAGCTCGGTCGGCGTCCGGGCGCGATGCGCAAGGTGAGCCGGACCCTGGAGGCCCCCGAGGGCTTCGGGATCATCGACGTGATCGGCGTCCCGGAGAAGAGCCCGATCGAGCTGGAGCTCCGCCTGGAGTCCGTGGTCGAGGGCGTGCTGGTCACCGGCACCGCCGACGCCCGCGTCGAGGGCGAGTGCGTCCGGTGCCTGGAGCCCGTCGACTTCGACATCGACGTGGACTTCCAGGAGCTGTACTACTACCCGGAGTCCGACGAGCGTCACCGCGCCCGGACCACCGGCGCCGAGGACCTCGACGAGGACTCGGAAGAAGAGACTTACCGTCTGGAGGGCGACTTCTTCGACCTCCAGCCGGTGCTGCGTGATGCGGTGGTGCTCGCACTGCCGTTGCAGCCGGTGTGCCAGGAAGACTGCCTGGGCCTGTGCTCCGAGTGCGGAGCGCGCCTGAGCGACGACCCGGCGCACCACCACGACGCCGCCGACCCCCGGTGGGCGGCTCTGCAGGGACTCTCCGCCACCCCCGGCGACGAGGGTGACGGGATCAAGAACAGCGACACCCGTGAGGGTCTCGCCGAGAACCAGGAGAAGTAGCCGTGGCTGTTCCGAAGCGGAAGATGTCGCGCAGCAACACGCGCCACCGCCGGTCCAACTGGAAGGCCGTTGTTCCGGCCCTCGTGGCGTGCGACCGCTGCCACGAGCCGAAGCTGGGCCACATCGCGTGCCCGAGCTGCGGCACGTACAACCGTCGCCAGGTCCTCTCGGTCTGATCGGCGGGGTGCACGGATCGATGTCGGACGGTAACTCCACCCGCAAGGCGTCCTCTGCCTCGAAGGGTTCTTCGGGCAGCGGCAAGGCCGGCGGGCCGGCTTCGACCGAATACGACGTCCTGGAAGGGCGCCTCGGGTACACGCTTGAGCGCGCCCTTCTGGTACGTGCCCTGACCCACCGCTCGTACGCGTACGAGAACGGTGGCCTGCCCACCAACGAGCGCCTGGAGTTCCTCGGCGACTCGGTGCTGGGCCTCGTGGTGACCGACACCCTCTACCGCGTCCACCCGGACGTCCCGGAGGGCACGCTCGCCAAGCTGCGCGCCGCGGTGGTCAACTCCCGCGCGCTCGCGGACGTCGGCCGCGGCCTGGAGCTCGGCACGTTCATCCGGCTCGGCAAGGGCGAGGAGGGCACCGGCGGCCGCGACAAGTCGTCGATCCTCGCGGACACCGTCGAGGCCGTGATCGGGGCCGTCTACCTGGACCGCGGTCTGGAGGCGGCGACCGAGTTCGTCCACCGGCTGTTCGACCCGCTGATCGAGGAGTCCTCTCAGCTGGGCGCCGGCCTGGACTGGAAGACCAGCCTGCAGGAGCTCACCGCCTCGGTGGGCATCGGCGTGCCCGAGTACGTGGTCATGGAGTCCGGTCCGGACCACGAGAAGACCTTCACCGCGGCGGCCCGGGTGGCCGGCGAGGACTTCGGCAGCGGCGTCGGCCGCTCGAAGAAGGAAGCCGAGCAGAAGGCCGCCGAGAGCGCCTGGCGCGCGATCAAGGAGAAGTACGCCGACCGGCTGCCCGCCGGCGCGTGATCCCGAAGTAGCCTGTCCTCCTGCCGATCCCTTCACGCAGGAGGCCTGTTTCCCGTGCCCGAACTCCCCGAGGTCGAGGTCGTCCGCCGCGGACTGGCCAACTGGGTCGCCGGGCGGACCGTCGCCGACGTCCAGGTGCTGCACCCGCGCGCGGTGCGCCGCCAGCCGGCCGGCGCGGCCGACTTCGCGGCCCGGCTGACCGGCACGACCCTGGGCGCCGCGCAGCGCCGCGGCAAGTACCTCTGGGTGCCGCTGGGCGGCACCGGGGCGGGTTTCTCGTTGATCGGCCACCTCGGGATGAGCGGCCAACTCCTCGTCCAGGACCCCTCGGTGCCGGACGAGACGCATCTGCGGGTCCGGCTGCGCTTCGAGGACGGCGGGCGCGAACTGCGCTTCGTCGACCAGCGGACCTTCGGCGGGCTGGCCGTCGAGGAGGCCGAGGAGGGCGACCCGGAGGGCACCCCGGTCTCCATCGCGCACATCGCCCGCGACCCGCTCGACCCGCGCTTCGACGACCTGGCCTTCGCCGCCGCGCTGCGGGCCAAGCGCACCACGGTCAAGCGCGCACTGCTCGACCAGACCCTGATCAGCGGCGTCGGCAACATCTACGCCGACGAGGCGTTGTGGCGCTCCAAGCTGCACTACGACCGCCCGACCGCGACCCTCACCCGCCCGCAGGCCGCGCTGCTGCTGGCCAACGCCCGGGACGTGATGACCGCGGCGCTGGCCGTGGGCGGCACCAGCTTCGACAGCCTGTACGTCAACGTGAACGGTGAGAGCGGCTACTTCTCCCGGGACCTCGACGCCTACGGCCGCGAGCACGAGCCCTGCCGCCGCTGCGGCACCGCGATCCGGCGGGCCGCCTGGATGAACCGGTCCAGCTACTTCTGCCCCCGCTGCCAGCGGGTGCCGCGGCACAGCGGGGGCTGAAGCGGCCGGACCGCGGCTACTTGTGGGCGAGTTCGGGGTGGTCGGTGGAGGCGTCGCCCAGGGCGCCGTGGTCCCCCTGGCCGAAGTAGGCCACGCCGACCGCGGAGACCACCGCGAGCAGGAAGCCGGCCACGCCGAGCCAGCCGAGGCCGGCCTTGGTGGAGTCGCCGAGCCAGAGCACGCCGACCGCGCCGGGCAGCACCGTCTCGCCGACCACCAGGGCGGCGGTGGCGCCGTTCACCGAGCCGATCTGCAGGGCCACGGTGTGCACGTACATCCCGCCGAGGCCGCCGACCAGCACCGCGTACAGGGCCGGGTCGGAGACCAGTCGGACCAGGTCGAAGGGCTCCACGCCGTTCAGGATGCGCACGCCGACGCCCAGGGCGCCGAAGCCCAGGCCGGAGAGCAGGCCGGCGACGATCGCGCCCTTGGAGCCCATCCGGCGCACCAGCAGGCTGCCGCCGGCCAGCAGCACGGTGGTGACGATCAGCAGCCCCCAGTGGAAGGCCATCGACGCGTGGTGGCCGCCCTCGGGCCCGGCCGAGACGGCCAGCAGCACGAGCGCCGAGCAGAGCACGCCGATCGAGGCCCACTCCAACTGCTTGAGCCGGATGCCCAGCAGCTTGATGCTCAGCACCGCGGTGATCACCAGGTTGGCGCTGATGATGGTCTGGGAGAGGAACAGCGGCAGCAGCCGCGCGGCCAGCGCGCCGAGCCCGAAGCCGATCAGGTCGAGCACCGTGCCGGTGATGAACTCCCAGGTGACGGCGGCCTTCGCGGTGGAGGACAGGCTCGGCCCGCCGTGCTCGGTGGTCGAGGTGGTGGCGCCCTTGGCGGCCTCCTCCCGGGCCGAGCGGCGGGATCCGACGGCCTGCAGGACCGAGCCGGTGCCGTAGCAGGCGGATGCCGCCACGGCCGTGACGAGGCCGATGATCACCGAGCGCTCCGATCGGGAGTTGGGTCGAGTAACGGGAGTTGGGTCAAGAAAAGGCAATGGGACCGACGGTCCGGGAACAGTCTGCCCGTTGGCGCGGTACGGTCGGGACACCCCCTCGGGCCGCCCCGGATCCGTCTCCGCACCGCTCCGGGCCCGCCGGGACGTACGTTCGGCCGCCTCACGTGGTTCCCCGGTCCCACCCGTCTCAGGGTCGACTCGGGGAAATGTCATCCGCGAGAAGGGGAGCGGCCCCGGCGGACGGCGGGGAATTTTGTCATAACCAGTATGCGAAGGGTATGCCGTGCTCCGGCGCTGGTCACGGTAGCGTCAAGGGCATGAGAACCCTTGCACGACGTTCCCGGGGCACCGGGCCGCTTGCCCTGGTGGCGACGCTGCTCGGGCTGCTGATGCTGTTCGCGCCCGCGGCCTCGGCCGCCGGCGGGCTGAGCGACGCCGCGGCCACCCTGAAGAAGGGGCAGGTCTACGTCGCCCCGACCATGCAGGACCGCTTCAGCCAGGCCCAGGCGGACGCGCTGACCAAGAAGATCGAGAAGGCCGACAAGCCGATCTTCGTCGCGGTCGTCCCCGAATCCGCCAACAAGGCCACCATCGGCACCGACCTGCGCACCCTGGTCGGCATCGACGGCGTCTACGCCATCTGGCACGGGAACGACGACTTCCTGGCCTACTCCGACCGCGGCGCGATGAGCGCCGGCGCTGCGGGCCGGATCGCGGGTGCCGTCCACCGCGCCGACAAGGGCGACATCAACGCCACCCTGAACGACTTCGTCGACCAGGCCGCCCCGCAGACCAAGGGCAGCGGGGTCAACCACAGCACCTCGATCGCCTGGGTGATCATCCCCGTCCTGCTGGTGGCGCTGGCCGGCGCCGGCGTCTTCTTCCTCTTCCGCCGGGCCAAGCAGCGCAAGGAGGCGCAGGCCCGGGCCGAGCTGGAGCAGCTGCGCCGCGTGGTGGACGAGGACATCACCGCCTTCGGCGTCGAGCTGGAGCGGCTCGACTTCAGCCCGAGCGCGCCGGACGCCGACGACGCCCAGCGCACCGACTACAGCCACGCCCTGGACTCGTACGAGAAGTCCAAGCGGCTGATGAGCGAGGCCAGGAAGCCCGAGGACGTCACGCAGGTCACCGAGGCGATCGAGGACGGACGGTTCCAGCTGGCCACCCTCGCGGCCCGGCGCGCCAAGCGTCCGCTGCCCGAGCGGCGCCCCCCGTGTTTCATGGACCCGCGGCACGGCCCGTCCGTCAAGGACGTCGACTGGGCCCCGGCCGGCGGCTCCGCCCGCGCCGTCCCGGTCTGCCAGGCCGACGCGGACCGGGTGGCGGCGGGCCTCGACCCGGCGGTGCGCACCGTCGACACCGAGCACGGCCCGCAGCCGTACTGGAACGCCGGCCCGGCGTACGCGCCGTACGCGGGCGGGTACTACGGCGGCTTCGGTGGCGGCAGCCTGCTGGGCGGCCTGCTGGTCGGCACCATGCTCGGTTCGATGATGAGCAGCCCGGCCTACGCCGCGGCGCCGATGATGGAGGGCGGCCACGGCGGCTACCAGGACCAGTACGAGGGCGGCGACTTCACCGGGGCCGACTTCAACGCCTCCGACTTCAGCGGTGGCGACTGGGGCGGCGGCGGTGGCGACTTCGGCGGTGGCGGCGGGGACTGGTGACCCGCTGACCCGCTGATCCTTCCGCGACCCCGACGGCCCCGCCGGTTCCGACCGGCGGGGCCGTCGGCGTTCCCGTCGGCCGTGCCCGGTGCGGGTTTGAGAAGGCAACCCGGTGTGGCAGGCTGACGCTGTGACCTCCGACACCCCGCCCCGCGCCCCGGCCGCCGTGCCCGGCCGCCCCTGTTCGATGGCCGCGGCGCTCCAGGTGGTGGGGGAGAAGTGGGCCCTGCTCGCGGTCCGCGAACTGTTCTACGGCAACCACCGCTTCGACCGGATCGCCCGCAACACCGGCGCCCCGCGCGACCGGCTGACCGCACGGCTGCGGGCACTGGAGGAGGCCGGGGTGGTCGAGCGCCGCCCGTACAGCGAGCGGCCGCCGCGCTACGAGTACCACCTCACCGAGGCCGGCCGGGACCTCGCCCCGCTCGCCCACGCGCTGCGCACCTGGGGCGACCGCTGGCTGCTGCCGGACTCCCCGGTGACCTTCGCCCACGCTCCCGAGGACCACCCGTCGCACGCCTTCGACCCGGCCTGGGTCTGTCGCACCTGCGGCCGGGAGGCCCGCCGCGGCGAGCTGCACGCCGAGGTGCACGACCCGGGCTGGACGGTCGAGGGCCCGGTGGAGCTGTGAGCGGCGGCCGCGCCGGTTAGGGTCGGGGCATGCACGGTCGCGACGCCCACAGTGAGGAACCGGTCCGGGTGACCGCCTGGGTCCGGGGGAAGGTCCAGGAGGTCGGGTTCCGCTGGTGGACCAGGGCACGGGCGCTGGAGATCGGCCTGACCGGCTACGCCGGCAACCTGGGCGACGGCCGGGTGCAGGTGGTGGCCGAGGGCCTGGCCGCCGACTGCGAGCTGCTGCTGGAACTGCTGCGCGGGCCCGACACGCCCGGCGCGGTGACCGGGGTGACCGAGATCTGGACCGCCGTCGGCGCAGGTTACGAGGGTTTCGAGATCCGCTGAGCCCGGCTCCCCGGGGCGACGCCGCCCGGCCCCGGAAATGATCGGCAAGCGGCGGTGTCATACGGTTGCCATTCGGGCAGACTCGTGGTTGACTCCGCATCGAACGATGATCCACGAGCAGGTGGTGGACCCGGGCCCGAGACCCCCCAGGCGTGACGACACCGCCGGGCAGGTGACAGGGGCGCGGTAGCGTGCGGTGATCGTGTTGACCCGTACCGTCTTTGGTGAGACGCTTGAAGCCCGCGCACACGATCGCGTTTCCCGGCAGGCGCATGCCCTCGTGAGCCCAGCTCACGGTGGTTGTGCCGTAGTGCTCAGCCAGCACTTCGGGTGCGCGCCGCGCGTGCGTCCCCCTTCCCCCTAGACCTGTACCGTTCCGGTTCGGTCACTCAGCGTGGAGGACCATTCATCATGGCAAAGGCGCTTCTCGGGTACGTCGGCGGCCCCGACCCGCGAATGCTCTCCGAGATGCGACGGCTTCAGCAGCGCGTCCAGGACCTTGAAGCCGAGCTCCTTCGGATGCAGGCTGAGAACGACGCGCTCACCGCTGTCGCTGACGAGCACTCGCTGCTCAACAGCATCGATCTGGATCAGCGGGAGCCGGCTCTCACCTGAGCCCCCCGGTCCTCACAGATCGACGCCGCTGTGCACTGAGCCGCCCCGAAAGGGACGCAGCTTTGCAAGGGACGCCCTGATGTGGCGTCCCTTCGTCGTGTCGGACTCCGGATACAGTCGGTTCCCGTCGTGAGCGAATGAGGGGACCGGCCGCGTGCACCTGAAGAGCCTGACGCTGCGCGGGTTCAAGTCCTTCGCCTCCAGCACCACCCTGCGCTTCGAGCCGGGGATCACCTGTGTGGTCGGCCCGAACGGCTCCGGCAAGTCCAACGTGGTGGACGCGCTGTCCTGGGTGATGGGCGAGCAGGGTGCCAAGACGCTGCGCGGCGGCAAGATGGAGGACGTCATCTTCGCCGGGACCAGCGGGCGCGCCCCGCTGGGCCGGGCCGAGGTCAGCCTCACCATCGACAACACCGACGGCGCCCTGCCGATCGACTACGCCGAGGTGACGATCACCCGGACCATGTTCCGCAACGGCGGCAGCGAGTACGCCCTGAACGGCGAGACCTGCCGGCTGCTGGACATCCAGGAGCTGCTCTCCGACTCCGGCATCGGCCGGGAGATGCACGTCATCGTCGGACAGGGGCAGCTCGACTCCGTCCTGCACGCCGACCCGATGGGCCGGCGTGCCTTCATCGAGGAGGCGGCCGGCGTCCTCAAGCACCGCAAGCGCAAGGAGAAGGCGCTGCGGAAGCTGGACGCGATGCAGGTCAACCTCAACCGGGTCCAGGACCTGGTCGCCGAACTGCGCCGCCAGCTCGGACCGCTCGGCCGGCAGGCCCGGGTCGCCCGTCGCGCCGCCGGCATCCAGGCCGACCTGCGCGACGCCCGGCTGCGGCTGCTCGCCGACGACCTGCTCGCCCTGCGCCGGGCCGTCGAGGCCGAGGTCGCCGACGAACTGGCCCTGCGGCTGCGCCGGACCACCGTCGAACAGGAACTGACCCGCGCGGTGCAGCGCGAGCGGGTCCTGGAGGCGCAGGTCCAGCACCTCGGTCCGGGGCTGGAGGCCGCCCGGCAGACCTGGTACCGGCTCTCCTCGCTCGCCGAGCGCAGCCGCGGCACCATCGGCCTGGCCGAGGCCCGGGCCCGGCACGCCGCCGCCGGGGGCGCGGTCGAGGAACGCCGCGGCCGGGACCCGGAGGAACTGGAGCAGGAGGCCGGGCGGGTCCGCGCGGAGGAGGCCGCCCTCGCCGAGGCGCTGGAGGAGGCCCGGTACGCGCTGGCCGAGGCGGTCGAACACAAGGGCGAGCTGGAGCGCGGGCTGGCGGCCGAGGAGCGTCGGCTGCGGGACGCCGCCCGGGCCATCGCGGACCGCCGGGAGGGCCTGGCCCGGCTCCAGGGGCAGGCCGCCGCCGCCCGCTCCAGGGCCGGCTCGGCGCAGGACGAGACCGGCCGGCTCGCCGCGGCCAGGGACGAGGCGCTGCTGCGGGCCGCGGCCGCGCAGGGCGAACTCGACGAGCTCCAGCGGCAGGTGGACGGCCTGGCCGGGGACGACGAGCTGGCCGAGGCCGGGTACCGGCGGGCCCGCGAGCGGCTGGCCGAGGCCGAGCGGGACCTCGCCGCGGCCCGCGAGACGGCCGCGGCGGCCGAGCGGCAGCGGGCCGGGCTGACCGCCCGGCACGAGGCGCTCTCGCTCGGGCTGCGCCGCAAGGACGGCACCGGCGCACTGCTGGACGCGGGGGAGCGGCTGACCGGGCTGCTGGGCCCGGCGGCCGCACTGCTGCGGGTCGAGACCGGCTACGAGGTGCCGGTGGCCGCGGCGCTCGGTGCGGCCGCCGACGCGGTGGCCGTCGACTCGCCGGGCGCCGCCGTCGGCGCGCTGCGACTGCTGCGGGCCCGGGACGCCGGGCGGGCCGCGCTCCTGGTCGCCGGGGACGCCGAGCTCCCCCCGGCCGGCGGCGGGCTGCCGGACGGTGCCCGGTGGGCCGCCGAACTGGTCGACGGCCCAGTCGAATTGCTCGCCGCGGTGCGGAACCGGCTGGCCGGGGTGGCGGTGGTCGCCGACCTGGACCGGGCGCTGCGGCTGGTCGCCGAACGCCCCGGTCTGTCCGCCGTCACCGTCGAGGGCGACCGGCTGGGCGCCGGCTTCGCCGAGGGCGGCTCCGGCGGTGCTCCCAGCCTGCTGGAGGTCCGGGCCGCGGTGGACCAGGCCGCCCGGGAGATCGGCGAACTCGACCTGCGCTGCGCGGAGTCGGCCGAGCGGCTGGCCGAACTCATCGACCTGCGGCGGGAGTCGGCCGACGAGGTGGAGCAACTCGGCGAGCTGCGGCGGCAGTCGGAGAAGGAGCGGGCCCAGGTGGCGGGGACGCTCGGCCGGCTCGGCGGACAGGCCCGGGCCGCCGCCGGGGAGGCCGGGCGGCTGTCCGAGGCCGTCGCGCGGGCCGACCGGGGCCTCGCCGAACTGCTCGCCGCCGCCGAGGAGTCGGCCGAACGGCTGGCCGCGGCCGAGGCGTCCGCGGAGGCCGGGGAGGACGAGCCGGACGCCACCGAGCAGCAGCGGCTCGCCGGGGCGGCCGTCGCCGCCCGGCAGGCCGAGCTGGAGGCCCGGCTCGCGGTGCGCACCCACGAGGAGCGGGTCCGTGCCCTGGCCGGCCGGGCCGACCAGTTGGACCGGGCCGCCCGGGCCGAACGGGAGGCGCGTGACCGGGCCGCCGAGCGCCGCCGGCGCGCCGCGCACGACGCCCGGGTGGCGAACGCCGTCGCCGCGGGCGCCCGGCAGCTGCTGGCCTGCCTGGAGGTGTCGCTGGCCCGCGCGGACGCCGGGCGCGCGGCCGTCGAACGGGCGCTCGCCGAGCGGGAGAGCGAGCTCCGGGAGCACCGCGAGCAGGGGCGCGCGCTCAAGGAGGAGCTCGACAAGCTGGTCGACGCCGGGCACCGGGACGAGGTGCTGCGGGCCGAGAAGCGGCTGCGGATCGAGCAGTTGGAGGCCCGCGCGCTGGAGGAGTTCGGCATCGACGGGGGCGAACTGCTGGCCTCGTACGGCCCGGACCGGCCGGTCCCGCCGAGCACGCCGGAGGAGGGGGCGGAGCCGGGGGAGCCGTACCCGTACGTCCGGGCCGAGCAGGAGAAGCGGCTGCGGGCCGCGGAGAAGGCGTACCAGCAGCTGGGCAGGGTCAACCCGCTGGCGCTGGAGGAGTTCTCCGCGCTGGAGGAGCGCCACCGCTTCCTCGGTGAGCAACTGGACGACCTCAAGCGCAGTCGGCGCGACCTGCTGGACATCGTCCGGGACGTGGACCGGCGGGTCGAGCAGCTGTTCAGCTCGGCGTACCACGACACCGCCGCCCAGTTCGAGGGCGTCTTCGCCCGGCTCTTCCCGGGGGGCGAGGGGCGGCTGGTGCTGACCGACCCGGACGACATGCTCGCCACCGGGGTCGAGGTGGAGGCCCGGCCGCCGGGCAAGAAGGTCAAGCGGCTGTCGCTGCTCTCCGGCGGCGAGCGCTCGCTGACCGCGGTGGCGCTGCTGGTGGCGATCTTCAAGGCGCGGCCCAGCCCGTTCTACGTGATGGACGAGGTGGAGGCGGCGCTGGACGAGACCAACCTGCGCCGGTTGGTCGGGATCATGGAGGAGCTGCGGGAGAGCTCCCAGCTGATCGTGATCACCCACCAGAAGCTGACCATGGAGTCCGCCGACGCGCTGTACGGGGTGACGATGAAGGGTGACGGGATCTCCCAGGTGATCAGCCAGCGGCTGCGGGGGGCGACGGCGCCCGGCCGCCGGGCCCGGGGGTCGGCAGGCGTCCGTGCGGTGACGGTCTAGGGCGGCTGCGGTCCAGAACGGCTCCGGTCACGGATACTGGAGCGGTTATGGAATACGTGATCCTTGCCGTAGTCATCGCCGTGGTCGCCGTCGGTGCGATCGCGGGCCTCGTCGTTTCCGGCAGACGACGCCAGCAGCTGCCCCCGAAGTCGCAGGCGCCGGTCATCACGGCGCCGAAGACCACCCCGCGGGAGCCCCAGGTCGGCGACGAGTCCGCGCCGCCGACCGAGGAGCCGCGCCGCACCGTCGAGGAGGTGCCGCTCCCCGAGGCCGTCGAGGCCGTCGAGGTCGAGGCCCCCGCAGAGGCCGAGACGGCTCCCGCCATCGAGGTCCCCGAGCCCACCGCCGGCCGACTGGTCCGGCTGCGCTCCCGGCTCTCCCGCTCCCAGAACTCGCTCGGCAAGGGCCTGCTCTCGCTGCTCTCCCGCGAGCACCTGGACGAGGACACCTGGGAGGAGATCGAGGAGACCCTGCTCACCGCGGACGTCGGTGTCGCCCCGACCCAGGAGCTGGTCGAGCGGCTGCGCACCCGGGTGAAGGTGCTCGGCACCCGCACCCCGGACGAGCTGCGCGCCCTGCTGCGCGAGGAGCTGGTCGAGCTGCTCGGCAAGGACGCCGACCGCACCGTCCGCTCCACCAAGCACGAGGAGGGCCCGGCGGTGGTCCTGGTCGTCGGCGTCAACGGCGTCGGCAAGACCACCACCACCGGCAAGCTCGCCCGGGTGCTGGTCGCCGACGGCCGTACGGTGGTGCTCGGCGCGGCCGACACCTTCCGGGCCGCCGCCGCGGACCAGCTGCAGACCTGGGGCGAGCGGGTCGGTGCGCGCACCGTGCGCGGCCCGGAGGGCGGCGACCCGGCGTCGATCGCCTTCGACGCGGTCAAGGAGGGCATCGCCGAGGGCGCGGACACCGTGCTGGTCGACACCGCCGGCCGACTGCACACCAAGACCGGCCTGATGGACGAGCTGGGCAAGGTCAAGCGGGTCGTCGAGAAGCACGGCCCGGTGGACGAGGTGCTGCTGGTGCTGGACGCCACCACCGGCCAGAACGGCCTGATCCAGGCCCGGGTGTTCGCCGAGGTGGTGGACATCACCGGCATCGTGCTGACCAAGCTGGACGGCACCGCCAAGGGCGGCATCGTGGTCGCGGTGCAGCGCGAGCTGGGCGTGCCGGTCAAGCTGATCGGTCTGGGCGAGGGCGCCGACGACCTGGCGCCGTTCGAGCCGGGTGCGTTCGTGGACGCGCTGATCGGGGACTGACCGGGATCCCTCCGTCGCCGAGGGTCCGCCCCTGAGGGGGCGGGCCCTTTCGGCTGTCCGGGCCCGGCAGGGGGGTGTCCGGGGGTGTCCGGCAGTGCGGCCCGTCCGGCCCGTCCGGCTAGGAGGCGATCCAGGCGGGCTCGGCGGTGCGCTCGCGGCTGCGGTGGCAGGCGTAGGCGAGGGTGCCGAGCAGCAGCCGGGCCTCGGGCGGGCACCCGGCGTTGTCGCGGGTGGGGCGGCGCAGCCAGCGGACCGGGCCGAGCTCGCCGAGGACGGTGGGCGGGGCGGCGACGTAGCTGCCCTCGCCGTGGCAGCTCAGGTCGAGCGCGGCGTCGTCCCAGCCCATCCGGTACAGCAGGTCGGGCAGTCGGCGGGCGGTGCCGGCGGCGACCAGGAACTGCAGCCGGCCGGTGGGCGGGGCGAGCACCGGGCCGACCTGGGTGCCCATCCGCTCCAGGCGGACCAGCGCCTGGAGGCCGGCCGGCTCGGGGACGTCCAGGACGTCGAAGGCGCGGCCGGTGGGGAACAGCACCGAGCCCTCGGCGCCGGCGGCCGGGGCCGGGTTCCCGCTGCCGGGCACCGGGTGCAGGCCGGGTGCGGCGCAGCGGTGGGCGCCGCAGGGACAGCGGGTCGGGGCGGGGGTGCCGGTGGCCGGGTCGCCGGTGGCGACCGTCCAGCCCCAGCGGCCGGTGTACTCCGCGACGGCCTGGGACGCGGTGACCTTGGTGCGGCGGCGTGCGCCCAGCGGTGCCAGCCGCAGGTGCCCCAGCCGAAGTTCGCCGAACAGGTTGTCCATGCCTCCCCCAACAGGTTCTCGTTGCCGATGGTTACGGGACGGTGACTGTGTGTTGATTGTCCGTTGCGTGGTGCGTGGTGCGGTGGCGGCGCGCAGCGCTTGGCGTGCGCCAGTTGCGGTGGTGTGCCTCGGGCGCCGCCTTGTGGCAGCGGCGCCGATGCCGGATCGTCGGGTGCGCGGGGCGGTTGCCGTCCCGAGTGGGTGGCGAACTCGCCCGTGGTGGCGGGGGATTGCGGGACTGCCGGGTCTTCCGGGGTTGGCCGGGGGACTTGGCGGCCCGCATATGCCGGACCGTCGCGACTATCCAGTGAAGCGTGCGCCTCCGGGCTTCGGTTCACTCCTGGGGGTGGCGAAAGGTGGCGTTTCGCCAGGGGCGCTCCCACGGGTGCCTCGCGGGGGGCTACGTTCAGCACACGGACGTCGTCCGGGATCCTGCTCCGGGCCGTCGGGGAACGGGAGTTGGGGATCTGACGCACCGTCCGCGACGATGGCACACCAGTACGAGGCGGTACCGCAACACCGCCAGGCACGGCAGGTCTGGCACGGCACGTCTGGCAAGAGCCCGCAACCGTCGGGCGGTCACGATCGGGGCCCCGCAGGGGCCGGGCGGGATGGGGACTCCCATGGCAGAGAAGCAACCCAATGAGAAGCTGACCACGTGGTTCACCCGCAGCGGCTGGTCCAAGGGCGAGCTGGCCCGTCAGGTCAACCGCCGGGCCCGCCAGATCGGTGCCCACCACGTCTCCACCGACACCTCGCGGGTGCGCCGATGGCTCGACGGCGAGCAGCCCCGGGAGCCCATCCCCAAGATCATGTCGGAGCTGTTCTCGGAGCGCTTCGGCTCGGTGGTGTCCATCGAGGACCTCGGCCTGCGCGCCGCGATCCCGGTCTCCACCGTGGGCGGCGGCGTGGACCTGCCGTGGAGCGCCCCGCAGACCGTCCAGCTGATCAGTGACTACTCCCGCAGCGACCTGATGCTCAACCGCCGGGGCTTCCTCGGCACCTCGCTCGCGCTGACCGCCGGCGCCGCGCTGATCGAGCCGATGCAGCGCTGGCTCGCCCCCGGCCCGAGCGGCATCCCCACCCCGATCCTCACCGCGGCCAACGGCGGCGAGGCGTTCACCGGCCGGCTCTCCGAGCCCGAGCTGGAACTGCTGGAGCAGACCACGGTCATGTTCCGCCAGTGGGACGCCCAGAACGGCGGCGGGCTGCGCCGCAAGGCCGTGGTCGGCCAGCTCCACGAGGTCACCGACCTGCTCCAGGAGACGTACAACGAGGACACCACCAAGCGGCTGTTCCGGCTCACCGCCGAACTCGCCCACCTGGCCGGCTGGATGTCCTACGACGTCGGGATGCACCCGAGCGCGCAGAAGTACTACGTGCTGGCCCTGCACGCGGCCAAGGAGGCCGGCGACCGCCCGTTCGGCGCGCTGATCCTCACCGACATGAGCCGCCAGATGATCCACCTCAACCGGGGCGAGGACGCCCTGGAGCTGATCCACCTGGCGCAGTACGGCAGCCGGGACACCGCCACCCCGCGCCAGCAGTCCCTGCTGTACGCGATGGAGGCGCGCGCCTACGCCACCATCGGCGAGGTGAACCGCTGCGCCCGGGCGATCCGGCTCTCCGAGGACACCTTCACCGACATCCGCGACGGCGACGGCGACCCGGACTGGCTGAAGTTCTTCTCGCCGGCCGAGCTGAACGCCGAGAACGCCCACTCCTACCGCGACCTCGCGTACCACTCGGACAACGCGCAGCTGTACGCCTCGCTGTCCGCCCCGGTGATGGAGCGCGCGGTCGACCTGTTCCGCCAGGACGACGACCACGTGCGCTCGTACGCCTTCAACCTGATCGGCATGGCCAGCGTGCACCTGCTGCAGAAGGAGGCCGAGGAGGCGGCGCGCTACGCGGAGCAGGCGGTGGACATCGCGACCAAGGTGCGGTCGGAGCGGCTGAACTCCCGGGTCCGCAAGACCACGGAGGCCGCCGCCGCCCGGTTCCAGGGCGTGGACGCGGTGAGCCGGCTCCAGGAGCGGGTGGTCCAGGACATCCCGGAGTTCGTCTCGGTGGTCTGACCGACCCGCCGCCAGGGCTCCACCGACCGTGACGGCCGCCGCCGTCACGGTCGGTGGCTCTTCCGCCCCGAGCCGTGCGGTGCGGCGGCACGTTAACCCATCCGGCCCACCGGCGGGGCGGTGGTTCACGCGGCCGTAACCCGCGCGTCGCACGCGTCACGGCCGCGAAACAACCGACCGCACTGGCCGAAACCAGTCTTCGGCACTCTCCTCTTCATCGCCGACACCCCGGGTGGCACGGGACAGGTGCCCGGGGGCGGAGCGGCTTTGACGCAGAGGAGACGCCGATGCCGGACGGCTTCAGCGCGGGCGACACCGCCTTCGTGCTCATCAGTGCGGCCCTGGTCATGGTGATGACCCCGGGCCTGGCCTTCTTCTACGGGGGGATGGTCAGGGCCAAGAGCACACTGAACATGCTGGCGATGAGCTTCCTCTCGCTCGGCATCGTCAGCGTGCTCTGGGTCCTCTACGGCTACTCGCTCAGCTTCGGGCCCGACGCCTTCGCCGGGCTGATCGGCAACCTGGACTTCCTCGGGATGCGCGGCATCGGGCTGAACGAGCTGACCGGGTCGATCCCGGTGACGGCGTTCGCGGTCTTCCAGCTGATGTTCGCGATCATCACCCCGGCGCTGATCAGCGGCGCCGTCGCGGACCGGGCCAGATTCCCCGCCTGGGGCCTGTTCATCGCGCTCTGGGTGACGGTGGTCTACTTCCCGGTCGCCCACTGGGTGTTCATGGTCGACAACGGCAACGGCGGCTGGCTGGGCGACCGGAACGGCGTGATCGACTTCGCCGGCGGGACGGCCGTGCACATCAACGCCGGTGTCGCCGGCCTCGCGCTCTGCCTGGTGCTGGGCAAGCGGGTCGGCTTCAAGAAGGACCCGATGCGCCCGCACAGCCTGCCGCTGGTGATGCTCGGCTCCGGGCTGCTCTGGTTCGGCTGGTTCGGCTTCAACGCGGGCTCGGCCCTGGCCGCCAACGGCGTGGCCGCGATGGCGATGGTCAACACCCAGGTCGCCACCGGCGCGGCGCTGGTCGGCTGGCTGGTCTACGAGAAGCTGAAGCACGGCGCGTTCACCACGCTGGGCGCCGCCTCGGGCGCGGTCGCCGGACTGGTCGCGATCACCCCGGCCTGCGGCTCGGTCAGCCCGCTCGGTGCGGTGGCGATCGGCCTGGTCGCGGGCGCGGTCTGCGCCGCCGCCGTCTCGCTCAAGTACCGCTGGGGCTTCGACGACTCGCTCGACGTGGTGGGCGTGCACGCGGTGGGCGGGGCGATCGGCTCGCTGCTGATCGGCCTGTTCGCCACCGGCGGGGTCGGCCAGACCGCCAAGGGCCTGTTCTACGGGGGCGGGTTCGGCCAGCTCGGCAAGCAGGCGATGGGCGTGGCGGTGGTCGCGGCGTACTCCTTCGTGCTGTCCTGGCTGCTGGCCAAGGCGGTCGACCGGCTGGTCGGCTTCCGGGTCGCGGAGGAGGTCGAGGTGGCCGGCATCGACCAGGCCGAACACGCCGAGTCCGCCTACGATTTCAGCGCGGTCGGCGCGGGGCTGGCCAGGGCGCTCCAGGGCGGCGGGCTCGCTGCCGCGGCCGGGTCCGGGGCCTCCCCGTCCGGGGCCTCCCCGTCCGGTGCCACCCCGTCCGGCTCCTCAGCGTCCGGTGGGAAGCCCGCCGCGAAGCCGGCGGGCAGGCCCGCCGGAAAGCCCGCCGACAAGTCCGCCGAGAAGACCGAGGTCGACGCCCGATGAAGCTCATCACCGCCGTGATCAAGCCGTACCGCCTGGACGAGGTGAAGGCCGCCCTGCAGGCCTTCGGGGTCCACGGCCTGACCGTCACCGAGGCCAGCGGCTACGGCCGCCAGCGCGGCCACACCGAGGTCTACCGGGGCGCCGAGTACACCGTCGACCTGGTCCCGAAGATCAGGATCGAGGTGCTGGTCGAGGACGAGGACGCCGACGAGCTGATCGACGTCCTGGTGAAGGCCGCCCGGACCGGGAAGATCGGCGACGGCAAGGTGTGGAGCGTCCCGGTCGACACCGCCGTCCGGGTCCGCACCGGCGAACGCGGCCCGGACGCCCTGTGAGGCGCTGACCGGTCCGGCGGGCCCGCCCCTCCCCGGGGCGCGGTCCGCCCGTCGGCGCATCCCCGCCCGGACGTACGGCGGTCCGCCCGTACGACGGCTCACCACCGGTACCTCGGCTCACCACCGGCACCACGGCTCGCCGCCACCACGGCTCACCCGCATCACGGACGGGAACCCGCGCATGACCACCGAGCACAGCCCCACCGACCCCTCGGACTACGCCGCGGCCCGCGCCGCGCTGCTGGACCGGCCCGGGCTGACCGGCCGCCCGCGCCGCGCCGAGCTCGCCCGGCTCACCGACGACTGGCTGGCCGGACTGCTGGCCGCCGCCGGCGCCCCGTTCTTCGGCGTCGCCCTGGTCGCCGTCGGCGGCTACGGCCGGGGCGAGCTCTCCCCGCGCAGCGACCTGGACGTCCTGCTGCTGCACGAGGGCCCGGTCGACCGCGAACTGCCCGAACGGATCTGGTACCCGGTGTGGGACGCGGGCGCCAAGCTCGACCACTCGGTGCGCACCCCCACCGAGGCCCGTGCGGTCGCCGCCGGCGACCTCAAGGCCCAGCTCGGCCTGCTGGACGCCCGCCACCTCGCCGGGGACGCGGCGCTCACCGCCGCGCTGCGCTCCGCGGTGCTCACCGACTGGCGCGCGAGCGCGCCCGCGCGCCTGCCCGAGCTGCGCGAACTGGGCCGGGAGCGGGCCGAGCGGCACGGCGAACTGTCCTTCCTGCTGGAGCCCGACCTGAAGGAGGCCCGCGGCGGCCTGCGCGACCTGGTCGCGCTCGACGCCGTCGCCGCCACCTGGCTCGCCGACGCACCCCGGGACGGCCTCGACGCGGCCGCGCTGCGGCTCGCCGACGTCCGCGACGCGCTGCACCTGGCCACCGGCCGGGCCACCGAGCGGCTCAGCCTCCAGGACCAGGACCAGGTCGCCGAGCGGCTCGGGGTGCTGGACGCGGACACCCTGCTGCGCCAGGTCTACGAGGCCGCCCGGACCATCGCGTACGCGAGCGACGTCACCTGGCGGGCGGTGGACCGGGTGCTCGCCGCCCGGTCCGGCCGGGGCCGTCGGGCGGTCCGGCGGGGCTTCCCGTTCGGCGGCGCCGGGCGCGGCACCGGCGCGGTCGCGCGGGGCACCGTGGACCGTCGTCCGCTCGCCGAGGGCGTGGTCGAGCAGGACGGCGAGGCGGTGCTCGCCCAGGCCGCCCGCCCGGCCGCCGATCCGGTGCTGCCGCTGCGGGCCGCGGCCGCCGCCGCCCAGAACGGACTGACCGTCTCCTACGCGACGGTGCGCCGACTGGCCGCCGAGTGCCGTCCGCTGCCGGTGCCCTGGCCGGACGAGGCGCGCGAGCAGCTGGTCACCCTGCTGGGGGCGGGGGAGGCGGCCGTCCCGGTCTGGGAGGCGATGGAGGCGGAGGGCCTGGTGACCCGGCTGCTGCCGGACTGGGAGCGGGTGCGCTGCCGTCCGCAGCGCAACGCCGTGCACCGCTGGACGGTGGACCGGCACCTGGTGGAGACGGCGGTCCGGGCCGCCGCGATGACCCGCCGGGTGGCCCGGCCGGACCTCCTGCTGGTGGCCGCGCTGCTGCACGACATCGGCAAGGGCTGGCCCGGCGACCACAGCGAGGCCGGTGAGGTGATCGCCCGCGACCTGGCCGCCCGGATGGGCTTCCCCACCGAGGACACCGAGACCCTGGCGGTGCTGGTCCGCCACCACCTGACCCTGGTGGACACCGCGACCCGGCGCGACCCGGACGACCCGGCCACCGTCGAGGCGGTCACCAAGGCGGTCGGCACCCTGTCGGAGCTGGAACTGCTGCACGCGCTCACCGAGGCCGACGCGCTGGCCACCGGCCCGGCGGCGTGGAGCGGCTGGCGGGCCTCGCTGGTGGACGGCCTGGTCGCGCGGGCCGCCGCCCAACTGGTCGGGGGAGCGGCCCCGCCCCCGGAGACGGCGCCCGGCGCGGAGCAGGAGCGGCTCGCCGTCGAGGCCGCCCGCACCGGCGCCCCCGCACTGTCGCTGCTGGCCCGGGCGGAGGGGACCGGCCCCGGCACCGAGCCGACCGGCGTCGAGCTGACCGTGGCCGTCCCGGACCGGCCCGGGCTGCTCGGGACGGTCGCCGGGGTGCTCGCGCTGCACCGGCTGACCGTCCGCTCGGCCGGCCTGCGCGAGCTGGACCCGATCGGCGCGGGCCCCGTGCTGCTGTTCTCCTGGCGGGTGGCCGCCGAGTTCGGCGAGCCGCCCGAGGCGGCCCGGCTGCGCGCCGACCTGCGGCGGGCGCTGGACGGATCGCTGGACGTCGCCCGCCGGCTGGCCGAGCGGGACGCGGCGGCCCCGCGCCGCCGGGGGATAGCGACACCGCCGCCGCTGGTCGCGG
Source organism: Kitasatospora sp. NPDC089797 (assembly GCF_040684795.1). NCBI lineage: Bacteria > Bacillati > Actinomycetota > Actinomycetes > Kitasatosporales > Streptomycetaceae > Kitasatospora > Kitasatospora sp. NPDC089797. The sequence continues at coordinate 88,691 of NZ_JBFBGS010000026.1, read as the reverse complement.
TGGCGCCGGTGGTCGCCTCGGCGACCGCGACCGTGCTGGAGGTCCGCGCGCACGACGCCCCCGGGCTGTTGCACCGGATCGGCCGGGCGCTGGACGCGGCGGGCGTGCGGGTGCGCACCGCGCACGTCTCCACGCTGGGCGCGGAGGCCGTCGACTCCTTCTACCTGACCGATCCGGCGGGCCGCCCGCTCACCGCCGAGCGGGCCGGGGAGGTCGCGGCGGCGGTCCGCTCGGCACTGGGCTGAGGGCGCCGCCCGGGGCCGGGGCGGGGCCGTTCCCGGGTCGGGCGCCGTGGTTCCCCGGGGCGGGGGCCGTGGTTTCCGGGCCGGTCCGGGGCTGGTCCGGGGCCGGTCCGGGAGTCCGCCGTACGGGGGTGGAGACCGTACCCGGGGTGGCCGGATACCCTGGGGGACGACGACCGTACCGATACCGATGCCGCAGAGGACCCGCGCCGACGTGTTCGACACCCTTTCCGATCGCCTCGCAGCGACGTTCAAGAACCTCCGGGGCAAGGGCCGCCTGAGCGAGGCGGACATCGACGCCACCGCCCGCGAGATCCGCATCGCGCTGCTGGAGGCGGACGTCGCGCTGCCGGTCGTCCGGGCCTTCATCAAGCAGGTCAAGGAGCGGGCGCTCGGCGTCGAGGTCTCCGGCGCGCTGAACCCGGCGCAGCAGATCATCAAGATCGTCAACGAGGAGCTCGTCGCGATCCTCGGCGGCGAGACCCGCCGGGTGCGGTTCGCCAAGAGCGGCCCGACGGTCATCATGCTCGCCGGTCTGCAGGGTGCCGGTAAGACCACCCTCGCGGGCAAGCTCGGCGCCTGGCTGAAGCAGCAGAAGCACACCCCGCTGCTCGTCGCCTGTGACCTCCAGCGCCCCAACGCGGTCAACCAGCTCCAGGTGGTCGCGGACCGCGCCGGCGTGGCCTTCTACGGCCCGCAGCCGGGCAACGGCGTCGGCGACCCGGTGCAGGTCGCCCAGGACTCGATCGAGTACGCCAAGCAGAAGCAGTACGACGTCGTCATCGTCGACACCGCCGGCCGCCTCGGCATCGACGCCGAGCTGATGCAGCAGGCCGCGGACATCCGCGCCGCGGTGAACCCGGACGAGGTCCTCTTCGTCGTCGACGCGATGATCGGCCAGGACGCGGTCACCACCGCGCAGGCCTTCCTCGAGGGCGTCGACTTCACCGGTGTCGTGCTCTCCAAGCTCGACGGCGACGCCCGCGGCGGTGCCGCCCTGTCGGTCGCGCACGTCACCGGCCGGCAGATCATGTTCGCCTCCAACGGCGAGAAGGTCGACGACTTCGACGCCTTCCACCCGGACCGGATGGCCTCGCGCATCCTCGGCATGGGTGACGTCCTCTCGCTGATCGAGAAGGCCGAGCAGACCTTCTCGCAGGCCGAGGCCGAGAAGATCGCCGCCAAGCTGCGCGGCGGCCCGAAGGCCTTCACGCTGGACGACTTCCTGTCCCAGCTGGAGCAGGTCCAGAAGATGGGCTCGATCTCCAAGCTGCTCGGCATGCTGCCCGGCATGGGCCAGATCCGCGAGCAGATCAACAACATCGACGACAAGGACGTCAACCGGGTCGGCGCGATCATCAAGTCGATGACCCCGACCGAGCGGGCCGAGCCGGAGCTGATCAACGGCTCCCGCCGGGCCCGCATCGCCAAGGGCGCGGGCGTCCAGGTCGGTGAGGTCAAGAACCTGGTCGAGCGGTTCTTCGACGCCCGCAAGATGATGTCCGCGATGGCCTCCGGCAAGGGCATGCCCGGCATGCCGGGGATCCCGGGCATGGGCGGCGGCGCAAAGAAGTCCGGCAAGAAGGCCCCGCAGGCCAAGGGCAAGCGCAAGAGCGGCAACCCGCTGAAGCGGGCGCAGGAGGAGGCCGCGGCCGCCGAGCGTCGCGCGCTCGGCCCGGGCGGCCAGCCGGCCGACGGCGGCGCGTTCGGCCTCGGTGCGGGCAAGGGCCCGGCCGACTTCGAACTGCCCAAGGAGTTCAAGGACATGCTGTAGGCCTCGGCCCGGCTGTTCCGTGCGGCCCGTCGTCCGGTGTGTTCCGGGCGGCGGGCCGTTCGCCTGTCCGCCCCGGGCCGCGGGGGGCGGGGGATCGCCGTGTCCGGGCGGCGTGCCGTGTCCGCGGGCGCCGCCGTGGCCGATGATGTCGGCATGCGAGTGATGATCAGGGCCCCGAGGGCCGAGGACGAGGTTGCGTACGCGGAGGCGGTCCGACGGTCCGCCCAGCACATCGGACGGTGGAACCCGGTCGAGCCGGACGGGCTGCCGGAGCTGCTGGGGCGGCAGGGGGCGGGCCTGCACACCTTCCTGATCCTCGACCGGGAGAGCGGCGGGCTGGTCGGCAAGGTGAACGTCGCCAACATCGTGATGGGCCGGTTCTGCAACGCCTCACTGGGCTACGACTCGTACCTGCCGTTCGCCGGCACCGGGCGGATGACCGAGGGCCTGCGGCTGGTCCTGGACCACTGCTTCGCCCCGCAGGCGGCGGACGGACTGGGCCTGCACCGGCTGGAGATCAACGTGCAGCCGGAGAACGAGCGCTCGATCGCGCTGGCCAAGCGACTGGGCTTCCGGCACGAAGGCTTCACCCCGCGGATGCTGTTCCTCCAGGGCGACTGGCGCGACCACGAGCGGTTCGCGCTGACCGCGGAGGAGTGGCCGGGCAGCGCGGCGTAACATCCGACGTCAGGTCATATCCGCTGGTCGGAGGCCTCGGCACGGCCGTACGGCGGCCCGGGCGCGGCGTTGCGGTTGGCCCGCCCGAGCAGCTGTCCGTATTGTCCGGTGGGTGACCGAACCCGTACCGCCGCGCCAGACCCCCGACCAGCCCTGGCGGTCCGAGGGCGCCCCGCCCCCGCCGCCGCCCCGCCGCCGGATGCCCGGCGGCTGGACGGGCCTCGTCCTCACCGCGCTCGTGGTGTTCCTGATCTCCGACCTGCTGCTGTCGTTCTTCGGCAACGAGGGCGCCACCACGATCTCCTACACCGAGTTCAACAACCAGCTGAACAAGGGCAACATCACCAAGATCTACTCCAAGGGCGACGCGATCGAGGGCACCCTCAAGAGCGCCCAGCCCAAACCCGACGGCGGCAAGGGCGACTACACGGAGTTCGACACCCAGCGCCCCTCCTTCGCGGGTGACAACCTGTGGACCACCCTGCAGCAGCAGGGCGTCGAGGTCACCGCGACCTCGCCGGTCCAGCAGCGCAGCTTCCTCACCAATCTGCTGCTGTCGCTCGCCCCGATGCTGCTGCTGATCTTCATCTGGGTGCTGCTCGCCCGCCGGATGGCCGGCGGCGGGCTGGGCGGCGGACCGCTCGGTCGCAAGGCCCCGCCCAAGCCGGTCACCGCCGACCAGGGCAAGCGCACCACCTTCGCGGACGTGGCCGGCATCGACGAGGTCGAGGCCGAACTCACCGAGGTCGTCGACTACTTGAAGCACCCCGAGCGGTACCGCAAGCTCGGCGCCAAGATGCCGCGCGGGGTGCTGCTCAGCGGCCCGCCCGGGACGGGCAAGACCCTGCTGGCCCGGGCCGTGGCCGGCGAGGCGGACGTGCCGTTCTTCTCCGCCTCCGCCTCCGAGTTCATCGAGATGATCGTCGGCGTCGGCGCCAGCCGGGTCCGCGAACTGTTCGCCGAGGCGCGCAAGGTCGCCCCCGCGATCATCTTCATCGACGAGATCGACACCATCGGCCGCCAGCGCGGCGCCGGCGGCGGCATGGGCGGGCACGACGAGCGCGAGCAGACGCTCAACCAGATCCTCACCGAGATGGACGGCTTCACCGGCTCCGAGGGCGTCATCGTGATCGCCGCGACCAACCGGGCCGACGTGCTCGACCCGGCGCTGCTGCGCCCCGGCCGCTTCGACCGCCGGATCACCGTCAGCCCGCCGGACCGGGAGGGGCGCGCCGCGATCCTGCGGATCCACACCCGGACCGTGCCGCTGGCCGGCGACGCCGACCTCACCCAGCTGGCCAAGGTCACCCCCGGGATGACCGGCGCCGAACTCGCCAACCTGGTCAACGAGGCCGCCCTGCTGGCCGTCAAGCGGCAGCAGGACGCGGTCAACGAGCGGGACCTCTCGGACGCCCTGGAGAAGGTCCAACTCGGCGCCGTGCGGCCGCTGGTGATGCCGCAGGAGGAGCGCGAGCGGACGGCCTACCACGAGAGCGGGCACGCCCTGCTGGGCATGCTCCAGCCGGGCGCGGACCCGGTCCGCAAGATCACCATCGTGCCGCGCGGACGCGCCCTCGGGGTCACCCTCTCCACCCCGGAGAACGACCGCTACTCGTACACCGAGCCCTACCTGCGCGGCCGGATCATCGGCGCGCTCGGCGGGATGGCGGCCGAGCAGGTGGTCTACGGGGTGATCACCACCGGCGCGGAGAGCGACCTGGAGCAGGTCACCAACATCGCCCGCGGGATGGCCGGGCGCTGGGGGATGAGCGAGCGGGTCGGACGGCTCACCGCGGTGCCCGCGGACGCCCAGGGCGCGTACGGGCTCTCGGCGGCGCCCACCACGCTGGACGCGGTGGACGAGGAGGCCCGGCGGATCGTCGCCGAGTGCTACGAGGACGCGGTGCGGATCCTGATCGAGCAGCGGCCCCGGCTGGACGCGCTGGCGGCGGCGCTGCTGGAGGCGGAGACGTTGGACGAGGAGGCGGCCTACCGGGCGGCGGGGGTGCCGCGGGCGACCTCCGAGGAGGAAGCGTGACCCGATAGGCCGGGGGCGCCCGCCGTGGTGGCGGGCGCCCCCGGTTTCGTGTGTGCGGTGCCGCTCCGTGCGGGCGGCGCCGCTTTGAGCAGGTGGCGCTGCTCCGTGCGGGTGGCGCTGCTCCGTGCGGGTGGCGCTGCTCCGTGCGGGTGGCGCTGCTTCGTGCGGGTGGCGCCGAGGGGCTACCGGGACCGTTCGGCGATCAGGTAGCGGAAGACGTTCGCCATCCGGACCGATCCGTCCGGGCGCAGGTACGGCTGCAGCGCCTCCTCCAGCTCCTTGGCCACCAGCGGGCCGCCGGAGAACTCCTCGGCCGCCTCGAACAACCCGGTGGAGAGCAGGCCGCGGACCGCGCTGTCCAGGTCCGGGTAGGCGAACGGGCAGCCCACCCGGCCGCCGCCGGCCGGACGCAGGCCGGTCCGGAGGAGCAGGTCCTCCAGCGCGCCGGGCGCGCTCAGTTCGAACGGGTCGCGCGCGGTGGTCCGTCCCGCCCTCCGGCGTGCCACGTCCAGCACCGGTGCGCTCTCGCAGCGCTCCGGCGGGCCCCAGGCGGCCAGCACCACGTGCCCGCCCGGCAGGGTCAGCCGGGCGGCCTCGGCGACCAGCGGTCCGGGCTCGGCAGCGCCGGGCAGCTGGTCGAAGACCGTCACCAGCGAATGGGCCGAGCGGGGGACGGCGGCGGTCGGCCGGGCCCCCGCGCACACCCGCAGCCGACGGCCCCGGGCCAGCTCGCGCAGCTCGTCCTGCGGCTCCTGGCCGGAGACCTGGGCACCCCGCCCGGCGGCGAGCAGCAGGGCGAGCCCCGAGCGGCAGCCGAGGCCCAGCACGCTGCTCGCCGGGCCGACCTCCAGGCGGTCGTACACCGCCTCGTAGAGCGGCACCAGCATGCGTTCCTGGATCTCCGCCCAGTCGCGCGCCCGCGCGGGCCCGGCGGCTCCGGGCTGCGGGTGGTGCGGTCGCGCGCCCGCCGGTCGTGCCCCCGCCGGTCGTGCGGTCGCTGGTCGTGCGGTCGTGCCGGTCGTCCGAGCTGAAGCCATCGCGGCCTCCCATCCGGTCCTTCGGTGTGCTGCTACGGCTCCCCCAAAGTCCCGCCCCACACCCAGCGAACAGCGGGTCGGGCCCGGCGTCCAGAGGGGTGCAGGGTGGTGCGCGCGTGTCGCGGTCGTGCGCCCCCTGCGGGCGGCGCGCGGCGGCTGCGGGAGCGGCGTTCCGCTGCCGCGGGCGGCATCGGCCTCCCGCAGGTGTGACGGCGATTCGAAGTGAGGGGGCCGATCCCCGTACCATTCCGCCCATGGCTAAGGCACCCGTTCTCACCCCTCAGGCGGAAGACTTCCCGCGCTGGTACCAGGACCTCATCAACAAGGCCGAGCTGGCCGACAACGGTCCGGTGCGCGGCACCATGGTCATCCGACCGTACGGCTACGGCCTGTGGGAGCGGATGCAGCAGGAGATGGACGCGCGGATCAAGAAGGCGGGCGCGCAGAACGCCTACTTCCCGATGTTCATCCCGCAGTCCTACCTGACCAAGGAAGCCGAGCACGTCGAGGGCTTCGCGCCCGAGCTCGCGGTGGTCACCCACGGCGGCGGCAAGCAGTTGGAGGAGCCGGTCGTCGTCCGGCCCACCTCCGAGACGATCATCAACGAGTACTTCTCCAAGTGGGTGCAGAGCCACCGCGACCTGCCCCTGCTGATCAACCAGTGGGCCAACGTGGTCCGTTGGGAGCTCCGCCCGCGCGTCTTCCTGCGCACCACCGAGTTCCTCTGGCAGGAGGGCCACACCGCCCACGCCACCTACGAGGACGCCCGGGCGTACGCGTCGATGATCCACACCCAGGTCTACGGCGACTTCATGACCAACGTGCTCGGCATCGACGTCGTGCTCGGCCGCAAGACCGCCAAGGAGCGCTTCGCCGGCGCCATCAACACCCTCACGCTCGAGGGCATGATGGGCGACGGCAAGGCGCTGCAGCTGGGTACCAGCCACGAGCTGGGCCAGAACTTCGCCAAGGCGTTCAACACCACCTACCAGCTGCAGGGCGCCGAGCGCGAGCACGTCTGGCAGACCTCCTGGGGCGTCTCCACCCGCATGGTCGGCGGCCTGATCATGTCCCACGGCGACGACAACGGCCTGCGGGTGCCCCCGCGCCTGGCCGCGGTCCAGGCCGTGGTGCTGGCCATCAAGGGCGACGACGCGGTCATCGCCAAGGTCCGTGAGATCGGCGCCCAGCTGGAGGCCGCCGGCGTCCGGGTCGTGGTCGACGACCGCACCGACACCCCGTTCGGCCGCCGTGCCGTCGACTGGGAGCTCAAGGGCGTCCCGCTGCGCATCGAGGTGGGCCCGCGCGACTTGGAGAACGGCACCGCGATGCTGGCCCGCCGCATCCCGGGCGGCAAGGAGCCGGTCTCCATCGACGGCCTGGCCGCCCTGCTGCCGGGCATCCTGGAGGAGGACCAGGCGCTGCTGCTGCGCCAGTCCCGCGAGCGCCGCGAGGCCCGCACCGTCGACGTCAAGACCCTGGACGAGGCCGTCGAGGCCGCCGCGACCGGCTGGGGCCGGATCTCCTGGGCCGACCTCGGCGCGGAGGGCGAGGCCAAGCTGGCCGAGCAGGGCGTCACGGTGCGCTGCATCGTCGCGGCCGACGGTTCGGTGCCGGACGCGGACGACCAGGACGGCAATATCGCGATCGTCGCTCGCGCGTACTGATGGTCGCTCGCGCGTACTGATGTCTGCGGTCGGCGGGTAATGACCGATACCGGCGACATTTGCCCGGAATGCGGGTGGGTAAGAATCCGGTAACTCTGCCGGGGGCGTCAAGGTCGTGGACATCCCTACTGGCCGGTCAGCTGCCGGTATTAACGGAATAGCGGTACGGTGTACGGCCCGTGGCCCTGTCAACTTCGGCGGGTCCACGGGCCGTACGTCCTGGGGGCGACAGCCCGCCCCTGGACGGAATTCACGAGGCCCGTCCGCGTTGCGGCGGGCCGAAACCGGCAGGGGGTTGGTCTTGCATCAGATCCGGAACGCGCAATTCGCGCGCAGTCGTGCATTCCTGGGAGTTCCCTGGGAATTCCCGGAGAACGGGAACATGCGGAACATCGGCTCGCCCTGCATCGTTGGTCTAGCGTGAGCACGACACAGCCCCTCGTCCTTGCGGCCGAACTGGCCGCCGCCTGGAGTGACATCCAGGCCTACCACCAGGACCTCCCCGACCTGGCCTCGCCCGAGGCACTGATCGGCGAGTCCTCCTCGGCCTGTGGCACGCGGCTCGGTTTCGAGCGGCTCCTCCACGAGGCTGCCCACGGTCTGGCCGCGGCCCGGGACATCCGGGACACCTCGCGGGCCGGCCGCTACCACAACCGGCGCTTCCTGATGCTGGCCTCCGAGCTGGGCCTGGCGCACCCGGTCGAACCGCATGCGAGCAGCGGCTTCTCCCAGGTGACCATGCTCAAGGAGACCCAGGAGCGCTACGCCGAGACCATCGAGCGACTGGACCGCGCCCTCGGCGCGCACCAGGAAGCGGTGGCCGGCGACGGCGCGAACCGCGCCTTCCGCGGTCCGGCCGCCCGGCACGGCTCCTCCGGGGGCGGCGTCCGGGTCAAGGCGGTCTGCGGCTGCGGGCGCAACGTCCGGGTCGTGCCGTCGGTGCTCGCCCAGGCGTCCATCGTCTGCGGCGCGTGCCAGCAGCCGTTCAAGATCGCGTAATCCGGGGCCGGGACCGGCCGACGACTGTGCGGGCAGTCGGTGCGGCCGGGGTGATCGGCGCCGGTGGCGGTACGGCAGTGCAGCAGTGCAGTGACAACGGTGAGTCCGTGGGCTGACCGGGAGCGGGGGCTCCCGGTCGAGCCCTGAGTCCTTCGTCCGTGAGCGGGTCCGCTGGTGAGCGGGCCCGTTTTTCTGTTGCGGGCGGGGCCGGTGCGCGGGTGTCCTGGGCCGTTCGGCGGGCACCGGCCGGGCCGGGCGGGTGAAGACCGTCCGCGCCGGTATGGCAGAATGGACAGCTGAGTACTCGGCAGCCGAGCAGGACCCCTCTCTCCTACGGCTGGCGTGTCCCTTGAACGGCCAGCCCCGCAACCCCACGCGGACGCGAGGCCGCTCACCCACGTCAACACCAGGAGAACCCACTCCCGTGGCAGTCAAGATCAAGCTCAAGCGTCTCGGCAAGATTCGCTCCCCGCACTACCGCATCGTCGTCGCCGACGCCCGCACCAAGCGTGACGGTCGCGCGATCGAGGAGATCGGCATCTACCAGCCGACCTACAACCCCTCGAAGATCGAGGTCGACGGCGAGCGCGCCCAGTACTGGCTGTCCGTCGGCGCCCAGCCGACCGAGCCGGTGCTCGCCATCCTCAAGCTGACCGGCGACTGGCAGAAGTTCAAGGGCCTGCCGGCTCCGGAGCCGCTGAAGGTCGCCGAGCCCAAGGTCGAGGACTTCTCGCACCTGTTCGCGAAGGCCGTCGCCGGCTTCGAGGACGCCACCACCGGTGTCGCCATCACCCCAAAGGCCAAGAAGTCGGACAAGGCCGAGGCTGAGGCCGACGCCGCCGCCGAGGCCTGATCGTGATCGAGGACGCCCTCGACCATTTGGTGAAGGGCATCGTCGAGCACCCCGACGAGGTGCAGGTGCGCTCGCGCAACCTGCGTCGGGGCAACACCATCGAGGTGCGAGTGCACCCCGATGACCTCGGCAAGGTGATCGGCCGGGGCGGCCGCACGGCGCGCGCACTGCGCACCGTGGTCGGCGCCCTGGGCGGTCGCAACGTCCGGGTCGACTTGGTCGACGTGGACAACATTCGCTGACGCAGCTGCTCGTTCAGCCGTCGGGCTTGAGGCCGACCGGGACGCATGTCGTCCCGGTCGGCCTTCTTCGTTTCCGCACCACCCTTCTCTGCTCCCTCGCTCACCCAGCAACTCCAGGAGAACGATCACCGTGCAGCTCGTCGTCGGCAAGATCGGCCGCGCCCACGGCATCAGGGGGGACGTCAGTGTCGAGGTCCGCACCGACGAGCCGGAGCTCCGGCTCGGCCCCGGTGCCGTCCTGCTCACCGACCCGGCCTCGGCCGGGCCCCTGACCATCGAATCCGGCCGGGTCCACAGCGGTCGGCTGCTGCTGCGCTTCGCCGGCGTCAAGGACCGCAACGCGGCCGAGGCGCTGCGGGGCACCCTGCTCATCGCCGAGGTCGACCCGGAGGAGCGCCCGGACGACCCGGAGGAGTACTACGACCACCAGCTGATCGGCCTCGACGTGGTGCTGCTCGACGGCACCCTCGTCGGCGAGCTGACCGAGGTCGTCCACCTGCCGTACCAGGACCTGCTCACGGTGGAGAAGCCCGACGGTACGGAGGTGCTGGTGCCCTTCGTCAGCCAGATCGTGCCGACCATCGACCTGGAGAACCAGCGGGCCGTGATCACCCCGCCGCCGGGGCTGATCGACCCCGACGAGGCCGAGGTCGCCCGCGGCGCGTCGGAGGAGCCGGACGCGGCGGACGCGGCGGACGGCCCGGAGGAGCGGGAGGAGTCGGAATGAGCGTCGAGCAGGCTCCTCAGGATCTCGTGCAGGTGGGCGCGGCCGGACCCTCGGTCGAGCCGGCGGCCGGGGCGGCGGTCCGGTCGGCGGTCGAAGGCGTGAACGAGGTCGTGGGTGAGGTCGCGGCCGAGGTCGGCGGTGGTGTCCGGACCGGGATGCGGATCGACGTCGTGTCGATCTTCCCCGAGTACCTGGAGCCGCTGAACATCTCGTTGGTCGGCAAGGCCCGGGCCCGTGGTCAGCTGGACGTTCACGTCCACGACCTGCGCGAGTGGACCCATGACGTGCACCGCACGGTGGACGACAGCCCGTACGGCGGCGGCCCCGGCATGGTGATGAAGCCGGAGCCCTGGGGCGAGGCGCTGGACGCGGTGCTGGCGGGCGGGCCCGCGGGCGAGCTGCCTACCCTGGTCGTACCCACCCCGAGCGGGCGCCCGTTCACCCAGGAGCTCGCCCAGGAGCTGGCCTGCCGCCCCTGGCTGGCGTTCACCCCCGCGCGGTACGAGGGCATCGACCGCCGGGTGATCGAGGAGGCGGCCACCCGGATGCCGGTGGTCGAGGCCTCGATCGGCGACTACGTGCTGGCCGGCGGCGAGGTCGCGGTGCTGGTGATGGTCGAGGCGATCGCCCGGCTGCTGCCCGGCGTGCTCGGCAACGCCGAGTCCCACCGGGACGACTCCTTCGCGCCCGGCGCGATGGCCGACCTGCTGGAGGGCCCGGTCTATACCAAGCCCGCCGAATGGCGCGGCCGGACGGTGCCGGACGTGCTGCTCAGCGGCAACCACGGCAAGATCGCCCGCTGGCGCCGGGAGCAGGCCTTCGCCCGCACCCTGGCCAACCGGCCGGACCTGGTCGGGCGCTGGCAGCACGGCTCCTTCGACAAGAAGGACCGGGCGGCGCTCAGCGTCCTGGGCCTGGCCTGGGACGAGGAGCTGGGCCGATTTCGGTCCGCAGCCGGTGATGTGGAAGAATAGGCCGCTGCTGTCTGTCGCTGGTTCCCTTCCGTAGGGAGCACGTGGACCGGCGCCCCCGCCACGGGGGGATCGCCGCCAGCCGATGCGGCCCGCAGCTCACCCCATTGTGACGAACTTCCGTGGGCGGCCCGTGGCGCCTGCGATGGAGAGCAACATGAGCAACAAGCTCGCTGCTGTCGACGCGGCCTCGCTGCGCACCGACATCCCGGCGTTCCGCGCCGGTGACACCCTGAAGGTTCACGTCCGGGTCATCGAGGGCAACCGCTCCCGTGTCCAGGTCTTCCAGGGCGTCGTCATCCGTCGCCACGGCGCCGGCGTCGGTGAGACCTTCACCGTCCGCAAGGTCAGCTTCAACGTCGGCGTGGAGCGCACCTTCCCGGTGCACACCCCGGTCGTCGAGAAGATCGAGGTCGTGACCCGCGGTGCGGTTCGCCGCGCCAAGCTGTACTACCTGCGTGACCTCCGCGGCAAGGCCGCGAAGATCAAGGAGAAGCGCGACCGCTGATCCACCGCCCCCCGGCCACGCCGGGGGACCGGAGCGCCCAGAGGGGCCGAGCCACCGCAAGGTAAGCTCAGCGCCCGATGAGCACGCACGAACCACCCGCGGACCGCGACGGCAGTCCCGCACCCACCGGTGCGGACTCGCTGTCGCGGTCCGCGGTCGTTTCCGGACCGGGGCGGGAGGCCGGACCGCCGCCGGACGCGGATCGCGACCCGGAGGGCGAGAGCGCGGAGGAGGGCGAGGAGCCCGGGCGGTCGCGTTCGCGGGACCTGTTGCTGTTGGTGGGAATCTGCCTGGCGGCCCTGCTCCTGGTGAACGCCTTCGTCGCCCGTCCGTTCACCGTCCCCTCCGGTTCGATGGAGGACACCCTGCGGCCCGGCGACCGGTTGATCGCCAACCAGCTCGCCTACGCCTTCGGCGGCCACCCCCGGCGCGGCGATGTCGTGGTCTTCGACGGGACCGGCTCCTTCCTCCCCGAGTCGGCCGCGCCACCCGGTTTCTGGGACAGCCTGCGCTCGGCCGGCCGGGACCTCGGGCTGGCCCCGGCGGGGAACACCGTCTACGTCAAGCGCGTGATCGGCGTCGCCGGGGACCGGGTGCGCAGCACCGGACCGGGTGCCCGGCTCACCGTCAACGGCGTACCGGTGGACGAGTCGGCCTATCTGGCCCCGGGCGACCAGCCGTCCGAGGTGGCCTTCGACATCGTGGTGCCGCGCGGCAAGCTGTTCGTCCTGGGTGACCACCGGAGCGCCTCCCGGGACTCGCGCGACCACCTCGGGGAACCGGGCGGCGGCTTCGTCCCCGAGGACAAGGTGATCGGCCGGGCGGACTGGGTGGTCTTCCCGTTCTCGCGCCTGACCGGGCTGGACCGGCCCGCGGCCTTCGCCACGATCGCGGGGACGGGCGGTCATGGGGAGCAGGGGTAGGGGGCGGGGCGCCGACCGCCCGGTCCTCGTCCCGGAGCCGGGCGAGGACGGGGACAGCTCCGTCGGAGCCAGCGGGGCCGTCGGGGTCGCCGATCCGGTCGTGCCGGTCCGCGGCCGCGCCGACCGCCGGCGCAGCGCCAGACGCGCGGCCCGTCGGCGCAAGCGGTCGCTGCTGCGCGAGTTCCCGTTGATCATCATGGTGGCGCTGGTGGTGGCGCTGCTGATGAAGACCTTCCTGATCCAGGTGTTCGTGATCCCTTCGGGCTCGATGGAGCAGACCATCCAGGTCGGGGACCGGGTGCTGGTGGACAAGTTGACCCCCTGGTTCGGCAGCGAGCCGCAGCGCGGCGACGTGGTGGTGTTCAAGGACCCGGGCGGGTGGCTGGAGGGCGACCACAAGCCGCCCGCGGACGGTCCGGTCCTGGGCCCGGCCAAGGACGTGCTGGCCTTCGTCGGGCTGCTGCCCTCCGACAACGAGCAGGACCTGATCAAGCGCGTGATCGGTGTCGGCGGGGACACCGTCGAGTGCTGCGACGCGCTGGGGCGGCTCAGCGTCAACGGCCGGGCGGTGGAGGAGCCGTACCTCGCAGCGGGCAACCCGCCGTCCCGGCAGCCGTTCAAGGTGCAGGTGCCGAAGGGACGGCTCTGGGTGATGGGGGACCACCGTGACGTCTCCGCCGACTCCCGCTTCCACATGGGCAATCCGGGGCAGGGCACCGTCCCGCTCGGCGATGTGGTCGGTCGCGCGTTCCTGATCACCTGGCCGCTGGACCGCCTGCATCAACTCGATGAACCGGGTTCACTCTCCGCTCTCTCCGCGGCGCCGCAGCTCGGCGGAACTGCGCCGGATTCGATGGCTGTTGGGCCGCTTCCTGTGGAACCTCCGCTCGTTATGGGGGTGTTGGGCATCCTTCCGTTCGTCGTTCGTCGTTCGGGGCGGCCTCCGAAGTGAGCCTCCCCGGCCGTCGAGCGGCCGGAGAACGCGTGTGGAACCGCGAGTCGGATGCCTTGGAGTGATAGAGAAGTGCAGGTGCGGCCGGGAGTGGTCCCGGTCGTGCGTCGTGGCCGTGTGGGGTGTCAGGGGAGTCCGCCGTGGGCAATCCTGATGCGTTCATGGTCGTGGCGAGCGTGGTGCCCGCTGTGCGGCACTCTGAGCGCGGGCGCGCGGGCGTCCGCACAGCAGGGAGGAGACGTTGTGGGGGATTTGGTGATCGGTGCCCGCTCAGGCGCCGGGGAACCCGAGGGCCCGGGCGGCCGGGTGGACCGGTCCGCCGAGTCCTCGGCGCCCTCCGCCGAGGAGGCGGCCGCCCAGACCGGCGACGAGCACGGCTCGGACGGGCACGCCCCCGGGGCGACCGGCTCCGGTGAGCCGCCGCAGTCGGGGAGCGGGTCGGTGGAAGAGGGTTCGGGCGATCCGGCCAAGCCGCGCAAGCAGCGCTCCTTCCTGAAGGAGCTGCCGATCCTGGTCGGCATCGCGTTGGTCCTGGCCCTCGTGATCAAGACCTTCTTCGTCCAGGCGTTCTCCATTCCGTCCGAGTCGATGCAGAACACGCTGCAGGTCGGCGACCGCGTCCTGGTGGACAAGCTGACTCCCTGGTTCGGGGCCGAACCCGAGCGCGGAGAGGTCGTGGTGTTCCACGACCCGGGGGGCTGGCTGAACGACGAGCCGACCCAGCAGAGCAGCAACTCCTTCGTCCGCGGGGTGCAGGACGTGCTCAGCTTCGTCGGGCTGATGCCCTCCGCCAACGAGAAGGACCTGATCAAGCGGGTCATCGGCGTCGGCGGGGACACCGTCGAGTGCAAGGGCGACGGGCCGGTCCTGGTCAACGGCGTGGCGCTCAACGAGCCGTACATCTACCCGGGCAACACCCCCTGCGGGACTCAGCCGTTCGGCCCGGTGAAGGTGCCGAAGGGCAAGATCTGGGTGATGGGCGACCACCGTGCCGACTCGCTGGACTCCCGGTTCCACATGGACCAGCCGGGCGGCGGGACCGTGCCGGTGGACAACGTGATCGGCCGTGCCTTCACGGTGGCCTGGCCGATCAACCACTGGTCGACGCTCCCGGTGCCGGACACCTTCGACCAGAAGGGCCTGGCGGCGGGGGCCTTGCCGGCCGCGCCTCCCGTGGCCGGTGCGGTGGGGGCCGTCGCCCTGCTTCCGCTGGTGCGTCGGGTGCGGGCCCGAAGCGACCGTCGGAAGGACGGCTGAGCTCCACCTGCTCCTCCCCGACCCTTGCGCGGGCCGTGGTACCGACGAGTAATCTGCTCGGACGTGCCACGGCCCGTCGGCGTTCGCGCCCGAGCCACCGGCGTGCCAGTGGTGTTCTCCGGTCGGCCAGAGGTGGACGGTGTCGATGAGCAGTGTCGTGGAACAGTCGGCCGACCGCTCGGACGCGCCCGCCCGGCCCGGCCGCCGGCCCGCCGCCGTGCTGCAGGGCGTCGCGCTGGCGCTCGGACTGCTGATGATGATCGGCGGCTTCGCCCTCATCGCGGTCGACTACCGGCCGTACAAGATCCCCACCGCCTCGATGCACCCGACGCTCCAGATCGGTGACACCGTGCTCGCCCGCAAGGTCGGCGGCGGCGCCGTCGGCCGGGGTGACGTGGTGGTCTTCCGCGACCAGGCCTGGGGCGGTGAGCTCATGGTCAAGCGGATCGTGGCGGTCGGCGGCGACACCGTCGCCACCACGGCCGCCGACCACCGGCTGACGGTCAACGGGCAGCCGGTGGACGAGCCGTACCTCGCGACCCAGGGCAGCCAGGGCGAATCGTTCAGCGTGACGGTGCCGCAGGGGCGGCTGTTCCTGCTGGGCGACAACCGGGTGGGCTCGCTGGACTCCCGCACCCACCTGGAGGTCGACGGCGGGACCGTCCCGGCCACGGCCGTCGAGGCCAGGGTCGAGGCCACCCTGCTGCCCTTCGGCCGGACCGGCCTGCTGGACCGGACCACCGCCTTCGACGGCTTCTCGGGCCCGAGGGCCTCCGACCCCGGGCCGCTCGAGCCGGCCGCCTACGCCACCGTCGCCGGTGCGGCGCTGATCGTGGTGACCTCGGCGCTGGGCGGGGTGGCGGGCCTGGCGCGCCGACTCCGCCGGGGGCGCAGCTCCTGAGCGCGGACGTCGCAGGTCGGGCCGCTCTGCCGAACATCGCCCCGGACGGACGCGGCGGGTGGCAGGATCGGTAGCGCCACCGATGCGAACGGAAGGAGCGTGGAGCGCTGCCATGACAGCACAGCGTCGCAGGGCGGCGCGGATCCTGCTGCTGGACGGGCTGGACCGCATCCTCCTCTTCCTGGGCGCCGACCCCGCGGTGCCCGACCGGACGTGGTGGTTCACGCCCGGGGGCGGCTTGGAGCCGGGGGAGGACGTGCGCGGGGCCGCCGAGCGGGAGCTCGCGGAGGAGACCGGCTTGCGGGGTGTGGACCTGGGGCCCTTGGTGGCGTACGGCACGGTGTCGTTCTCCTTTCGGGGACAGCGCTACGAGCAGGAACAGTGGTTCCACCTGGCCCGGACCACGGAGACGGGTCTGGACCACTCGGGCATGGGCGAGGACGAGCACGCCCAGCTGCTCGCGGCGCGCTGGTGGACGGTCGAGGAACTGCGGGGGACCGCCGAGACGGTCTATCCGGTCGGACTGGCGGACTTCCTGGGGCGGCTGCTGGCAGAGGGCCCGCCGGTGGATCCGGTACGGCTCTGAGCGTGGGTGCGGTGGTCCACAATGGGTGGACGTGACAAGTTGAGGGGACGCCTGGATGAGTGCCGAAGATCTCGAGAAGTACGAGACCGAGATGGAGCTCAAGCTCTACCGGGAGTACCGGGACGTCGTCGGCCTGTTCAAGTACGTGATCGAGACCGAGCGACGGTTCTACCTCACCAACGACTACGAGCTGCAGGTGCACTCGGTCCAGGGCGAGGTGTTCTTCGAGGTGTCGATGGCGGATGCGTGGGTCTGGGACATGTACCGGCCGGCCCGGTTCGTCCGCAAGGTCCGGGTGCTGACCTTCAAGGACGTGAACATCGAGGAACTCGCGAAGAGCGACCTGGAGCTGCCCTCGGACGAGTCCGGCTTCGGGAACTGACGTTGGACGACTCCGTCCCGCGTTGTCCAGCCGAATTTCGCCTGACGGGGGCTTCTCACTCCTGCGGGTGACAAGAGTTGTCCACAGGCCCGGGTTATCCACAGGGAAGCGGAAATTCCCGGCCCCGCCGCGCACGGTGGTGCAGCCTCCTCGGCGGAGGTGGTCACCATGCAGAACACCGTCGTGCAGGACCAGGCCGTACCGAACGCGGCCGCAACCGGGGCGGCCGGCCCGGCCGATCCGGACCGCACCACCAGGAACGGGCTCGGCCGCTACGGCGAGCGGGTCGCCGCCCGCCACCTCGCGGAGGCGGGGCTGCGCATCCTGGACCGCAACTGGCGCTGCGTCGAGGGCGAGCTGGACATCGTCGCCCTCGACGGCGACACCGTCGCCGTCTGCGAGGTGAAGACCCGCTCCGAGCGGGGTTTCCAACAGCCCAGCGAGGCCATCGACCGGGCCAAGGCCGCCCGGCTGCGCCGGTTGGCGGAACGCTGGCTGGCCGAACGCTGGCCGGGGCACTTCGCCCGACTCGCCGGGCCCGGGTACGACCCCGGGCCGTCCGATCCGCAGTGGCCGCCCGCCCCACCGGGCGGGGTGCGGATCGACCTGGTGGCCGTGGTCAACCGGGCGCGGGGTGCGGCCCTGGTCGACCACCTGCGGGGGGTGGTCTGAGATGGCCTTCGCCCGCACCTGTTCCGTCGCCCTGGTCGGGGTCGACGGAGTGATCGTCGAGGTCCAGGCCGATCTGGAGCCCGGGGTGGCCGCGTTCACCCTGGTCGGCCTGCCCGACAAGGCACTCACCGAGGCCCGTGACCGGGTCCGCGCCGCGGTCTGCAACAGCGGTGAGGCCTGGCCGCAGCGCAAACTGACCGTCGGGCTCAGCCCGGCCTCGGTGCCCAAGAGCGGCAGCGGCTTCGACCTGTCAATGGCTTCCAAAAAACTCTTTTAGCGCTACCCTGCTGACATGCAGACACGAGCAGCAGAAGGCGGTGCGCGCCGCCGAGTCGTCATCTACTGCCGGATCAGCGACGACCGGGAAGGTAAGCGCGAAGGCGTCGACCGCCAGGAGAAAGAGTGCCGCCGGCGAGCCGAGCGCAACGGCTGGGACATCGTCGCCGTTCTTGTCGAGAACGACCTCTCGGCGTACTCCGGCAAGCCGAGGCCCGAGTACGAGCGGATGCTGCAGATGCTCCGATCGGGTGAAGCGGATGCGGTGCTCGCACTGTCACCCAAGCGGCTGTATCGGCAGATCAAGGATGCCTTCGACTTCTTCGACCTCATCGTCCAGAAGAACATCGAGGTAGAGACGATCAAGCAAGGGCGGTTCAACCTGTCGACGGCTGAGGGTCGCAAGGACGCGCGCAGGGCAGCCGTCGATGCGCAAGGCGAGTCCGAGGAGATCTCCGAGCGCGTGCGTGACAGCAAAGCTGAGACGCTCGCGCAGGGCGAGTTCCGCGGCGGTCCACGTCCGTTCGGCTATGAGAGCAACGGGGTCACCCTGCGGTCGCTCATCTGCCCGGAGTGCTCGGCCGTCGAGGGCTTCGATGCCGATCGCCGATGCGGCGCCTGTGGCGCCGAGGCTGCGAATCTTCCTGGTAGTGAGGCCTGGCACGTCGAGGCCGCGACCGACGCCATCATCGCTGGCGAGTCGCTCCGGTCGGTCTGTAGCACCCTCGCGGCCCAGGGCGTTCGCACAGTGGCCCGCAGGTACCGCCAGGAGGATGGCAGCAAGGGCGAGCCCGAATCCCGCGACTGGCAGCCCAGCGAGCTTCGTAAGCTCCTCTTGCGCCCCCGCAGTGCTGGCCTGATCGACCACTACGGCGAAATTATCGGCAAAGCTGGATGGCCAGCCATCGTGCCCGAGGATAAGTGGCGGGCATGCAAGGCGATCCTGGAGGCGCCCGAGCGACGCACCACGACCACGAACGCCCGAGTCTGGCTCGGCTCCGGCTTGTACGTGTGCGGGGTTTGTGGCGAGACCGCTCGTGGGTCCACGACCGGGGTCGGCGGCAAGGCGAAGGCGGGAGAGGGTGAGAAGACTCATCGGCCGGCCTACCGATGCCGGACGGGCAAGCACATCGTCCGGGACGCGTACGCCTTGGACGCCTACGTCGAAGGCCTGGCAGTGGACCGCCTCTCAAGGTCGGACGCTGCCGAACTGCTGCTGCCACCCGTCGCGGAAGGGCCGTCGCGACAGGAACTGGCGGCCCTGGCCAATACCCTGCGAGCCAAGCTCGACAGCATTGCCGCCGACTATGGCCAGGATCTGATCACCCGCAAGCAGATGCTCGACTCGACCGCGTTCACCCGGGCGCGGCTGGAGAAGATCACAGCGGAGATGGTTGCCCAGACATCCGGCTCGGTGCTCGCGTCGCTGCCGCTTGGCACTGAGGAGATCGCCCAGCAGTGGGAGGGCTACCACCTGGACAAGAAGCGCTCGATCATCGACGCGATCATGACCGTCACCATCAACAAGGCTCGGCGGGGCCGACAGCCCGGATTCGTACCTGGCAGTGGCACAGGTTACTTCGATGACTCCACGATCGACATCGAGTGGAAGAAGCCACGCTGAACGACACAACGTGAGCAAGGCGCCCCGCACGGGCTGTGGTTCGTGCGGGGCGCTAGGAGTCGTCTTCAAAGCTGATCTAGTGTTGAGGGATCATGGCGGTCATGGTGCGTCGTCATGAGTTGTCGGATGCCGAGTGGGCGGTGCTGTCGCGGTTCCTGCCGGCTTCGGGGGTGGCCGGTCGTCCGCGTTCGGACGACCGGCTGGTGTTGAACGGGATCGTGTGGAAGCTGCGGACCGGTACGTCCTGGCGGGACGTGCCGGAGCGCTACGGCTCGTGGCAGACGCTGTACACGCGGTTCCGCCGGTGGGCGCTGGACGGCACGTTCTCCCGGATGCTCCAGGCGATCCAGGCGGAGAAGGACGCGGCCGGGGACATCGACTGGCTGGTGTCGGTCGACTCCACGATCGTGCGGGCCCACCAGCACGCCACCGGGGGCAAAAGGGGGCAGCCGACCGGGACGAAGCGGGTGATCACGCCCTCGGCCGCTCCCGCGGAGGACTGAGCACCAAGCTCCACCTGGCCTGCGACGGCCGGGGCCGCCCACCCGGATTCGACCGCCGTGTCTACCGGCTCCGCAACGTCGTCGAACGCTGCTTCAACCGGTTGAAGCAATGGCGCGGCCTGGCCACCAGGTATGACAAGACCCGCGAGTCCTACCAGGCAGCCGTCACCGTCGCCTCGATCCTGCTCTGGATCTGACCTTTGAAGACGATCTCTAGTGCGATCAGCTCGCCTCGGTTGCAGCCGCTCGCCCGGTTTGCTGAGATGATCGACAGCGGACCGCTGGTCGTTCTGATCCGGATGTCGGCGTCCCCGTTGATGATCAGCGACGCAAAGGTGTCCCTGAAGCGGGGGTTGGCCAGTGTGAACGTCCAGTTACTTTTGCTTCTTGATGTTCCCGCTGTCAGGGGCCGGCCGGCTCTTGCGCGGGGCACAGTTGGCGGTTCAGGTGTCGGCCATCGTGGATGACCGTGTCGCCTGCCGCCACTACCTGCACCATCCGTGCGTACATAGGGTCCTGCCGCTCATCGCTTCCGCCCCACCACTTCTCGAAGGCGTCGAGGATCAGCTCTGCTTGGAGCTTTCCTTGATTATTGGCGTCCATCTGGCTGCCGGCGCCTGTGGCGGAGTTACCGTAGTCGATGTTGTAACCCGGTAGGTCAGTGCCTATCACGATCGCTGCGTGAAAGAGGCCCGGACGCCCTCCGGTGGCCGCGGCGTGCCATTGGACGACGTGCCGCGTGGCGAACTGCTCAGCCGCAGATCCATGGGAGCGGACCGTATCCTTGAACTGCTCAACCATTTCGGGATGCGCCAGCAGAGTGCTCGCCGGAACGGCAGTCCTGCTGGGGTACATGGAAGGGCCAGCGCATCTCGTTTCTGCCGTGGTCTCAGGTTTGTGCGTGTCGTTCAGCAGGCCCGTACACCCTGCCGAGCAGGCCAGTAGAACGCATACCGCCGTGGTGTGCCGTAGCTTTTTGATCATCCCCACCCAGAGTCCTTTCGGCCGCCTGGCCATCGTTCCGCCACGGGATGATCTTTCCATGCGGCTGGAGCCGGGGAAGGTCGAGAGCGTGCTTCGAGGTCTCGGGAGTGCAGTCGGGCCAGCAACCGAGCCTCAGCGCCGGCGGCGCACACCCGCTCCAAGCCGCGGTCCCCAACACCTGATCGGCATCGTGCCAACTGTGAAGCGGGGCGATGTGGGCGATCGTAGCGAGTTGGTTGGTGACTACCCCGAGGGCTGAGCCTGCCTGGCCCGTGCGGTCGACTACCTCTCCGCAGGCTTTGGCCGTGTGCAGCGCCCGCTGAAGGCTTATTGGGGACTCCGGCGAGGACGGCCTGGTCCCTTTCCGCGGTCAGGTGGCCGAGCTTCGTATCAATCCGGCTTGCCGAGGTGGCGTCCGTGATCCGGTTCGGTAACTCGGCCGAGGACGGCAGGCGCGAGCCTCTCGCGCTTCCAGGCGAGCGGCTTTGGAGCGAAAGGCGAAGCATTCGATGGGGGTGTTCAAGCGGGGCCCCGGTGGGGGCAATGGGAACCGGTGTGCTCGTAGACCTGGCGCGGGCCTGGCAAGGGCGGCGGTAGATGGTTCGGCGTCGGGCTAACGCGGATGCCTGGCCTAGGAGTCGTCTTCAAAGCTGATCAAGTGTTGAGGGATCATGGCGGTCATGGTGCGTCGTCATGAGTTGTCGGATGCCGAGTGGGCGGTGCTGTCGCGGTTCCTGCCGGCTTCGGGGGTGGCCGGTCGTCCGCGTTCGGACGACCGGCTGGTGTTGAACGGGATCGTGTGGAAGCTGCGGACCGGTACGTCCTGGCGGGACGTGCCGGAGCGCTACGGCTCCTGGCAGACGCTGTACACGCGGTTCCGCCGGTGGGCGCTGGACGGCACGTTCTCCCGGATGCTCCAGGCGATCCAGGCGGAGAAGGACGCGGCCGGGGACATCGACTGGCTGGTGTCGGTCGACTCCACGATCGTGCGGGCCCACCAGCACGCCACCGGGGGCAAAAGGGGGCAGCCGACCGGGACGAAGCGGGTGATCACGCCCTCGGCCGCTCCCGCGGAGGACTGAGCACCAAGCTCCACCTGGCCTGCGACGGCCGGGGCCGCCCGCTCGGCTTCGTCCTGACGGGCGGCAACACCAACGACTGCACCCGCCTCGAAGCCGTGCTGGAAGCGATCCGGGCCCCCAGGGTCGGGCCGGGGCGAGCGCGCACCCGGCCCGACCACCTCATCGCCGACAAGACACCCCATGCAGTTATCGGGTCAAGCGGCTGCGGCGAGTGGCGGCGTTTTCGGTGGGGCGAACGCGATCTCCTCGTCGAACTTCTGGCGGCTGGTGAGGCAGTGGTGGAGCTGGCCGATCATGCGGTTGAAGAGGTGGCGGAGGGCCGCGTGGTAGCGGTCGCCGGTCTCTCGTCGGCGGTTGTAGTGGTTGTGGGCGCCGGGTGAGGCGGTGAGTGCGGCGAAGGCCCAGTGCCTGCCGGTCGCGGCCAGGCGGCTGTTCTTGATCCGTCGGTGGCTGACGCGCCGGCTCTTGCCGGATTCCCTCGTCACGGGGGCGCTTCCGGCGTAGGCCTTCAGATCGCGGGCGGTGTCGAACCGGGTGCGGTCGTCGCCTATTTCGGCGAGTATCCGGGCGCCGGTGAGTACGGCCAGGCCCGGGAAGCTCGTGATGATCTCCGCGTCGGGATGCTGGAGGAAGAGTTCCTCGGTTGCGGCAGCCAGGTCGTCGCAGGCCTGGCAGGCCGCTTCGAGTTGGGCGAGCAGGGCCAGTGTCTGGCGGCCCATCGCCGTTTCCACCAGCGCCGGCTGGCGGAGCCAGGTCCGGTGGAACACCTCGAGCAGGCGGTCGGTCTCGGCGTCTATCCGGCGCTGGCGGCCGGCCCTGGTGACGGCGGCCTTGAGTTTGCCGCGGGTGAGTGTGGCGGCCTCTGCCTGGGTGGGCGCGATCGACAGGACCGCGCGGGCCTCCCGTGCCAGCAGCCGCTCGCGCTTGCCCGTGAACGCCTCCAGGATCGCCGGGTAGTACTCGCGCAGGTGCGAGCGCAGGCGGTTGTGGGCCCGGGTGCGGTCCCAGACCGCGTCCTGCTGAGCCCTGGCGAGGACGGCGATCGCCTTGACCAGGTCGGAGTCACTGGGCAGGGAGCGGTGGAGCTCGGCGTCGGTCCGCAGGATGTTCGCCAGGACGACGGCGTCCTGGTGGTCGGACTTCTTGCGGGAGACGGCGTGGCGGTCGCGGTAACGGGCCACGGCCATCGGGTTGATCGCGAAGACACGGCGTCCGGAGGCTCGCAGGCAGGCCACCAGGAGCCCGCGAGAGGTCTCGATCGCGACCGGGATCGGGTCGTCGGGCGTGTCGCCGTGCTCGGCGAGCAACCGCAGCAGGTCCTGGAAGCCCGCCGCGTCGTCACTGATCCGCAGCTTGCCGAGCAGGCGGGTCTCAGAGTCGACCACCGCCACATCATGATGGTCCTCGGCCCAGTCGATCCCGCAGGTCACGTGCATGCGCGCCTCTTTTCGATGCTCCGGTGTCCGTCGGCGTCGAGCCGCGGTAGGACCACTCGGCGACCTAATAGAAGCGCTCGCCGGCGCACCACCCCATCAGCCGTCCGTGGCCCCAGCTGATCTCAGGGTCCTCGCTCTCGTGAAGAGTTCCACGGCTCCGGCTGATCAAGAGGTGGCCCTGGGAACGGCTCGAACCACGGCACGCTACGGCGGCCCGGCCCCGAGTGGCAGGGGCCGCGCACGCGTCGCTCTTGTCGAAGCGCTCGAAGCACGGCTTACAGATCAGACGTCTCGCCCGGTCCCTGCCAAGGTCGGGAAGCTCCGGCCTTGATGCCTATTAGGGCTACAGCTCCCGGAAGATCCGCGCCTACCTACGGCGGCGCGGCATCCCCCACACCATCCCCGAACGCGTCGACCAGACGCTCGGACGCCTGAACCGAGGCTCGCGCGGCGGCCGCCCACCCGGCTTCGACCGCCGTGTCCACCGGCTCCGCAACGTCGTCGAACGCTGCTTCAACCGGTTGAAGCAATGGCGCGGCCTGGCCACCAGGTATGACAAGACCCGCGAGTCCTACCAGGCAGCCGTCACCGTCGCCTCGATCCTGCTCTGGATCTGACCTTTGAAGACGATCTCTAGCGCGCGTGGTTTAACTCCCGGAAGTCATGTCGCGCACGGGGGCGCCCGGATGGACAGGTGGGAGATTCTCGACGATCCCGTCCAGCTCGATCCCCAGCTGGGTGTGGCGCCGATGTGCCATCCGCCCCAGGGCGGCGAGCCCGGCACGGTCCATGTCGGGTGCTGGTGCCACCAGGTCGGTGACTACGTCCTCAAGGTTGCGGATCATTCTGATCGCCGAGTGGTCCTCGGCCCTTCGCCGCTCTTCCGGCTGGGCGAGAGCCCGGTAAGCGGCCTGCTGACGCGCGAACTCTTGCTCGCGCTCGTATGCGTCCTGAGAGATTGCCGGGTCCGCTCCAGGTCCGGCCAGATCGACGCCATCGGCCCGTTCCAATTCCATCGCGGTGCGCTGGCCCTCGGCCCACTGCCATGCGGTGCGGCTGGCGACACTGACGCACTCGGTCAAAGCGACCGGGGTGTCGCTCGATGTCGGCGGCAGCAGCAGCGTCGTCGGGCTCACGTTCAGCGCAAGGGCCAGTGCAACCAAGTCGTCAACGTCCACGCGCCGTTCGCCGCGCTCAATCTTGCTGACCACGGTAGGGAGCATGGGCCGGCCAACTTCCCGGAGCCGGGCTGACAGGTCTTTTTGATGCAGCTGGCGTGCCTTGCGAATCCGCTCCACGTTCTCCGCTACCCGGCCTGCGGTCGGGCCACTGATCACTGCGTTGGAAGCCATGATGGGGATTCTCCTCCACAGGGTAGACATCCTGCAAGCTACCGATCTATGCTCCATGCAATGGCGAACTCATTCGCCAAAGTAGTCATTCTGCTACTTGTCTTGGAGTGCTCATGCATCAGAGTGATGCTAGTGATCTCGAAATCTGGCTAACGCCTCGCGAGGCGAGCCTGATTCTCAAGGTGGCGCCACAGACGTTGGCCAACTGGAGGGCGCTCGAAAACGGGCTGCCCTTCACGAAGCTCGGTGACGGGCCGGCTGCTCGCGTCCGCTACAGCCTCAGAGATATCGAGGCCTTCATGCGGCGACGGCGCAGGGCAGTGGCGTGATGTACGCCGAGATGAAGGCCCAGGAAGCCGAAGCCCGCGGGGATCACGCCCGGGCCGCCTACTGGCGGCGCATCAAGGCGAAGGTTGACGAGGCTCCGCTGCTTACGCCAGCACAGGTCGCCCAACTGCGAATCCTGCTGGCGCCGCAGTCGACGGGTAGCCGCGACGCCGCCTAGCACCGGAAACGACCCCGGCCCGGACGCCGGTGCTCACCGACGTGCCTGCGGGGGCACCAAGCCCAACACGGACATGACGAAGCCCAGGTGCATCCCGCCAAGCAGGTCCCGGGGCTGCTTGCCCCGCCATTCGCCGGGGCGCGCCCTCGCCCTCCCTACCCACTTACTCCCACAGCCCGGAGACCCCGTGCACACCATTCCCGGCAGCCCGAGGGCAGAAGCGGCCAGCCACCAGGACGAACCCTTGGATGCCGACCGCCGGAGCTCCGGGGTGAAGTTCCACGCCTTTCTTGCAGCAGCTGGCGACGTTCTCGCCGAACAGCCCAGCAAGCGCAGTACCCGCGCCGCTGGTCTCCGTCTCCACCGGGCACTCACCGCTCTCGTCGACGACGTCGCGGGGAGGAAGGCATGCTGACAATCCAGAACGAGGCGCAGCTGACCCGCCGGTCGGAGGACGCCGTTCGGGAGGACCGGAAGGTTCGCGCCGCGGTGCAGGCATGGGAGCGTGGACAGCTTGCCGCCCTGGAGGTCGACGGACGGCACGCCGAGATCACCTACGGTTCCCAGGAGTGGTTGCAGCTCCCGCTCGACGACCCGCGACGCGCGGCAGCCCTGATCCGCGCGGCTGCCGCATGGCGGGAGCACTGCGCAGAGCTGCCGGAGCGGGTCATCTGCGAGGCGAAGGCCGATGTCGAGCTCGGTCAGGGGGTGCGGGACGAGATCGCCGCGGAGGTTTACGCACAGCTCGCCGCCGAGCAGGCTGCCGACTGGGGCCTCATCGCTGGCTGGGCCAAGTCCTTGGCGAAGGTGCCCGGCGTCGAGGAGGGGGACCGGGCGCGGAGGTTCGCTCCGGCCCGTGAGCCCGCCGCGTCGGTGGCCTGGCCGCCCGTAGCGATCCCCGGCCAGCCGGGCTGGCACCGTCACATGGTCAACGGCCAGCAGGTCGACCGCGCCGACGTGCAGGGAGCTGCGGCGTGACCTCCTTCGACAGTTCCTCGGTCGACCCCATGGTCCGCGGCCTCATGTCGGTTCCCGCCCCCGCCGGCCCCGTGGACGAGGACTGGGACGACACCCTGTACGGCGGCCCGTACGCGGAAGACGCCGACGCCGTCGAGCGCCCGCTGGAGCTGCCCAGCCCCGCGAACCCGATGGCTGTGGCCCGACAGCTTGAGCCGGAATGGCGACGCCACGGCTTCCTGGTCCTGCGGAACTGGCGTGGAACGTGGATGCGATGGGCGGGTCCGCACTGGGTTGAACTGGACGACGCCGCCGTACGGGCAGAGCTGTATCCACGCCTGGAGCACGCAACATTCGAGGGGGCGGACAAGGACGGCAAGGTCAAGGTGATGCCCTGGGCCCCGACCCGGGGCAAGGTGAGCAACCTCATCGAGGCCATCGCCGCGATCACCCACCTGCCGTCCGACATCGAGGTCCCGACCTGGCTCGCGGCTCCCGAGCCCGAAGGCGATCACGTCCAGGTCATCGCTGCGCGAAACGGTCTGCTGGACATCCGTAGCCGGCAGCTCCATCAACTCACCCCGGCCTACTTCAACCGCGTCTCCGTCCCCTTCGACTACGACCGCAACGCGCCCGCTCCGGCCAGGTGGCTCGGATTCCTCGCCGAACTGTGGCCAGATGATCCGGGCGCCGTTGGGGCGCTCCAGGAGTTCTTCGGGTACGTGATCTCCGGGCGCACCGACCTGCAGAAGATCCTGCTGATCATTGGCCCGCCCAGGTCCGGGAAGGGCACGATCGCCCGGACCATCACCGATCTGGTCGGGAAGGCCAACATGGCTGGCCCGACGATGTCCAGCCTGACTACCAACTTCGGTCTCTCGGACATCATCGGGAAGTCCCTCGCGATCGTCGCCGACGGCCGGCTCCCACGGCAGGGCGCTGAAACCGTAGTCGAACGTCTGCTGGCCATCAGCGGCGAAGACACCATCACCGTCGACCGCAAGCACAAGGACCCGTGGTCTGGCCGCATCCCAGCCCGCTTCATGCTGCTGAGCAACGAGCTGCCCGCGTTCGCGGACGCCTCTGGGGCCATCGCGTCCCGTCTGATCATCCTGACGATGACCAACTCGTTCCTGGGACGTGAGGACACCACCCTCGATCGCGACCTGAAGAAGGAACTGCCCGGCATCCTCAACTGGGCCTTGGACGGGCTTGCCCGGCTCGCCGAGCGAGGCAGGTTCCTGGAACCGGAGTCGTCGGCGGAGGCCGTCGCCATGCTGGCTGCCAGCGTCTCGCCGATCAAGGCATTCCTCGGGGAACGGTGCGTGGTCGCGCCGGACGAGCAGGTGTCCACGGAGATGCTGTTCGAGGCGTGGAAGGACTGGTGCGACCTCTCCGGCCGTGACCGCAAGGGCACGAAGGAGACGTTCGGCCGCAATCTGCTGGCGGCCATCCCTGGTCTACGGCGGTCCAGGAAGCGCGTCGGCGGGCTCCAAGTGCCGATGTACGTCGGTCTCAGGCTCATGACGGCTCAGGACCGGGAGGACAGTCCGTGAGCCGGGTGTGCCGGGCACTGTGCCGGGTGTGTGCCGGGTACGGATAGGCCTATTTCTGCAGGTGATCCGGGCTGTGCCGGGTGTGCCGGGTTTTCTCAAAAAGCTTCGCGCGTGAGAGGTCCCAGAGAGTAGCGCGCAAATAGAGCTGCAATGCCAAGTCACCCGGCACACCCGGCACACCTACCTTCCCCAGGCCTCTCAACAGCCACTTTGCTGTGCCGGGTTGCCCGGCACAGCGCGAGACGAACCCGGCACACGGCCCAGGAAGCTCACGAACGCCCCAAGCGGATGAACCGCCGACGCCCTTCCTGGCTGACCAAGGCATCACCGTTCACGTCGGCTGCTGCCCCTCGCAACCCGTCGTCCGCGTTGACGGCCGAACGCCACGACCACCCCACGGTCGTGACTGTCGGCCCCAGGCCCGAGCGTCATGACCAGCCGACACCAGCTTAACTGCCTCAGACCCAAGGAACACAGCCATGCCCAATCACCCGTCGATCATCGCCCGCCCCACCCACACCGGCTTCCACGGCCGGTACGTCACCAACGACGGCCACCCCGCCGACCGCATCCCCCAACTCCTGCACCTGTACCACCGCGCCTACCGGCACGACCTCGACGCGATGCTCGACTTCCTCATCGATCAACACCCCGCCGGCTGGTCCCAGATCGGCACCGACCCCACCGCCGACTGCGGGTGGATCAACCCGTGCCCGCCGCGGGGCGACCGCGGCTTCCGCTGCTACTGCCACGGCGACCGCAGTGAGCCCGAGGGCCTCGTGACGGAGGTGACCGCGGACCCGCTGTGGGACGAGTGGATCTACGTGCTCCGGCCGGGCGGCATCACGGTCACGGCCGCTACTCCAGACGGCGGTGCCTGGCTGAAGCCGGAGTTCGTCGCCTGGTCCGACGGCGGAGGCCCCTGCATCGCAGCGGCCTGATCCAACGACTTGCCGGGCTCGGGCCCATCCGCAGTGAGCCCGCTCCCGGCACCCTCCAGGGTCCGGCATCCGGCCGGGCCCGGCCAACCCAGCAAGGAGCAGCACCATGAACTACACCTCCGAGACCAACCCTGTCCCGCACGTGCGCGCCAGACGCCTCGCCACCACCGGCCACCTCCAGGCGATCGTGAGGTGCCCGAAGTGCAGCGAGCTGCACCGGCACCTGGGCCTGGGCGTCCGCCGCGGCCCGTGCGGCATCACCTACGTCGTCCAGACGCCCCGCATAGCGGCCCCGCGTCTGGTCCGCGTCGCGCTCGCGGAGGCCGGCCGATGACCGGGCCCTGGGAGACCTTCGACGGCATCGTCCCCGAGATCCAGCACGAAGGCCTGGCCTTTCACGCCGCCTTCAACGAGGCCCGGCAGGCAGCCCGGCACGTCGGGGAGTCCACCGATGTCCGCGAGTACGGGCGTTGGGCCTGGCAACAGCTCACCCCCGTCCAGCGGGCCTACGCCCTCGACAGCCTCTTCAGCGCCTACTTCCGGCGGATCCACGAGGAGGAGACCCAGCTGCGGCACCGGGCCGACACGGAGGCCGGCAGGACCTACCTCCACCCGGACGACCTCGTGACGCTCAGCGAGTCCCTGCTCTACCAGGACGGCGACGGCGAGGGGGCGACGGTCACCACCCTGGCGTCCTCCCTGTCCAACGTCCTCGCCGAACTCGAACTGCTGCGGTACCAGCTGTGCCAGGCCCATGCCGTCGCGGAGGACGAGTGAGAGAGACGATCGCGCACCGCCTCCGCGTGGACCGGCTCCACGCGGAGGCGCCCGGTTGGCCCGGCGCTGGTTGGCAAACATGCGGTCGGCTGTTCGGGGGCGATGGTCTTGTCGGGCGGTGACGTGCCGGCGCGGGGCCTGCGAGAGCGCCGGGTGCCACCGCCCGAGCTCGGCAGGGTGCTGCGGGCGGCCCGGCAGCGTGCCGGGCTGGGCCTGCGCGAGCTCGGCCGCCTGGTCCGGCTGTCCCCGGGCTACCTGGTGAACCTGGAGAGCGGACTGCGCTGTCCGTCGCGGACGCCGCGGTCAGGCTCGCCGACGCGCTTTCGCTCGCCGAGGGTGAGCGGGCTCTCCTGATGGGCGCCGCGGTTGGCGATGCCGGCCTGGACCACCCGTGGCGGACCGCCTCCAGAATGCGGAACGACCCATCCAATCTGTTCTCCTAGGGAAGCGTTCTGACCCTCCATAAGTCAGGTTATGGAGGGTCAGGGCAGTGAGGCTAAGCATGTCCAGCGAACTCGTCCCGGCCGCCACGAACCTCCCGGCTCACCTGGACAACCAGATCTCTGAGTCAACCCGTGACCGCATCGAGCAGTCCGTACCCGAGAACACCCGCGCCGCTTACGGGCGCCAATGGGAGGCCTTCGTGGGGTGGTGCTCCTCGGTCGGCCGCACCGTGCTGCCCGCGACCGCCGAGACGCTGGCCGAGTACGTAGGCCATCTCGCCGACCTCGATCGGGCGCCTTCGACCATCGAGCAGGGCATCGCCGCGATCCGCACTGTCCACCGCCACAGCGGGCACCCAGGCTTGCCTGACACCAGCGCCGCCCTGGCTGTACTTAAGGCGCACCGCCAAGACCGGGCCACGGCCGGCAAGCGGAAGCGCAAGGCGCCACCGATCACGCTCGACCCGTTGCGCGCGATGATCGACGCCACCGACCTCAGCACACTGACGGGGCTTCGCGACCGGGTGCTGCTGGTGCTCGGCTTCGCGATGATGGCCCGCCGATCCGAACTCGCAGCCCTGGACATCGCGGATGTGACGTTCACCGAGGACGGCCTGGTCGTCCTCATCCGCAAGTCCAAGACGGACAAGGACGCTGTGGGCGCCGAGGTGACCATCCCCCGCGGCTCCCACCCGGACACGGACCCCGTACGCGTCACCCGGGCCTGGCTGGACGCTCTCGCCGAGCACGGCTCCGTCGATGGCCCCCTTCTGCGCCGGATCAACCGCTGGGGCCGGCTCCAGGACGGCCGGATGAGCGGGGCTGCAGTGAACGAGCGGGTCCGCTGCCTGGCGTGCGCGGCCGGCCTTCCCCGGGCGGACACCTTCACGGCTCACGGGTTGCGGGCCGGTGGCCCGACCGAGGCAGCGAAGGCCGGCACGCCGGTGGCGTTCATCGCCGAGCACGGCCGCTGGTCACCGATGAGCCCTCAGGTACACGAGTACGTGCGCGCGGTCGACCGCTGGAGGGACAACCCCATGCGCGGCATCGGACTATGACCCACCGCGCAGATGGGGACCGCTGGTGCAGCGGGAGCATTGACAGGCGTATCCGAGGCGGACGTGCCTGGCCTTCGTAAGGCCGGGGGCGGCACGTTCAACACCTTGGCGCGTTGGGACACGAGCCGGAAGCGGGCGGTGTGGTACTGGACCGCCACCTTGCCCTTGAAAGGCGTCGTGAGCGGCGGTGGTGACCACGCCCCGAACAAGGGCATGGGCGCCGCAGTTCGGGCACCACTCCACTGGTTCCGGGGCGAGCTTGCCGAGCGGTCGTGCCCACAGGGATGAGGGCACAAAATCAGGCCCCTCACCTGTCGAACAGCCTTAGGGTCCAGCCCATGCACTCCGAACAGCTTCAGACCTCATCTCAGCGGTGGATGGCCGCTGCATTGACGGCCTTCGCGCAGGGACCGGAGTCATACGACTTCGCAGTCCACCATGCCGGGATCGCCGCCGAGCACCTTCTCAAGGCTTACCTCTCGTCGCTGCACCCGGCCCTGATCGTCGAGGCGCGGGACTTCGACTCGCTCCTGCACGCCACCGGCCACGGCGCGCACACGTCCATCCCCGCGAGCCGGGCGAAGACCATCGGGCTGGTCGAAGCTCATACCCGAGTGCACAAGATCCTTCGCAATCAGATGCCTGTCAGCAAGCAGGCTCTCGAACC
This sequence comes from Kitasatospora sp. NPDC089797, assembly GCF_040684795.1. Taxonomy (NCBI): domain Bacteria; kingdom Bacillati; phylum Actinomycetota; class Actinomycetes; order Kitasatosporales; family Streptomycetaceae; genus Kitasatospora; species Kitasatospora sp. NPDC089797. Next base: position 57,121 of record NZ_JBFBGS010000026.1, on the reverse strand, counting down.
AGTTGCGAACGCGCGCAACGGCGTCGCTCACAGCGGCGTCCATGAGTCCGCCGAGGTCCAGACGGTCTTCACCACCTGCCTTCGGCTGATCGATCCGTTGCTCACCGAACTGAAGATAGATCCGAACACCTATTGGGGCAGTTACCTGTCCCTGCACGACAAGCTGATCGAGGAGCGAGTCCGGGCTACCCGCATCCGCCTGGAAGGCAAGCTCGCCAGGGCACGAGCCGTCTTCGAGCAGCGATACGGCCACTTGGAACCGATGGAACGGGAGGTCCTCCTCACGACGATCACACGGCAACTCGGCACCCTTGCTATGCAGCACAGCCTGCCCAGGCCTTGCCCTGCCTGTGGCTCGGACGGCTGGCTCGTCGGCGACCTCCACCCTGAGGACGGGCAGGAGGGCACCGTGATCTTCACGCCCTACATTTTCGACTGCTCTGCATGCGGCCTAGAGGTCGAGGACGAGCTCTCGGAGCTGGGAGACTTCAACGACGAAATCGTCCTCGACGATCCACCGGAGGACTTCTACTCGCTCTGGGAGCCGGACGAAGACCTCTATCGGGACCGGTGACCCGGCCACAGGGAAGGCGTCCTTGATCTGCGTGGTGCCGTGGCGCTGGCGCCTCAGATACAACTACGCCCCGCCGAGTGGGTTCGGCGGGGCGTGCTGGCGTCGATCTGGTGCCGGTTGACCTTGGGGTCGTGGGGTCGACCGTAGCGCTGGAGCTGGTTGCGGGCCCCGGCCAGTTGCTTGAGCTTGCTCTTCTCCCCTTCGGTCGCAAGCGAAAGGCGGCACCACCCAAAAGGGTAGTGCCGCCTTTCTTGGCCGTATCTGCCTACTCGGTCAGCTGGTCGACGAGCTGCCAGGCAAGCCGGGTTCCGACCGCTTCGAATCCTTGACGGAGATTGTCCAGCGCCGTGTGGATCTCCTGCCAGGATTGCTCATCGTCGGGGGAGCAATCCAGGTAGTAAGTCGAACGCTCGATGCCCGGCTGCCAGGTGGCATCGCCCTTGAGGTCGGCCGTCGTACCGATCTCGATTTCCCAGCCGTCAGCGAAAACGATGAACGGGTTGTGGTTGAAGGCACCCAGGGCATCAGCCGTAATCTGAGGCACCTGGTCCTCGTCGATCTCGCCGACGATGAGAGCTCGGATGAAGAGCTTCACTTGATTCCCTTCAATTGAATCGCCTGATCTCATCAGCGGCCTTTCTGCCGCTTTCTGATTACATTGGACACTTTCGACATAAATGCCGCCTGCTTCCTTGAGCATACCGTGCAGTGCGGGAGTAGGAGGGTGGGGAGGTTTCCTCCCGCGCGCTTGTTCACGGAGACTGCGGGAAAGTGATCGGGAATGAACCTTCCCTTCGAGGTGAGCTTGGTCTTTGAGCCGCACGCATGGCAACCGTACTTCCGGCCGATCATGTCGATCTTCGCGTGGATCGAGTCGAACGAACGCGACATGCCCTTGGGCCACACCACACCGAAGCGGGCATGCGGCCCCGGCCCGGCCAAGCCTGAACGAGAGGTCGGCTGAACGCGAACGATTGGACAGCTGTCGCTCGTGTTGTGGACCAGAACATCGTCGGACCCGGTGGCCACGAAGTACGTGTGGGCATTGCCGACATTCAGGTTGTAAACGATCTGCTCGTCGAGTACACCTTCGTCGTGAATCCAGGCGACCGTGCTGAGCGTGCCGTTGGGCCCCTGCAGCTGGTCGCCGACCTTAACGTCTTCGGCGTTCACCCATCCGCGACCATTGACGTAGACCGGGTGGTAGGACGTGGCCCGGATTCCCGGCGAATCAGAATCGGTGTCCGTACCGATTTCGACGATGTGCTTCGGAGCAAAGCTCGTGTGGACCGCGAGGACTGGCTGAGACTTAGTTTCACCAGTTTCCGGATCTGCCGCCGCAACGTAGTCGCCGACCTGGATCTCACTGATCGGCAGATACGTGCCGTCGGCCATCAGGACCGGCGTTTCTGGTTCGAACGAGTTGCAGCCCGTTCGGCGGAAGATCTTTCGCGAGACCGAGGCCGCCCGGTCCACCCGGGACGCGGCCCGTGTGGACTTCGCGGCTGTCGCCGCAGCCCTGACGACGGGACCGGCACCGACGGTCGCAGCGACCGCAGTGACGGCCATCTCTGCGGCCTTCTCCCAGTTGCCGGTGGCCGCGTAGGAGACTGAGGAGACGGCGGCCGCGACAGTGCCGATGGGCCCGGGGATGTAGGAGGCGACTTCAGCGACCTTGGCGACGACCTCGACTGTCTTCTTGAGCCACTTGGGCATGCCCCAGTTGCCGTCGAGGTCGGTGCAGTTGACGGGGTCGCCGGTGCAGTAGTCGTACGGGCCGGCATTGCCGCCCGGGACCGGGTCCACTTGGAGGAAGCGGCCGAGTGTGGGGCTGTAGAGGCGGGCACCCATGAGGATGTCGCCGTCCTGTGCCTCCGCGGAGCGCTCCTTGCCACCGAGCCAGCCGAAGCGGACGTTCGCCTGGCCGTCTTGGGGGATGCCGAACTCGTCGAAGTCCAGCACGACCGGCTTATTGAGCGCAGTGTCGGTGGTGATGACCACCGAGCCGAACAGGTTGGTCAGCTGGAGCTGGACGTCACCGGTCTTGCTGGTGGTGGCGGCTAGGCCGGCATCCGGGCCCGAGATGTTGCGAGTCAGGTTGCCCTGGGTAGTGTCTTCGATTGTCCAGCGGACTATGTCGGAATCGTCGCCGTAGTGATTGAGCTTCGACGTCGCGTTGGCCCAGCTGCCGTCGGCCTGCTTCTTGCTGGTGGTGAACGCGGTCAGGCGGTGGGCGGCGTCGACGGCCCACTCCTGCTTGGTGTCCCCCTTCTCCTGGGCGGCGACCTTGTCGTTCGCCCAGTACGTGTTGGTCGCGCCGGTGGCGGTCTTGACCGTGCGCCCGAAGGCGTCGTACACGAAGCCGGCGTCAGTAAGGCGGTCGGCGCTGTCGTAGGTGTGATTCTCGGCCGTGGCCCCGGCGGTGCTGCACTTGCCGTCCGCGCCGCTCCGGGAGGTCTGCTTGGAGAGGCGGTTGGAGTGGGCGTCGAAGGCGTACTGCCGAGTGATACAGCCGGCGTTGACCGTGGTCTGCTCGGCCTTCACCAGCCGGCCGAGCCGGTCGTACTGGTACGAGCGGGTGGCGGTGGAGCTGGTGTCCTTGGCCACCTGGCCCTGGGTGGATATATCGGTGGTCTGGGCCCAGATCACCGTGTTGTCGGAACTGCGGGTGTAGCTGCGGCTGGTGGCCTCGCCGACGGCGTTGAAGCTGTCCCTGCGGACGATCCCGCCCGGGTAGGACTGCTCGATGAGCTGACCGTCCGGGCCGTATTTCGCGGTGAACTCGCCAGCCACGCTGTCGCTGACGGAGGTGACCAGTCCGCGCGGCTCCTTGACGCGGTCGTACCCGTAAGTGGTGGACCCGGTCGGGTCGCTCACCTTCACCGGCTTGCCGTACCGGTCGAACTCCGTGGTGGTAGTGCCACCGTCGGCGTCCGTGTACGAGATCAGGCGGCCGAGCACGTCGAGCACGCGGGTGAGCGACTTGCTGCCCGCACTGGTCTTGACGCTCTCACCGGTCGCCGGGTCGTACTCGGTGGTGACCTGCGGCAGCGGCTTGCCCTCGTCTGAGGTGATCTCGGTGGAGGTGATCCGGTCTGCGGCGTCGTAGGTGGTGACGGTCTTGCGGGACTTACCCGCGTTGGTCTCGGTGACCTCCTCCGGGTCGTTGAACGCCGAGTAGCGGGTGACTCGCTTCACCGGGAGCGTCGTCGGCATCCGGGTCGAGTCCGCGCCAGTGACCGCGCCGCCCGGCATCGTGACGCAGGGCAGGCCTGCCCACTCCGGACGGTTGGCGCACAGGGCGTCACCTGGGTTGGCCCCGGCCGTGTAGAAGACGGACTTGACGGTGCCAGCGTCGGCGCCGTTGGATCCCGGCTTGCGGGACTCCAGGGCATGACCTAGAGCGTCGTACTTGACGGTGGTCGTGAGTTTGACGCCGAGGGCGTCGGTAGTGACCGACGTGGCCGTCTTCAGGGTCCAGCCGGAGGTACCGCCGAGCACAGGGTCGTAGCCACGCTTGGTCACGCGCAGCTCGACGTCGTCGGCGTAGCCGTCGATGCGGGCACCGTCGGTCGAGGTGGTGACCAGGTGGTAGGCCTGGCCGTCGGGCTTCCCTTCATCGTAGGTGTTGGTGTTGTGGTCCCGGGCCACGACCGAGGTGCCGGCCGGGAGGGTCGGGTTGACGGTCGCCTTCGTCAGGGTGACGGTGTCGATGCCGGTGTGGAAGCGTTCGCCGCCGCTGGCGGTGTTGGTGTCGACCAGGGCGAGCTTGAGCTCGTGGTCGCCGCGTGCCAGGTGCACCGACTGGCCGACGGTGAACGGGGCGACCACCGGGTTGGCGCTGTAGGTGTCGATCCGCTGGCCGACGTCCTGGCCGTTGATCGCCCACTGGATGACGCCGTGGTCGCTGTTCTTGGTGAGTTGGCCGGAGAGGACGTAGTCGCCCTCCTCGGGGACGCTGAACCGCATGGTGTCGAAGGCGCCCACCGTCGTGCCGCGGATGCTCAGGTGAGCGCCGCCGGACCAGGTCAGGCCGCAGCAGTCGTTGTCGACCTGGACCTTGGCGTTGGTGCCCAGCTGCGGCAGCTTCTCGGCCTCGTAGGTCACGGCGACCGGGGTGGTCTGGCCCTTGACCTCCTCGGCGAGCGAGGCGCGGTAGACCGGGCCGAGCGTCTCCGTCACGTCAAGCCCGTCGGCCGTGTAGACCGTGCGGGTGTCGAGGACGCGGGCTCTGGACGGGGAGTCCGTGGGCAGATTGAGCTCTGAAGCGAATCGATCTGCATCGGCGTGGGCACCGAGCGCGATAGAGCGGTTGGTGGCCTCCAGGGTGCGAACGACGTGGCCGTAGCGGTCGAACTCCGTGGTGTCGATGTCACCGCCGGGGGTGATGGACGGGGTTGCGGTGTTGACCTCGTTGCCGGAGGCGTTGAGATAGTGGACGGTGGCCGGCTTGTAGCCGTCTGGGCCGGGCTTGGCGGCTGTGGCAGTGTTGACAGCGGGGACGTCCTCCGGGCCGAAGACCGCGGTGGCGTCCGTCGGCGCGTCGGTTTGCGCCCACTTCGCTACGTCTGCTCCGGACATGTCGTACGGACCGCCCGCGGCACGTGTCATCGGCACGTCGTAGACCACGTTCGTGCTGTTCTCGCCGCTGACCTGGTCCTTGCTGCCGGGTGCGAGCGTGGCGCGGCGGACCTTGAGAAGGCGGCCCGGGTCCTGGTCAGAACCGGCCTTGCCGTAGTCGAAGTTCCATGGCAGCTCGCCGGCGCTACCGATCCGGGTCAGCCGGCCAGTCTCATCGTAGGCATAGGCGGTCTTCAGCGGGTTGGCCAGGCGTGGGTCCCACACCTGCGACAGGCGGCCCTTGTCGTCGTACGCGTAGTGTGCGACCTCGACGGGCTCCTGCTTGGAGGTGGCGGGGTTCCACGACCAGACCTTCACCCCGCGGACGCGGTCCAGGTAGTCACCCGGGGTCGCGGCGGTGGCGGTGGTTGCCTTGGCGTAGTCGTACTCCATCACCTCGCAGCCGCGCGGCAGCGGGTCGACGGTGCAACCGTTCGCGTCGTCCACGCCCGGCTCGACGGCCGGGAGGACGCGCTTGACCAGTGAGCGGCCGTCGGTGGTGTCGTACTGGTAGCGGGTGGTCGACGCGGCGTCCGGGCCGGTCTCGCTGACCACCTGGTAGATGTTCGAACCGGCCTGGCGGGCGAAGACGGTCCTGGAGCCGTCGAGCGCGGTCAGCTCGTAGGTGGTGCCGGCGGTCTGGAGGTCCCAGATCTGGTTGGGGCCTGCCCAGCAGACCCAGATCGAGGCGCCCTTGTCGGCGTCCAGGCACTTGCCCGAGTAGCGGTTCGTCACCATGCCATCGGTGCGCGCCTCCCACTGCTGGTTGGTGCCGCCGTTGCAGCCCCACAGGGTGAGCGGGGTGCCGTTGTCGGTGTAGCCGGCAGGGTTGTCCAGACAGTAGCCGAGCAGCCGCAGGGTGAGGTCGTCGCCGCGGGTCCACTGCTGGTTGGCGGCGCCGGTGCACGGGGCGGGCTGGAGCCGTGCGCCGTTGCCAGCCGCGCCGCTCGGGGCCTCCAGGCACTGGCCCGAGGTGGACAGGACGATCGCACCCGACTTCGCTGGCACTGCCTTCAGCGCCATCGACTCGGCGCCGGGTTCCGGGAAGAAACTGCCGTCCGCGCCCTTGGCGAAGGTAAGAGAAGATTCGTCGTTGCCCTTGATCTCGACCAGGTCGGACTGCGGGAACGACAGCGCGCGGAAATCTGCGTCAGGTCCAGCGTCGGGACCGCCGGCCCATTGGGGGCCGAAGGGGGCGACGATCTCCTTCACGGACAGGTCGTCGAAGAAGACCTCCTTGCCCGCTGCGGAGAAGCCGTTGTACATGCGGAACCACGCCTGTGTGGCGTCCTTCGGCACCTCCATGTCCACCGTCAGCTGCTGCCAGGCGTCCGTGTAGGAGGCCTTCGGCGAGAAGACGTGGACGTAGCCGTTCGGAGCGGACGGGACAGTGGAGACACCGACCAGCCGCAGGCCGTAGCGCTCGAGGTCCGGGTTCAGGCCGGTGGCGCCGGGAACGTAGATCCAGCCGGTCATCCGGTAGGTGCGGCCCGGCTTCATTCCCAAGCCGAAGGTGTACTCGGGACCCACAGCGACGTAGGAGTCGCCACCCTTCGGCGTGACCAGTAGCGAATCGGTGGAGCTGTCGTGGCCGCGGGCGGTGGAGCGCGAGATGTCGGCCTGACCGGGGGTGAAGCCCGCGGTGTCGGTGCCGATCTGGTGCTGGTTGACGGTGAGCCGCTCGCCCTGGGGCTGCCAGCCGCGGGCGAGGTCGCGCGAGGAGGTGGTGCGCTTGACCGACATGCCGAACTCGTCGGCGTCGGTGACGTCGGTGGAGTAGTCACCGGTGAGCAGATTGACCGAGCCGGGGCCGATGCCTGTGCTCGCGGCGCCGTCGGCGTTGCGGTCGACCGTCATGGTGTTCCAGACGGTGGTGTAGCCGTTGCCGGAGCCGTCCTCGGGGAACAGCACGGCGCGGACCTGGACGACGCCGCCGACCTGGCCGAGGGTGTCCAGCACGTTCCAGTTGGCGTGCGGGCCGAGGTCCGCGAGGCGCGGCTTGTCCTCGGTGACCGGGCTGTTGTCCGCCTTGGTGAGGTTGGCGCGCGGGACGGTGTACTCCGTGGCGCCGGGGCCGCGGCGGTACTGGTAGACCACCCGCTTGAACTGGGTCTGCGCGTCGACCGAGAGCTTGACGCGCTTGGCGCTCTGGGTGCCGTTGACGGGCGAGCTGATGCCCGCCTGGCCGACGTGGAAGGTGTACGTCGCGGGCGGGGACAGGTTCCCCGCACGGTCCTTGGACTGCACCGACAGGACCCGGCGGCCCTCGGTGGTCGGCGTGATCGACGTGGTCAGGGCGCCGGTCGCGGCGACCGTCACCGGGGTGCCGCCGTCCAGGGTGTAGACGTAGGCCGCGGTGTCGTCGGTGCCCGGGGCGGGCGAGAAGGTGAACGAGCCCGCCTGGTTGGCGGTGCCGTGCCACAGGCCGTCCGCCGGGTAGTCGGCCGAACTGACGAACGGCGTACCGGGCTTGACGGTGTCGGCGATGACGTTGGTGCCGACCCATCCGGACCGGGACTTGCCGTCGTCGAGCATGGCCCAGATCGAGTACTGCACGCCCTCGTCGAGCTTGGCGATGCCGTAGTCGGAGGGGCGGACGGTCGCGATCGCGCCGTTCGGGGTGTCCCGGACGACGGTGCCGAGGAAGGTGCCGCCGCGCCACAGGTCCAGGTAGACCTTGAGCGGGTCACCGTCGGGGTCGGCTGCCTGCACCTGGAACCGCGGGTTGGCGTCCGAGGTGTAGCGCGGGTTGCCCTGCTGGGAGGGGAGCACCTCGACGGTCGCCGGGGTGGCCGGGACGGTGTTGTAGGTGATCGAGATGAACGGCGGCCAGTAGCCCTCGGCGGAGCTGAACCGCTTCCAGGACAGGCTGCTGGACTCGTCGGCGGCCTTCAGGGCGAAGGCGTAGTCGTTGTAGCCGTACCCGGCGAAGTTCCGGATCATCTCGGTGACGTCGGCGTTGGCCCAGAACGAGCCGTCCGGGGCGTAGCAGTCGTGGCTGTCACCGTCGCCCGCCACGTCCCAAGTGTCGTTCGAGGTGGCCCACTTGCGCTCCAGCGCGGGCTGGTTGCCCCAGCGGGTCCACCAGGCGGCGCCGCCCGCGTTCCAGACCTCCCACTGCTTCGGGGTGCAGGAGGCGGAGTGGTAGTTGGCGAGGTGGAGCGTGGCGTTCAGGATCTGCTTGCCGTTGAACGGGCCGCCCGGGATGGTCAGGAACGACCGGGCCACGACCTTGCCGTCGTAGCTGCCCAGCTTGAGGTCCGTCGACGCGGAGGCGTCGATGTTCTCGTTGGTCTGGACGTAGGTGTCGAAGAGCGTGCCGACGTCCACCACCGGGTCGATGGTGACCGGGAACTGGGTCTTCCTGTCCGCGAGGAAGGCCGCGTCCGGGGTGAACACCAGCTCGGTGTCGGCGCCCTGGCCGCGCAGCTGCATCGTCACCGCGCCGCGGTTCAGGTGCTCCTGCGAGGCCTGGTCGACGGCGGCGTCCCACATCACGGGGGCCGGGATCCGGACGACGGTCCTGCCGTCGGCCTTGTCGAGCAGCTGGATCGAACCGTCCTGCTGTGGGGCGACGGTGAGGCCGGTGGTGTCGAGCGGGATCGTCACGGTGCCGGTCTGGGCGACGGCGGCACGGTCCTTGACGATCAGGAACTGCTCGAAGCCGGTCCGGGTGGCCTCCAGGACCAGGTCGACACCGGGGCGGGCGTCGACGTAGGTGGCCTTGTTGCCGTCCAGCTTGGGCTTGGGCAGCTTGCCCAGCCAGCCGAACTTGACCTGCTGCTCACCGGAGCCGATCTTGACCAGCTCGCGCTCGGCGGGCTTGGCGTCGGCCTGCTTGGGGGCCGTGGGCTGCTGGTCGGCCGGCTTCGGCTCGGCGGCCGGGGCCGCGGCGGCGCGGGCGCCGTTGCGGGAGGCCCGGGACGGCTCGGCCGCGGACGAACCCGAGGCGGATGCCGACGGGGACGCCGACGGGGACGCCGGGGCGGAGGCCGAGGAAGCAGCCGACGGCGACGGAGCAGCCGACGGCGAGGCAGCCGCCGAGGCGGAGCTGCTCGCTGACGGCGTGGCGGCGGGTGCCGTCGGCGCCGCACTGGGAGTCGTCGTGGGAGCGGTCGTGGGAGCAGTGCTCGGTACGGCACCCGGCAGGCTGTCGCCCACCGTCACCCCGGCGTCGCCGCCCTCGAAGACGACCCCGCCCGGGTGCGCCTTCGGCGCGACCTTGCCGTCCGGCGTCTGCACCAGCGTGGTGTCGACGGGCACCCAGGCGTCGCCGACCTTCATCCGGATCGGTCCGGTGGACCGGTCGGAGGTCAGGGTGCCATCGGGGTTCGCCCACAGCGTGGTGAACTCCGTTCGTGCGCCGGTGACCTCGACACGACGCTTGTGTAGCCGGGCAGACAGCAGTGCTGACGCCTCATCGGCCGCTTCGTCAACCGGAGAAGCCGGGGGGACGGGCGGCGATGCGGGCGCGGCGACCGCAGGGGCGGCCGTGAGCGCGTCCACCGCTACCCCGGCCTGCACCAGCAGGCCGAGCGTCAGGAGCGCCGCCACAGGGCGCACCCGACGCATGGAGAAGGCCCCGCCGCCGAACGCGGACGAGGCCAGAGACCATCGTGACATCAAGACTCTCTCAAGAGATTCCCATTGATTTAAAAAGGCTTAAAAAGCCGAATGACAATCTCTCACTTGCAGATGGGCGGTCTTGACCATTCCGGGTGACGATCTCGTAACGGATCTCCTGGCAATGAAGGGCATCGAGGCTGGTCGGCCCGGCAGTCCTGACATGCAAGCGCCTTGACTGGTGGGTCGTCAGATGAACCGGAAAATTTCTGATGTCAAATCATCTATCGCTCCAGCACTCCAGAATGGTCTCATGATCTTGTATTGAAGCTGGGTGGGGGCAATGGCCGCTGCGTGATCATTAAGGGTTTTGTGGACTCATGGCGATCACGCGGCGGCTGCGGGACGCAGCATTGACGTAGCCGCTGGCACGCGATGTTCGGCTAGGCCATGGCTTGGATCGCAGGCCGGTTCCGTCGGGCGAGGCCGCGGGCGACAGCCCGTGCCTTCGTGCTCGCCCTGCTGTCCAGCATCGAGAGGACGACCTGCTGGCAGCTGGCCGAACAGGCTAGTCATACCCGCTCCGGGCCGGTGCCGTGGTCGTTGCGAACTGCCTGTTGGGAGGCCGACGCGGTCCGCGCCTAGGTGTTCGGATATCTAGGCGCTGACGATGTGTACCGATCGTCGAATAGACCGGCTTCCTGAAGATGGGCATCGCCTCCGCTGGCGCGCAACAGCAGTACAACGGCATCGCCGGGTGGATCGAGAACTCGCGGGTCGGCGCCTTCCTCACTTGCACCCCCACATGGCCTCTGTCAGCTACGGGCCGCGGCGGCGCGCAGCAGAGCGTGGACATCGTGGTGGGTGGTGGTGGCTCGGTCGTTCCAGCTGTCGACCGGCACGGGATGGCCGAGCCGACCGAGGGCGTTGCCAATGGCGAGGCGGGCTTGCCAGGCGGTGGTGGGGGTGCCGTAGCCGGCGGCGAGGACGCGGATGTGGGCGCCGAGGACGCAGACCGCGCCGGTCTGGTCCCAGAGCTGGCCCTGGGTCCAGCCGTGGGCGGCGATGTAGCGGTCCATCAGCTGGAGGTGCTGCCGGGTGGTGACGGGGACGGTCGGGCGCCGGCGCAGCACGCGGTCGGCGAGGGTGGGTGCGGGGGTGGGGTAGCCGCCCCACCAGGGCCCGGTCGGGGCTGCGGCCGCCCGGGGGGTCGGGGGCGGGTCGGCCTGGAGGTGCTGGGCGATGCGGTACCAGGCCGGGCCCGGCAGGGCGGCGGTCTGCGCGGGGCGGGCCGGGCTCGGGGGGTGCTGGCGGGCGGCGGTGTCGAGGTAGGCCTCGACCTCGGCGACCAGGAGGGGGCCGAGGAGTTCGGCGAGGTCGAGGTCGGCGGTGGTCTCGGTCGTGGGCATCTCGGCTCCTCCTTCCTGGTCGTCAGGGGGTTCGCGGGGTGGTGGGTCAGTCGCTGGACGGCCAGATCCGGTGGCCCGCGACGGTCTTGCCGGGATGCTCGGCCAGCGCGAGGAGGGTGGCCGAGCGGAGGGCTTCGGAGGGGGTGGTGCCGGCGTCGCCGTAGTAGGTCGCCATCTCGCCGGCGGCGATGAGGATGTTGACCAGGGCGCGGTAGTACCGGGGCTGCCCGGTCATGTCAGGCCCCCGGTCCGGCGAAGAGCGCGTCGTACAGGTCCATGCAGCCGGTGGCGTGCTTGGCGGTGGCGTACCGGCGAACCTGCTCGGCGAGCTGGGCCTGGAGGGCGGGGTTGCGGTGGGCGTCGGTGAAGGGGGTCTGGGCGGGGAAGATCCGGCCCGCGTCCGGGTCGGCCTGGCGCAGGCGGGCGAGGTTGGCGTCGCACCGGGCCGCGCCCTGCGCCTCGGTCCGGTCGTCGAGCTGGTCGGTGGCGGTGAGCTTGTCGAGGAGGCCCATCGGGGTTTCCTTTCGGCTGGTCAGAGTGAGTGCGATGGGTGCGGGCTGTACGAGATGTGCGACTCATGCGGTGTCTCGCACAGCCCGGGGACAGCGGGTCAGCTGGCGAGGCGGATCTCATTGGCGGCGAACTCGGCGGCCTCCAGGAGCCGGGCGGCCTGGTCGAGGAGGTCGCGCTGCGCAGCGGGGCCGGAGGCGAGGGCGGCGCGCAGGCGGGCGGCGGCCTCGTCGAGGTCGTCGGAGTCCGGGTACAGGCCGAGACCGGCGTGGGCCTCCAGTTCGTCGGCGGCGTCCTGGACCAGCTGGGCGAACTGCTCCGGGGTGAGGCTCGCGGCCGGCTCCGGGGTTCCGGTGAGGCCGGCGGCGAGGTAGGCGACGTCGTCGGCGTACCGCTGGATCAGGGCGGCGAAGGTGCTCATCGGGTGGTCTCCTTGGCGGTGTTGAGGCGCTGGATGAGGTCGGCGGCTTGGCCGGGGGTGATCAGCAGGGTGAGGGTGGTGCCGGTGTCGAGTTCGCGGATCTTGATCTCGTGGGTGAGGCGGCCGTGGCTGCCGGCGGCATGGGCCGAGGTCCGCTCCCAGGCGGCGAGCGCGGCGGTCAGGCTCATCGGTCGGTCTCCTCGGAGTTGTCGGCGGACCGGCAAGGCCAGGGTTCGCGGTGGACGACGCGGTTACCGTCGGTGGTGGAGTGGGTCTCGCACAGCTGCTCGGTGTCGAGGTGGGGGCAGACGTCGATGTCGAGGGGCTCGCCGTCCGCGTCGTAGTAGTCGTCGCACTCGCGGTCGAGGCACTTCTCTGCACCGACGTGCGCGGTCATCGGGATGCAGGGGCCCATCGGCTCAGCAGCCGTACGGGCCGTAGTCGGAGCAGGTACCGAGGTGGCCTCCGGCCTGGCTGATCCGGGCGAGGAAGTCGTCGATCCTGGCCTGGTCTCGGCCGGGGCCGATGTTGTGGGCGCGCAGGATGTCGGCGCCGAGGGTCCAGTTCGCCCAGTCCGCGATGTCGGCCGCGAGCTGGAGGGCGGCGGCACGCTCCCGGGTGGAGGCGATGTAGCGGCCGGAGTGGTGGCCGATCCGCCAGCGGCAGCGCTCGCCGCGGTCGACGTCGGCGGGAATCTCGTAGACGTAGAGGCCGCACGGGAGCTGCTCGGCCTGGACGGTGTAGGGACCGGTGGTGGAGTGGATCTCGTGCGGGACCGTGGTGATGGTCGGGCTCATCGGGTGTCTCCTTTGTTCCGGTTTGCGGGGCGGTCGATCCCCGGTCGGCGGGGTGGTTTGCCCTGGTTTGGGTGGCAGTCGCTGAGGTGGTCAACCCGGTCGGGGGACCGCGTGGGCAGCCCCGCCGACCGGGGGGCATTCCGGGTGATTCCAGGCATCGACTGTCAGCTGTCCGGGTGCCGAACCGGGGCATACCGGGCGCTAGTTGGCCGCGTCGTGGGCTTCGACCAGGTCGTCGAGGCGGTAGCCGTTGGCGTTGGTCCGGCCATCGACCGCGCCAATCTTGACGGCGCCACCCGCACCAGCGGCCCGCAGGCGGCGGCCGATCTCGTCGGCGCTGACGCCCTGGTAGACGGCGGGCATGACCTCGGCGAGGAGGTCGGTGATGCGCTCGGTACGGGCCCGGTCCAGGCCCTCGCGGCGCAGCACGGTGATGGTGTCGGACAGGATCGTGTCGGCGGCGACCTGGCGGGCGCGGTCCCGGGCGGCGGCGTACCGTTCGAACAGTCCGGCGAACTCCTTGCCGCCCATCCGCAACGATTCCTCGTCGAGCTGGGTGACGCCGGCGGCGGCGCGCTCGGCGGCGAGGTCGATGCAGGTGGCGTCGTCGTACCAGTTGCCGCGCCAGATGATCGGCTCGTTGTAGCCGCCGCCGCGGAGGTAGAACTTGCCGACGTCGTTGAGTTCGTCGGCCTGCTTGGGGACCAGGCGGTGGGGGAGCCATCCGTCGTCGATGGCTCCGCCGCCGAAGGTGGCGGTGACGTCGTTCTGGCGGCAGGGGCCGAGCACCTGGAGGCTCAGGTTGGAGATGATCGCGGAGCCGATGTAGTCGGTGGTCGCGAACTGGGAGGCGATCAGGAGCTGGACGCAGACCTTGCGCCCGGTGAGCTGGATCCCGACGCCGGACTCCTTCGCGGCGTCGGTGTTCTGGGGCCACTCGTCACCGATCGCGACCAGGGCGGGCCAGCGCTCGGAGGGCTGCCAGTCGGTGCCCATCTTCAGCTTGCCGAGGAGCCCGGGGCGCTTGAGGGAGACCTGGTGCATCCCGGCGAGGAAGCACTCGATCTCCTCCTTGCTGGTGAGGGTGAGCGCCGCGGCCTCCTCCAGCGGGCCGAGCCCGACGCCGGAGGGGTCGAGGGCGACGACCACGGTGTCCCGGCACGCGGTGAGGTACTCGGCGAAGGTGCGGATGTTCGCGGACTTCCCGCCGCCGGACCCTGCGATGATGCCGCCCTGGACCCCGTAGAGGCTCATCTCCAGCGGGCGGGCGTCCATCGCGTAGCCGAGCAGGGCCCGGTCCTTGATGGACATCGACTTCGGGGCCCGGCGCGGCGGGCCGGGCACGAACGCGAACGGGTCGGTGTGCGCGACCTTGAGGTCGACCACCGCACGTCGCTTGGTCGGGGTCGGGATGCAGCGCCCGGTCTCCAGGTCCATGAGGGTCTCCAGGTCCGGGGCGGCCTTGATGATCGCGGCCGGGGTGCCCTCGGAGATGCGGACCTTGCAGGTCCAGCCCCACGGCTGCTGCTGGACGTCGGTGATCTCCGCGACCGGCACGCCCTCCTTCACCAGGGCCCGGCGGATGCACTCCCCGGCCCACTGCGGGGTCGAGACCTGGGCGATGGGGAAGGTCCCGGTCGGCGGCACCGCCGGGTCGGCGGGGATGACCCCGGCCGGTACCGGCCCCGGCCCGGCGGAGTCCGCTCCCGCCACCGCGGTTGCGGGGCTGGGCCAGGCGGCGTCCGCCGGGGGCGCCGTGGTGTTCGGCCGTGCGGGGACCTGCCCGAGCGCCACGGCCTGCCCGGGCCGGGGCGCCTCCGTGCCGGGGCTGATGCTCCCGGCCCGCCACAGTGCGACCAGGCCGGCCGGGACGGAGACGAGCAGCAGCCTCGGGTCCTGCACCGGCAGGATGACCCCGCCGCCGATGACGCCGCCCAGCAGCGTCGCGGCCCGGCCCGCCCGCTTGCTCCAGCGGGCCCGGGACATCTCGCCCGGGGTCGGCGCGTCGCCCAGGAGCGCGGCCATCTCCCGGTGTTCGGCGATCTGGGTCTCCAGCAGCTCGCGCTCGCCGCGCAGCCGCGCGACTTCGGGGCCGTCGCGGCGCGGGTCGTTGTCGTCGCGCATCGTCTCGCCTCGCTTGGCGGTGATGATGCGGCTGGACACCCGGGCCATCTCCTGGCGCAGCTGGGTGTCGCGGGCGGTGTGCTGGCGGCGGCGGTCCTCCACGACCGCGGCCGCCATGTCGGTCTCGGACAGGTCGTCGGTGCGCAGCCACGCGGCGGTGTTCGCCCGCGCGCGGGCCAGGTGGGCGCTCAGCGCGCCGTCGTCGGGCAGCCGCTCGGACAGCTTGTCCTTCAAGCGGCTCCCCAGCCCCCGGTCCTGCTTCCCGGCGGGCTGGGCGTCGTCGCCGGGCACCGCCTGGTCGCAGACGGCGTCGGCGGGGCCCTTGGTCAGGTCGACGGCGTGGTGCTGCTGGGGCTGGGCCGGGATACCGGCCGGGACGGTGGCGGTCACCTCAAGGTCTCCTGTCTCATGCGTGCGATGAGTGCGAGGGGTGCGGCGTGTGCGGTGTGCCGCACCCCTCGCGGCCGGTGGCCGGTCAGCGGCTCAGTTCGATGCCCTGGTAGGCCCGCAGGGCGCGCACCGGGCCCTGCCCGATGTAGCGGTTGCAGTGCCAGCAGCGCCACATGTCGTAGTCGTCCTCCATGTCCTCGCCGCAGTGGACGGGCCGTCCGTGCGGGTCGATGGTGATGTCGCGGATGGAGATTTCGTTGCTCACGGGGGCCTCCTGGCCTCGGGGGTGGCGGTGCCGGTGGTCGGGTGGACGGGGCGCGGGGGTTCGGCCGGTCAGGCCGCGAGGGCGGCGACGGTGGCCGGGTATTGGCGCTCGATCCGGTCGGTGAGGGCCTGGTACTGGGCCGAGCCGTAGATCCGGCGGTCGGCCTCCTGCTGCATCCAGGGGCCGAGCTTCGCGTCGAGCTGGGCGTCGGCGGCGTCCTGGTCGCGCTGGGTCCACTGCCGGTCGGTGGTCAGCGGTCCGCACTCGCGCCACAGTCCCCAGCTGGTGGTGTTGCTGTCGGCGGCGCTCCACTGCCCGGTCATCGGGCCCCAGGACGAGCGGCGGTCGAAGGTGACGACGTGGTGGATCGGGCGCTGGATGTGGCCGGCCAGGACCAGGTCCATGCCCAGGGTCGGCAACACGCTGTAGTAGGGGACGCCGGGCTGCACGGTGCGCGCCCACTCGTCGTGCTCGCGGCGCACCGCCCGCATCGCGCGCTCGCCCAGCATCCGGTCGTCGATCCGGGCGGCCGCTCCGGCGGCGCCGCGGCTGATCAGGTCTCGCAGGCCCATCGGGATTCTCCTCTCGGTGGTCGAGCGCCTTCTGGCGGCTCTCCTTGCCGTCCCGGCCCGGGGTGGGTGTGTGGGGGCCGGGGCGACGCGGTCAGCCGTCAGCCGGGCGGTGTCAGCGGGCGCTGGTCTGCTGGCCGATCGTGGTGGAGACGGAGTTGCCGACGTTGTCGCCGGTGCTCTTCACGGTCTGGGTGAGGGTGCCGAACAGGCCCCAGGAGCCGATGAGGACGATGGCCGCGGCGCCGGCGACGAAGGCGCGCTTGACCTCCCGGGCGTGGGTCTTCCACTTCGCGGCGAACCAGACGACGATCCCCAGGCCGAGCAGGGTCGCGCCGGAAAGGCCCGCGATGGCGCCGCCGCCGGGGCTGCCGGTCTGGGTGACCGCCGGGGTCACCTGCTGCGGAGCGTCGGCGATCTGGACGACCGCCTGGGTGTGGCCGGCGGCGGCCTGGGCGTAGGAGGCGTGCAGCAGGGTCGGCATGTGGGCGGTCGCGGTGGTGCCGGCCTGGGTGGTCCAGGTGACCGGGACGGTGGTCTGGGCGGCGGCGGTGATGGCGTACGTCATGACGGGGGCTCCTCGGTCAGCGGGTCGTGATGGTGCGGGGGGAGGGGGTGGCGCGGATCGGGCAGTCGGGCTCGGGGCAGGGAAGGGGCCGGCCGCCGTCGCGGGGGACGACGGTTCCCCAGTCCTGGCAGGTGGCACAGCGGAAGCGGGGGCAGGAGACGATCGGCACGGAGGCCTCCAGGTCGTGCGGGATGTACGAGCTGTGCGGGGGCGAGGAGTGCGAGAGATCGCAGGGCTCGCACCCGAGGGGCGGTCAGGCCTTCGGCGACCCGTCAGCGTCGCGTTCGGCTTCGACGGCTTGGCGCAGGCGCACGAGGTACTCGGTGCGGCCGCCGCCGAGGATCTTCTTCACGTCCGAGGTCGACATCCGGCGGTTCGCCGAGGCGAACAGCTCGGCCAGCTCCCGGACCTTTTCCAGGTCCGCCGGATCGAGGGGCCTGCCGGGCTTCTGCGGGCCGTTCCCGGAGCGGTCCGACTGCGGCTTCGCCGGGCCGGTTTCCGAGCCCTCTTCGGGGGCCTGGAGCCCTTTTCCCCCAAGGGATTCGGGTGTCTGAGCGGTGGTCGTCCAGGCGTCCGCGAGGGGGCCGGGAACGGCGTCGAGGTAGATGCTGTCGGCGGGGGCCGGGGAAGGGCCGACGGTGATCGGCAGGGTCAGAGTCGGGTGGGGGTCGTCGGGCAGGCCGGGCCACAGGTCGGCCGGCGCCGGGAGGGTGGACAGCTCCGCGACCCGGGCCCGGGCGCCGATGCGGCCCGCGAGGAGGTCGGCGGTCAGGCCCGGAACGGTGAGGCCGTGGACGTACTCCCAGGCGGTGCGCCAGGCGTCGTCCTCGGACAGCGCGCCGTACGGGGTCGCGGACAGCAGCCGGTCGGCGAGCTCGCGCACCTTCGGCTCGTGCTCGGCACGGGCGGCCGCGTGGGCAGCCCGGGCGCCGCGCTCGGCCCAGGCGGCCTCCTCCTCGGCGCGTTCGCGCTCGGCCTCGGCCTGGCGCTCGGCCCGGGTCGGCCGGCGTCCGCCGTGGGTCTGCAGGTCCGTCAGCCAGACCGCCACCAGGCTGGAGAGGGCCAGGACGGCGGCGACCCAGTGCTGCGTGGGGTAGGACTGCCAGCCGTGGGCGAAGTTGATGGCAGCGGCGATCCCGCCGGCGGCCCAGGCCCCGGCCCGGCAGGTACGGGTGGAGCGGGAGCCGTGCTCGGCGTTCGCGCCCATCGCGACCAGCGCCCAGGCGGTGCCCTCCAGCATCGCAGCGAGCAGTACCGCGAGCAGGACCGAGACCTCGGCGTGGTCGAGCGCGGCGACCTGGGAGATCAGCGCGGGGACGACCGAGCAGAACTGGACCAGGCGCACGAACGCGCGGGCCGGGTCGGCGGTCACCCAGCCGGTCGCCTTCGCCGCCCTCGCGGCGCGCTCCTGGCGGCGCTTGGCGGCCGCGTCCTCGCGGGCCTTGCGCTCGACGGCGTCCCGGCGCTGCCGGGCCGCGAGGTCCCGCCGGGCTTCCTCCCGCCGGAGCTGCTCGTCAGCCCGGGCCTCGGCCCGCGCGGCCCCGCGGTCCTTGCGATCCTCCTCCGCGCGCTGGGCCCGCCAGCTCGACATGTCGCTCACTGGTCGTCACCGCCCTGGCGCTGCGTCGGGACCGAGGGACGGGTCTTCGGCGAGGAGAACGTCTTCCCGGACTCTCCGACCGGGGCCGCGGCCGGCACCCGGGCGGTCGCCAGGACGGCGCCGACCGCGAGCAGGACGATCCGCGTCAGGCCATCGGCGGGGGCGTAGAGCGCGAGGGCCAGGACCAGCAGCGGCCAGCCGACGGCCAGCCGGGCGCGGACATTGGCGAGCGCCTGGTCGAGCAGCGGGTTCGCGTTCATCGGGCACCGTCCCTCGGGTCGTAGCCGAACAGGTAGGCCAGGCGGTCGGCGCAGTCCTCGACCCACTCCTGCGTCTGCCGACGCAGCGCCGGTTCGGTCCGCGGGTTGTCCAGGGCACGCAGGCTGGAGGAGGCCATCTCCAGGAGGATCCGGATCCGGCCCTCGACCGAGTGGGTGTGGGCCGCCGGGTAGCGGAGGTCGTGGTAGGTGTTCACGCGGCGACTCCGATGATTTCGGCGGCCTGCCGGCCGCGGATGATGGTCTTGCGCTGGATCGCGGTGGCCCCGCCGATGACGCCGTACTGCTCGCTGAGCGGGAAGCCGAGGGCCTGGTCGAGGCAGGCGGCGCGCCGGGCGAGCGGGCAGGTGTCGCACACCTGGAGGGCGACGCGCTCGCTGTCGGTGGGGCGGCGGTAGTTGGAGCCGTCCGTCTCCGGGAAGAAGACGTGGAGGTCGAGGCTCCGGCAGGGGGCGGCGGGCTCACCCCGCTTCTCGGATCCGTTGATGCTGGGCATGGCGGATAAGCCCTTCTGGGATGAATGGTTGAGGGTTCCGGCCGCAGAGGAGGCGGGCGGATTCTGGGATGGCGAGGCCACCCCGAAAGATTTAGGTGCTAGCACCTAATCGGTAATCTGATGGTGGCTCAGGGTGGCGGCCCCCGTCAAGGGGAACGTGCTAGCACGTAAGCTTGAGTCACCCCGCTGGGGACCAACTGAGAGGAGCCCCAATGCCACGAACCGCAGAGGAGATCGCAGCTGGCCTGCGTGAACGCATCCACAGCGGCGAACTCCAGCCCGGCGACCGACTTCCGACCATGGAAGCCCTCGTCGAGGAGCACGGCGTCAACCGGCAGACGGCTCGTACGGCGCTCACGATCCTGAAGAACGAGGGCCTGGTCGAGTACAAGGGCGGCCGCGCCGGAACCTTCGTGCGCGAGAAGCCCGCCACCCGCATGGTCCGTGCCAGGGCCATGGAGCGTGACAACCTCGGCTACTACTCCGGCGCCAACGTTCAGCATTGGCGTCTCGTCGAGGGCACCCGGACCGAGGTCGGTGAAGAACCGGTGCCGGCCGACATCGCGGGTTACCTCGGCGTCGAGCCGGGAACCCCCGTCGTGGCCCGCAAGCGGATCAACGGCGACCCCGACGTGCCGGCCTACCGTCAGCTGACCGACAGCTACCTGCACCCCGACGCCGTCGCGGCCGTCCCCGTCATCGCCGGGAACTCCGGCCTCGGCGGGATCTACGACCGCATCGAGGAGTGGGCACGGCAGCCCATCAGCTGGGAGGAGGAGATCACCGCGATCACCCCCAGTCCGGTCGAAACGGCGGCGCTGCTGATGCCGCCTGGTGTCCCGCTGCTGCGGGTCATCCGGACCTCGACCGTCAAGGTCGACGGGCGACAGCTCGTCGTCGAAGTCAACGACATCCGGTTCAGCGCTGAGGTCTTCTCGATCCGCTACCCGATGACCCGCCGCGGCGAGGCGAAGTGGCCGGTGCAGCCCGCATCGGCCGACTTCTACACGAGCTGAGCGGAACGTCGGTGAGGCGGGGCCCTGGCCGGGGCAAACGGCCAGGGCCCCTTTCCCGTGCCCGCTCAGTCCTCAGGACCGCAGACACAGTCCTCGGGGACGGCGCCCTGCCCGATGAAGCAGGCGCAATACAGGGTGCCGAGGGGGCCGTTGGCGGTGACGCCGTTCCCGTCCCCGCCGGAGCAGTGGTCGCACTCGCCGGGCCGCCACTCGCCGTCGTCCTGGTACTCGTCGAAGCCGTCGTCGTCCTCGTACATCTGATCGTCCTTTCGGGGTGGGGTGGCCGGGGTCCGGCCAGGGTCATGCGGGTGGGGTCAGGTCCAGCTGGGCGGTTGCAGGCAGGGCCCCGGCCGGCTGGTGCAGCCGGGCCAGGAACGCGGCGGCCTGGTCGTCGTCGAGTCGGCCGTACACCGTGGTGGTACCGGTATGTGTGTGACCGGCGAGGGTGATCCGGTAGCCGAGTCGCCGGGCGTGTGGCGAGTCGGCGAGGTAGTCGTCGGCGCCGGCCGCCAGAGCGGCCTCGACGTCGGCGAGGGTGAGCGCATCCATGAAGGAGCCTCCACAGGGCGTGGACGGGCGGAACTACTCGGCAGCCACGTGAGCGGGCGGCGCGGCGCAGGGTGTTCGACAGGTCGCCGGCACCGGGCGGCTTCTACGCGGCCTGCCTGTGGGAGCCGGGTCCCGGCCGACCCAACCGGCCGGGGCACAGCCGTTCACTACGCCGGCGCAGCAACTCCGGTGGCGCGGTCCAGCAACGCGCGGATGAGCTGCACCGCCCGCCGGTCCCGCCTGCGGGCCGCCACGGCGAGGTGCTCCAGCAGCATCACCGGCGACGGGATCCGGCGCTCACGGACCCGCGCGAGGGCAGCGTCCTCGGTCGGCCGGGGCACCTTCGACGGGCGGCTCACCGCTTCGCCTCCGACCCGTCGACCGCCACGTGGGCGGACGCGAACAGCGGCGCGCCGCCCAGCACTGCCTCGATGTACAGCGGCAGGTGCCACTCGCCCTCGTGCTCGAACGCGATCCCCGGCCTGACCTCTACGCCAAGCGCCGTGGCAAGTGCCTCCGCCGCTTCCCGCGGCATCGGGCTCTGCCGGTCGATCAGGATCGTCACCTCGCCCGGCGTGATCAGCCACTGCATCGGCAGCAGCGCCAGCTCCGGGTGAGTGGCCAGCAGCACGTGAACCGCCGCGACCGCCGGCAGGACGCTCTCCTCGGGTCCCTTCCTCTGGTTCTCGCTCACTGGGCACCCGCCATGTGCGCGGTACCGGCGCCCAGACCGAGACCGTGCAGTTCCCCGGCACCCGTGTTCCACGCCTCCCGGGCCTGCGCGACCGCGCGACCAGCGGCGGCGAACGCCTCCAGCGATGCCTGCCGCGCCTGCCCGGCCGACTTCAGCTGGCCCTTCGCCCGCTCGATCGCCTCCGGGTTCACCGCGGTGCGGAGGTTCGCCTTCGCCAGCGATTCCCGCCGGCCGGCCGCCCGGTAGGCCTGTGCGGCCGTCGCCAGCACGTCCTTCGCCGCTTCGAGTTCGGCGAACAGTCCTGCCAGGTGCGGCACGTCTCCGGCCCCTGCGGCGGCCTCGGTCGCGTTCGACGCCCCGAAGTCCGTCGCGGTCTCCCGCGAGCTCGACCGCCGGAAGTGGTCCACGATCACCCGGTCCGCCATCAGCTGCAGCAGCGCCCGCGGGTGCCCGACGACCAGGCCGGCTGACAGCTTGCGCCACAGGGCCAGGAACGTCTCGGAGGTGAGGTCCTCCGCGAGGTGCCCGTCGGGGGTGAACAGGCGGGAGGAGATGTAGCCGGTCAGGTAGCCGGACTGGTCGCGGTAGATCCGCTCGAACGTCTGGGTGGTGTCGGTGGCGTTCACGCGGCCACCGCCTCGGCAAGCACCGGCACCTCGACCAGGGTGACCTTGAGCGACGGCGCCGACTGCTTCATCGGCACGTTGCCCAGGCCGTGGGCCTTGAAGATGGAGCGGACCGCGTTCAGGTCGACGGTCTCCCGGTCGCACGGCACGCGCTCGACCGACCAGCCGGAGTAGACGCCGGCGGGGAGACGACCGAGGACCTTCTTCGCGGCGCGCTTGGCGCGGTCGGAGCGGCGGGCCTGGTCGGCCGCGAGGTGGTAGGAGCGGGCGGCGGCCTCGATGGCCTCGGCGGCCGGCATCTCGCCCGGCTCATACGGGCCCTCCGGGTCCGGGACGGTCATGGACGCGGGGGTCGGCGCGGCGGCCGGGGTGGTGAAGAGCGAGGCCGGGTTGATCACCGAGCGGATGGCTCGGGCGATACCACGAAGGGTGGAGGGGCTCGCGCTTACGCGGCGGCCACCGGGCATGAGAAGCTGCAACACAGCTGGGCTCCCTGGTGAAGTCAGGTGAGTTCGGTCAGGCCCGATAGGGGAGGTCGAAGACCCCTGTCGGGCTGTTTTCGTCGGTGCTGAGCTCCCGACGAGAAGACTGTGACATGGCCATCTTTGCCCTCGCGGTGGCCTGCGCCGTGCTGGCCGCCGCCGAACGGCTCGACCCGTCCTCCATCGCCGACCTGCTGCTCATCGGCGAGCTGGGACTGGACGGCCGGGTGCGGCCGGTCCGCGGGGTCCTGCCGTCGGTGCTGGCCGCCGCCGACGCCGGGTACGTGCGGGTCGTGGTCGCCGAGCAGACGGCGCCCGAGGCCTCGCTCGTGCCGGGGGTGACGGTGCTCGGGGTGCGCAGCCTGCGCCAGCTCGTCGCGGTCCTGACCGGGGCGCCGGAGCCCGAGGAGCCGCCCGACCCGGTCGGCGGTCGACCGGACCCGCTGATGGCCGGGCTGATGCTGCCCAGCGCGGGCGTCCGGGGCCTGCCCGACGAACGGGCGCTGCGCCTCGACATGGCCGACGTGGCCGGCCAGTACGAGGCCCGGCGGGCCCTGGAGATCGCCGCCGCCGGCGGGCACCACCTCTACCTCAAGGGGCCGCCGGGCGCGGGCAAGACCATGCTGGCGGAGCGCCTGCCCGCGCTGATGCCGCCGCTGACCCAGAAGGAGTCGCTGGAGGTCACCGCCGTCCACTCGGTGGCGGGCCTGCTCCCGGCCGGGCGGCCGCTGATCGGCACCGCGCCCTACTGCGCCCCGCACCACTCCACCACGATGCCCGCGATCGTCGGCGGCGGCAGCGGGCTGCCCAGGCCGGGAGCGGTCTCCCTCGCGCACCGGGGGGTGCTGTTCCTCGACGAGGCCCCGGAGTTCCCCGTGCGGGTGCTCGACGCGCTGCGCCAGCCGCTGGAGTCGGGCGAGGTGGTGATCGCCCGCTCGGCCGGATCGCTGCGGCTCCCGGCCCGCTTCCTCCTCTGCCTGGCCGCCAACCCCTGTCCGTGCGGCCGGTACTCGCGGCGGGGCGAGGGCTGCGAGTGCACCCCGGCCATGGTCAGCCGGTACCAGGGGCGGCTCTCCGGGCCGCTGCTGGACCGGGTCGACCTCCAGGTCCAGGTCGCCCCGGTGACCAGGATCGAGCTCATGGAACGGGACTCCACGGCGGAGACCACCGAGACCGTCGCGGCGCGGGTGCTGGCCGCGCGGGAGCGGGCGGCGGCCCGGCTGGAGCACACCCCGTGGCGGACCAACGCGGAGGTGCCGGGCCACGAACTGCGCACCCGCTGGCAGCTCGCGGCCGGGGCGCTCAACGACGCCGCCCGCCAACTGGAGCGCGGACTGCTGACCGCCCGCGGCCTGGACCGGGTGCTCCGGGTCGCCTGGACGGTCGCCGACCTGGCCGGCCGTGACCGGCCGGACCAACGGGACGTGCGCACCGCCCTGGTCCTGCGCACCGGCGTCGAGCAGGGATTCCCGCTGCCCGAGCGCGGCCACGGCCGCTACGGGGGCATCCCGGCCCAGCGTGGGAGCGCTCCGGGCGATGACCGGCCCCACGCACGGGTGGAGCCCCCGACCGACGGCAAGGAGGCGGCATGAACCAGTTGCTGCGGTACCCACGGGCAGCGGACCCGGCCGGGACCGGCCCGCCGACCGTGCCCGAGCCGGAGCGTCTCGCCCGGGTCCTGCTCAACCGGCTCAGCGAGCCCGGTGACGCGGTGATCGGTCGCTGGCTCGGTCGGCTCCCTGCCGTGGAGGTGGTCCGGGCGATCCGGGCGGGCGACGTCCCCGACCACCCCGGGTTGGACGCCGCCCGGCTGGCCGCCTACCAGGCGCGGCTCCCGGGCGTCGACCCGGCGGACGACCTGAAACGGGTACGGGACGCCGGTGGACGCTTCATCATTCCGGGGGACACGGAGTGGCCCAGTCAACTGGACGACCTGGGCGACGGCCGCCCGATCGGGCTGTGGACCGCCGGCACGGGTTCACTGAGGCTGCTCGCCCTGCGCTCGGTGGCGGTGGTGGGCTCCCGGGCTTGTACGGCCTACGGCGCCCATGTCGGGGGAGAACTCTCGGCCCAACTGGCCGAGCGCGGCTGGGTGGTGGTGTCCGGTGCCGCGTACGGGATCGACGCCGCCGCCCACCGGGGAGCGCTGGCCGTCGGCGGGATGACCATCGCGGTGCTCGCCTGCGGGGTCGACGTGGCCTACCCGAAGGGGAACGCCGAACTGATCCGGCGGATCGGTGCCCAGGGCCTGCTGGTCAGTGAACTCCCGCCCGGCGAGCACCCGAACCGCTTCCGGTTCGTGCTCCGCAACCGGGTCATCGCGGCGTTGACCCGCGGCACGGTGGTGGTCGAAGCGGCGGTGCGCAGCGGCGCCCTGAGCACGGCCAGGCGGGCGCGCGAGCTCAACCGCCACACCATGGGCGTCGCCGGGCCCGTCACCTCGGAGCTCTCCGCCGGGGTACACGCCCTGATCCGCAGCGGCGGCGCCACGCTGGTCACCGACGCGGCCGAGATCACCGAGTTGGTCGGGGCGATCGGGGAGGACCTGGCCCCGGAACGCACCGGCCCGGTGCTGCCGCGGGACTTGCTGGAGCCCGCCGTCGCCCGGGTGCTGGAGGCCGTCCCGGCCACGGCGGAGGGTGCCCCGGTCGAGCGGTTGGCCCGCCAGTCCGGCCTCCCGCCGGACGAAGTCCTGCAGCGGCTCTACGAGTTGGTCTCGCTCGGCTTCGTCGAACGGCACGGAGCGCACTGGCGCGTGGTGCGGAGGAGGTGCGGGTGAGGAGGTGACGGTCGGGAGGGCGAACACGGGTGCGCCCGGGGGAGGCGAGCCGGGACGGTCCGGCTGACCTGCTCATCCGGCTCTCCCGCTCGTGTGCCCGGATCCGGTGAGCGAACGCCACCGGATCGAGGGACGACCGAGTGGCGGTAGCGCTTTGCAGTGAGTCGGTCACGCTACGCTCCACCTGCCTTCCCTATCAGCACACGACTCGGCAGAACGGCGCAGAGCAACGTATGCCCACACACATTCCCGGACACAGAGTGACCGGTGGCGCTCGGTCCTCGGGAGGGCCGCGGACCGAGCGGCGCCCCGTGACCGAGTTCCCGCCCAAGTCGGCGGGGACGATGGGAGGCCTGTCGCGTCAGGGCGGCCGGCCGACGGTGGTGCCAGGTCAGCCCGCAGACACGGCCAGGGACACGGACACGGCCAGGGACGCAGACACGGCGAGGGACGTCGACGCGGGCAGGAACACCGACGAGGTCAGGGGTGCGGCACCGGCCGGGGACGCCGGCCCGGACCGCGGCCCCGAACCCGCCCGCGGACCGGGGGCGCGCGATGAGGCGAACGCGCCGGGTGGTGCGCCCGTCGACCACGCCCCTCGGCGGCCGCCGAGCGCCCCCGCGCCGGACGCCACCTCCCCACCCGTCTCCCCACCCGTCTCCCCACCTGCCTCTCCGCCCGTGTCCCGGCCCCGCCGGGAGCAGTCGGGTGCGAGGGCGGAGCAGGGCGCGGACGGTCGGGAGGCCGGCGCCCAAGGCCGCAGCGCGCTCGAAGAGCTCTGGCGTTCGTACAAGGAGACCGGAGAGAAGCGGCTGCGCGAGCAGCTGATCCTGCACTACTCGCCGCTCGTCAAGTACGTGGCGGGCCGGGTCGGGGTCGGCCTGCCCTCCAACGTCGAGCAGGCCGACTTCGTCTCCTCCGGGGTCTTCGGGCTGATCGACGCGATCGAGAAGTTCGACATCGACCGCGCCATCAAGTTCGAGACCTACGCGATCAGCCGCATCCGCGGCGCGATCATCGACGAGCTGCGGGCCCTGGACTGGATCCCGCGCTCGGTGCGGCAGAAGGCGAAGGCCGTCGAGCGGACGTACGCGACGCTGGAGGCCCGGCTGCGCCGGACGCCGCACGAGCCGGAGGTCGCGGCCGAGATGGGCATCGCGATCGAGGACCTGCACGCGATCTTCAGTCAGCTGTCGCTCGCCAACGTGGTGGCCCTGGACGAGCTGCTGCACCCGGTGGGCGAGGGCGGCGACCGGCTGAGCCTGATGGACACCCTGGAGGACCACGGCGCGGACGACCCGGTCGAGGTGGCCGAGGACCGCGAACTGCGCAGACTGCTGGCCCAGGCGGTCAACACCCTCCCCGAGCGGGAGAAGACCGTGGTGACGCTCTACTACTACGAGGGCCTCACCCTCGCCGAGATCGGGCAGGTGCTGGGGGTGACGGAGAGCCGGGTGAGTCAGATCCACACCAAGTCCGTCCTCCAACTGCGCGCCAAGCTCTCGGACATCCGGTAGTCGGATCCGCAGTCGCCCGGCGGTCGTCGGCGGGCCCGCCCGCCCCTCCGAACGCGCGGCGCCGTATCGGCCGCGGGTAGGGCTCCGTACAGTGGGACCGTGCCGAAGATCCGAGCGGCCACGGTGGCCGAGCATCGACAGCTGCAGCGGGCAGCCCTCCTGGATGCTGCCCGCATCCTGCTCACCGAGGGTGGCATGGAGGCGCTGACCTTCCCCTCGCTCGCGGCCCGCACGGGGCTGGCGCGCTCCTCGGTCTACGAGTACTTCCGCTCCCGCGCCGCCGTGGTCGAGGCGCTCTGCGAGGTGGACTTCCCGCTGTGGGCGGCCGAGATCGAGGCCGGGATGGCGAGCCGTGACACCGCCGCCGAGCGGATCGAGGCGTACGTCCGCGGTCAGCTGGCGCTGGCCGGCGACCCGAGGCACCGTGCGGTCATGGCCATCTCGGCGCTGGAGCTCGACGAGGCCGCCCGTGAACGCATCCGGGCGACGCACGGCCGACTGATCGGCCTGGTCGTCCAGGCCCTGGAGGACCTCGGGCACGAGCAGCCCCGGCTCGCCGCGGCGTTGCTGCAGGGGATCGTGGAGGCGGCCGTCCGGCAGGCGGAGCAGTGCGCGGGCGGGGAACGGACGGGATGCCCGGTGGAAGCCCCCGGGGCGGTCGCCGATGCCGCCGTCGCCCTGGCGCTGCACGGGCTGGACCGCGCCTGACCCGTCGTCCGTACCGCTGCCCGCACGGCTGTCCGCACCGCCGTCCAGGGGAGTGCCCCAGTCGGCTGCGCCGATCGTCCGGCCGGTCCAGCGCGTTCGGCTGGTCCGACGCCTACGGCTGGTCCGACGCCTACGGCACGCCTGCCCCGTCCCGACCGTCCCGACCGTCCCGACCGTCCCGACCGCCGGGGCTGGCGGGTTGCGCTGCCGCCCCCAGGGGCAGCAGGCGGGCCCGGCCGGCACCGAGCAGGGCCAGTGGATCGAGGTAGCGGTCGCCACGCAGTAGTCCCCAGTGCAGGCAGTCGCGCGCGCCGCAGTGCCGTCCGTCCGGGGCGAGCCGTCCGATCACCTGCCCGGCGGCCACGGTGCTGCCGACCGGGAGGAGGCCGGTGACGGGCAGGTAGGTGGTCCGCAGCGGGGGAGCCCCGGAACCCGGATGGACGACGGTCACCACCGGGCGGCCCGCGATCAGCCCGGAGAAGGCGATCGTCCCGGCGGCCGCGGCCCGCACCTCCGCCCCCGGGACCGCGCCGAGGTCCACCCCCCGGTGTCCGGCGGCCCACGGCTTCGTCGGCGGCTCGAACCGCCTCAGCACCCCGTCCGGTCCGCCCACCGGCCAGGCCCGCGCCGTTCCCCGGGCACCGGTCTCCCGGGCGGTCGCGTCGGCCGCCGGCCCGCTGCCCGGCCCATGGCCCGGACCGCCGCCCTGACCGCCGACCGGACCACGATCGGCCGGGACCCCCACCGCGCCCACGACTCCCACCAGGGTGAACGCCGCCACCAGCGCCACCACGGACACCACCGCCACCACCCCGTGAACCCCACTGCGCCCCGTCATGCCCCGAGGCTGGCCACGTCCGCGTCCCCGCACCACCGCTTTACGGGTACCTGTGGACAAACCGCCCCCACCTCCGGTCGCCATCCCCCGGACGGGTGTACGGGCACCGCCATCCGGTGTACAAACGGCATACGACGGCCGTGGGCCGGGCAGTGGGCCCACCAGCCGACGACCGTCCGCAAGCCGTTCCCCGACCGTCTCCCGGCCGCCGCGGCCCCGTTCGCGGCAACCGTTTCCCCGGCTCCTCCCCGGTCGTCCGCAGGTCGGCTCCGCAGGCCGCCCCGAGCCCGTCCGCTGCCGGTGCGAGGCCCCTCCGCCGGTCCTCCCGCGCCCGCGAAGTCGCTCGCCGCTCGGTGCTTCCCGTACACTTCACACGCGACCCGGTCCACCGGGTCGACTTCGCACGCCCCGCCACCGGTGGTCGGATGCGGCTCGTCCGCAGCCCCCCGCCAGGTGCGAGTGCCGCTCGGTCCGCCGAGCCCGACCGGTCCCCGGACCGAGCGGGTGGAAGCGGCTCGGCACGATCGGGGCGTCAGGCGTGGCTGTCACCTGGCCGCCACGGACAAAACCGAGCCTGACCCGGCCGTGCGCAATCCGCCCGAGGGGGACAACCCCGCGGGACCGCCGCAGCCGGGCCGTAACACCTGAGGAGCACGGCAATGGCCGTCGTCACGATGCGGGAGCTGCTGGAGAGCGGCGTCCACTTCGGTCACCAGACCCGCCGCTGGAACCCGAAGATGAAGCGCTTCATCATCACCGAGCGCAACGGCATCTACATCATCGACCTGCTGCAGTCGCTGAACTACATCGACCGCGCCTTCGAGTTCATCAAGGAGACCGTTGCCCACGGCGGCAGCGTCCTCTTCGTCGGCACGAAGAAGCAGGCCCAGGAGGCCATCGCCGAGCAGGCCACCCGCGTGGGCATGCCCTACGTGAACCAGCGCTGGCTCGGCGGCATGCTGACCAACTTCTCGACCGTCTACAAGCGCCTGCAGCGCCTGAAGGAGCTCGGCGAGCTGGACTTCTCGGACGTGGCCGGCTCCGGCCTGACCAAGAAGGAGCTCCTGGTCCTCCAGCGCGAGCACGACAAGCTGGAGAAGACCCTCGGCGGTATCCGCGACATGCAGCGCGTTCCCAGCGCTGTCTGGATCGTGGACACCAAGAAGGAGCACATCGCGGTCGGCGAGGCCCGGAAGCTCAACATCCCGGTCGTCGCCATCCTCGACACCAACTGTGACCCGGACGAGGTCGACTACAAGATCCCGGGCAACGACGACGCGATCCGCTCCGTCACCCTGCTGACCCGCGTGATCGCCGACGCCGTCGCCGAGGGCCTGAAGTCCCGCGCCGGTGTCGCCAAGGGCGACACCAAGGCCGAGCCGGGCGCCGACCAGCCGCTGGCCGACTGGGAGAAGGACCTCATCGAGGGCGAGAAGAAGGCCGAGGAGGCCCCCGCCGCTGCCGAGGCCCCCGCCGCCGTCGAGGCGCCCGCCGCCGAGGCCCCCGCTGCCGAGGCTCCGGCCGAGCAGGCCTGACGTACCAAGGGTGAGGGGCACCCGCCGGTACGACACCGGCAGGTGCCCCTCTCTCCCGCGCCGGGACCGAACCATCGGTCCCGGCGCTACTCCACGCAGACACGCGAGACGCGAGAAGAGATTCACACCATGGCGAACTTCACCGCCGCGGACGTCAAGAAGCTCCGTGAGCTCACCGGCGCCGGCATGATGGACTGCAAGAAGGCCCTGGACGAGGCCGAGGGCAACGTCGAGAAGGCCGTCGAGCTCCTGCGCATCAAGGGCCAGAAGGGCGTTGCCAAGCGCGAGGGCCGTGACGCCTCCAACGGCGCCGTCGCCGCGCTGATCGCCGAGGACAAGAAGTCCGGCGTTCTGGTCGAGCTGAACTGCGAGACCGACTTCGTCGCCAAGGGTGACAAGTTCGTCGAGGTCGCCGACGCGATCGCCGCCCACGTCGCCAAGAGCGCCCCGGCCGACCTGGAGGCCGCCCTGGCTTCCGAGATCGAGGCCGGCAAGACCGTCCAGCAGTTCGTGGACGAGGCCAACGCGACCCTGGGCGAGAAGATCGTCTTCCGTCGCTTCGCCCAGTTCGACGGTGACGGCTTCGTCGCGGTCTACCTCCACAAGACCAGCCCCGACCTGCCGCCGGCCGTCGGCGTCCTGGTCGAGCTGGACAAGGAGAACGCCGAGGTCGCCAAGGACGTCGCGCAGCACATCGCCGCCTTCGCCCCGAAGTTCCTCTCCCGCGAGGACATCCCGGCCGAGGACATCGAGAACGAGCGCCGCGTCGCCGAGGCCACCGCTCGCGAGGAGGGCAAGCCGGAGGCCGCCCTGCCGAAGATCGTCGAGGGCCGCGTCACCGGCTTCGTGAAGGAGAACTCCGTCCTGGAGCAGGCCTTCGCCAAGGACAACAAGAAGACCGTCGCCAAGGTCCTCGAGGAGGCCGGCGTCACCCTCAAGCGCTTCGCCCGCTTCCGCGTCGGCGCCTGAGCCACGTTCCACCTGGTCCCCGGCCCCTCTAGGCTGGGAACCGCACCCGCCCGCTGACCAGGGCGGGCGGAACGCCGAACGGGCTCACCCAGCGCCAACCGTCCATGGGCGGGCCGTGTCGGCACCATGAACGACGAGGAGGCCATTGCCGTGCAGGACACCGAACCGGTTCCCGCGGCAGTGGCCTCCTCGCGTGTACGCGCAGGCCGGGCATCCGCACGCCCAGGCCTGTGAGCCAGCAGGTGCAATAAAGGAGAAGTCCATGCAGGAGACGCAGGAGACCGCGCAGGACCCCAAGGCGGGCTCGCGCCGCCGGGTGCTGCTCAAGCTGTCCGGTGAAGCCTTCGCCGGTGGCGGCGGGCTCGGCGTCGACCCGGACGTCGTGCACGCGATCGCCCGTGAGATCGCCACGGTCGTCCGCGCCGGTACCGAGGTCGCGGTGGTCATCGGGGGCGGCAACTTCTTCCGGGGGGCCGAGCTGCAGGTCCGCGGCATGGACCGGGCCCGCTCCGACTACATGGGCATGCTCGGCACCGTCATGAACTGCCTGGCGCTGCAGGACTTCCTGGTCAAGGAGGGCATCGAGACCCGGGTCCAGACCGCCATCACCATGGGCCAGGTCGCCGAGCCGTACCTGCCGCTGCGGGCCGTCCGGCACCTGGAGAAGGGCCGCGTGGTGATCTTCGGCGCCGGTATGGGCATGCCGTACTTCTCCACCGACACCACGGCCGTCCAGCGCGCCCTGGAGATCCACGCCGACGTCCTGCTGATGGGCAAGAACGGCGTGGACGGCGTCTACGACTCCGACCCCCGGACCAACCCGGACGCGGTGAAGTTCGACGCGCTGGAGTACTCCGAGGTCATCGCCCGCGACCTCAAGGTCGCCGACCTCACCGCGATCACGCTGTGCAAGGACAACAACCTCCCGATGCTGGTCTTCGAACTGCTCGCGGAGGGCAATATCGCGCGTGCGGTGAAGAGTGAGAAGATCGGCACACTCATCAGCCAGGATTCTGTCCGGGCCTGAGCAGTAACCCGCCGTGCGGGACGGCGTCCGCCGCGACCGGCCCCGAGACCGACGCCGGTCGGGACAACAGCAGATGAACCGGACAGGGAGACCACAGTGAGCGAAGCGATCGAAGAGACCCTCCTCGAGGCCGAGGAGAAGATGGAGAAGGCCGTCGTCGTCGCCAAGGACGACCTCGCGGCCATCCGCACCGGCCGTGCGCACCCGGCGATGTTCGCCAAGATCGTCGCCGAGTACTACGGCGCCGTGACGCCGATCAACCAGCTGGCCTCGTTCTCGGTGCCGGAGCCCCGGATGGCGGTCGTCTCGCCGTTCGACAAGACCGCTCTGAAGGCCATCGAGCAGGCGATCCGCGACTCCGACCTGGGCGTCAACCCCTCGAACGACGGCTCCATCATCCGGGTGGTGCTGCCGGAGCTGACCGAGGAGCGCCGCCGCGAGTTCATCAAGATCGCCCGGGGCAAGGGCGAGGACGCCAAGGTCTCGATCCGCGCGGTCCGCCGCAAGGCCAAGGACGGCATCGACAAGCTGGTGAAGGACGGCGAGGTCGGCGAGGACGACGGCCGCCGCGCCGAGAAGGAGCTCGACGACACGACGGCCAAGTACGTGGCCCAGGTCGACGAGCTGCTGAAGCACAAGGAATCCGAGCTGCTCGAGGTCTGATGAACGACGCCCCTGACGCCCCTGGCTACTGGGGCCCGTCCGACCAGCAGTTCCAGCCCTACCGCCCGGCGCCGCAGCCGCAGGCACCCCGGCCGTCGGCGCCCCCGGCGCCGGGGGCCGACGGGCACCCGGCACCGGTCCCGGGCGGCCGGGCCGCCCACCGGGGTGCGCCGGGTGCCGGGCCGGGTGACCAGGGCCTCCGTTCGGATCACCCGCAGCAGCCTCCGGTGTACTGGGGCGGCGACGCGGAGGAGACTCAGGTCATGCCTCCCGTACCGGCCGAGCCCGGCCCGCACCCCGGTGTGCCCGACCACGGCCCGGCCCAGGGCCCGTCGGCGGCGCCCGGTCGGCACCAGGCGCCCGGCTCGCTCCAGGCGCCCGGTCCGCACGGGGCCCCCGGGCCGTACCCGCCGGGCCCCGGTCCGCAGCAGGCCCCCGGTCCGTACCCGGCTCCGGGCCCGCAGCAGGCCCGCGGTCCGTACCCGGCGCCGCCGGGTGTGACGGAGACGGTCGTGCTGCGCGCGATAGCCGACGACGTCGCCCCCGCACCCGCCCCCGGCCACGGCACCCCGCCGTACCCGGGGGCTCCGGTGCATCCCGCGCCGCCGCAGAGCCACTGGGCGGCCGGGCAGCCCCCCTTCGTGCCGTCGTCCCATCCAGGGCAGGAGACACCCGTGGCCGCCCAGCCCGCCCCGCAGCCGGAGCCGCGCAAGCAGCGCGGCGGCCGTAACCTCCAAGCCGCCATAGGCGTGGGGGTGGGCCTCGGCGCGGTGATCATCGCCTCGCTGTTCGTGGTCAAGGCGTTGTTCCTGTTCGTCGTGATGGCCGCGGTGGCGGTCGGCAGCTGGGAGCTGACCACCCGGCTCGCCGAGCGCAAGCAGATCAAGGCGCCGCTGGTCCCGCTGCTGGTGGGCGGCGTCGCGATGGTCGCCACCGGCTACTGGGCCGGTGTCGAGTGGGCCGCAGCCTCGCTCGCGCTGACCGGGCTGGCGGTGATGGTCTGGCGGATGGCCGAGCCGCCGGAGAACTACCTGCGGGACATAACGGCGGGCGTGTTCACGGCCTTCTACGTGCCGTTCCTGGCGACCTTCGTGGCGATGATGCTGGCGGCCGACGACGGTCCCCAGCGGATCGTGCTCTTCCTGATCGTCACGATCTGCAGCGACACCGGCGCCTACGCGGTGGGCTACAAGTTCGGCCGGACCAAGCTGGCCCCGACGATCAGCCCGGGCAAGACCCGCGAGGGCCTGGCCGGCGGCATCGGCCTGTCGATGCTGGCGGGCGCCCTGCTGATGCAGCTGATCATCGACGGCGGCAGCTGGTGGCAGGGCCTGATCCTGGGCGGCTGCGCGGCGGTCACGGCGACCCTGGGCGACCTGGGCGAGTCGATGATCAAGCGCGACCTCGGGATCAAGGACATGGGCACCCTGCTGCCCGGCCACGGCGGCATCATGGACCGGCTGGACTCGCTGCTGCCGACCGCCCCGGTGGTCTGGCTGCTGCTGGCGGCCTTCGTCGGAAGCTAGCGCGGCGGCGAGCGCCAGGTGGGCCCCGGATGCCAGGCGTCCGGGGCCCTCGCGCGTCTGCGACACTTGAGGAACCATGCCTAAGCCCGGAGAACTCACCTTTGTCGCGCCGCGCGGCGCCAAGCCCCCGCGACACCTCGCCGACCTGAGCCCCGCCGAGCGCAAGGAGGCCGTCGCCGAGCTGGGCGAGCAGGGCTTCCGCGCCAAGCAGCTCTCCAACCACTACTTCGGCCGGATGTCGAACGACCCGGAGAGCTGGACGGACATCCCCGCCGCCAGTCGGGAGAAGCTCACCGAGGGCCTGCTGCCCGAGCTGATGTCGGTGGTGCGGCACGTGTCCTGTGACGACGACACCACCCGCAAGACGCTCTGGAAGCTGTTCGACGGCACGCTCGTCGAGTCGGTGCTGATGCGCTACCCGGACCGGGTCACCATGTGCATCAGCTCGCAGGCCGGCTGCGGCATGAACTGCCCGTTCTGCGCCACCGGCCAGGCCGGGCTGACCCGCAACCTGTCCACCGCCGAGATCGTCGAGCAGATCGCCGCCGGGATGCGCGCGCTCAAGGCCGGCGAGATCCCGGGCGGGGAGGCGCGGCTGTCCAACGTGGTCTTCATGGGGATGGGCGAGCCGCTGGCCAACTACAACCGGGTGCTGGCCGCGATCCGCCGGCTGACCGACCCGGCGCCGGACGGCTTCGGCCTGTCCCAGCGCGGGATCACCGTCTCCACCGTCGGCCTCGTCCCGGCGATGAACCGGCTGGCCGACGAGGGCCTCAGCTGCCGGCTGGCGCTGTCGCTGCACGCCCCGGACGACGAGCTGCGCGACGAGCTGGTCCCGGTGAACACCCGGTGGAAGGTCGCCGAGGTGCTGGACGCGGCCTGGAACTACGCGGAGAAGTCCGGTCGCCGGATCTCCATCGAGTACGCGCTGATCAAGGACATCAACGACCAGGCCTGGCGGGCCGACCTGCTCGGCCGGTTGATCAAGAACCACCGGGTGCACGTCAACCTGATCCCGCTGAACCCGACCCCGGGTTCCAAGTGGACCGCCTCCCGGCCCGAGGACGAGCGCGAGTTCGTCCGCCGGCTGCAGTCGCACGGCGTGCCGACGACCGTCCGCGACACCCGGGGCCAGGAGATCGACGGCGCCTGCGGCCAGCTCGCCGCGGCGGGCTGAGGGCCGAACGACAGCCGCTAGCGCAGGCCGGCGGCCGCCAGTGCGGCGGTCGCCCCGCCGGTCAGCAGCAGCGTGGTGCCCACCGCGAGGGTGCGCAGCGCGATCGCGCCGAACAGCAGCCGGGGCGAGGCGCCGAGGCGCAGCAGTGCCTCGGTGATCTCCCGCCGGTCGGTGCGGACCTCGGCGAGCCGGGCGATCACCGCCGCGGCGGTGCAGCCGAGCACCAGGCAGGCCTCGACGGCGGGCAGCGCGTCGGCGCTGTCCGGGGTGCCGATCCAGTAGCGGACGGTGGTCAGCACCAGCGCGACGGCCAGGGTGAGGACGGCCAGTGGCGGGCCGAGCCGGCGGGCCTGGGCGGTGAGGCCGCGGCCGGCCAGCAGCCGCAGCGGGGTGGGCCGTCCGACGGCGAGCAGCCGTCCGGTCCAGCCGAGCAGCGGGCCGGTGAGCAGGGCCAGGCCGAGCGCGCCGGCGGCCCACCCGCCGAGGGCGGCGGTGCTGGTGCTGCCGAGTCCGGCGGGTAGGTGGATCGGTCGGCCGTCGGCGGGTGCGCCGGGCCGCAGGGCGATGAGTTCGAGCGCGGCGCCGATCACCACCAGTCCGACCGGTACCGCGATCCGCAGCGGGCCGAAGCCGGTCCGGCCGCGGCTGCGGCCGCCGGGCAGGGTCTCGGCGACGGGGACCGACAGTGCGGCGGCGATGCCGGCGGTGACCGGGACCAGGGCGAGCAGGGTGACCGGGGCGGCGGCCGGCAGCGGTACGCCCATGCCGAGGTCGGGGGCGAGCGAGGGCCCGGCGATGTCGTTGCGCAGCACCAGGAAGAGCAGCAGGGTGAGCACGCTGCCGAGGGTGCAGGCGAGGGCGACCTCGCCGGCGATCAGGGCGCGGATCCGGCGGGAGCCGGCTCCGGCGGCGGTGAGCCCGGCCATCCGTTCGGGTCGCCGGGCGGGCACCGAGCGGGCGGCGACGGCCGCGAACCAGGCGACGGCGGCGAGCGGGGGCAGGCACCAGAGCAGCCGCTCCAGCGCGTCGGTGCCGCCGAGCGGGTCGCTCAGCGCCCGGCCGAGGGAGCGCAGCAGGAAGGCGGCGACGACGGCGGCCGCCAGTGCGGTGAGCAGCCAGCGGCCGAGGTCGGACACCCGGTATCCCCGGGCCAGGCGGAGGTAGAACACGTCGACTCTTTCAGCGGCTCGGCGTCGGCGTCGGCTTCGGCGGTTCCGTCAGCGGCGGGTGGCGGTGACGGTGGAGGCACTCGTGCTGCCGGTGCCGCGCGGGACGGGGGCGGCGGGGGCGGTGAGCCGTCCGTCGACGAGGGCGACGGCACGGTCCGCGAACCGGACGAGCTCGGGGTCGTGGGTGGCCAGGACGAGGGTCAGCTGGTGCGAGCGGGCCGCGCTGGTCAGTATCCGCAGGACCTGGTCGGCGGCTTCGCGGTGCAGCGGGGCGGTGGGGTCGTCGGCGAAGACCACGGGCGGCAGCGGGGCGAGGGCGCGGGCGACCGCGATCCGCTGGCACTGGCTCTGGACCAGCCGGTCGGGGCGCTGCCGGGCGACCTCGCCGACGTCGAGGCGCTCCAGCCACTCGGCGGCGGCGGTGTAGGCGGCCTTGTTGCCGGCGCCGGCCAGCAGCAGCGGCAGGGCGACGTTCTCGCGGGCGGTCAGTTCCGGCACCAGGTGCGGTTCGGAGCCGACGAAGCCGAAGCGGTCGCGGCGCAGCCGTTCCCGGCCGGCCCGGCCGAGGGTGTGGACGGGGGAGCTGTTGAACCAGACCTCGCCCTCGTCGACCGGGAGTTGGGCGGAGAGGCAGCCGAGCAGGGTGCTCTTGCCGGAGCCGCGCGGGCCGGTGACGGCGAGCACCTCGCCCTCGCGGACGCCGAGGGAGATGCCGCGCAGGGCGGGGGTGCCGTAGTGGGACTTGACGATCCCTCGGGCCCACAGCACGTCGTTGTCAGGCGGTGCCGCTGACATGAGGTTCCATCCTGGGGGCCGCAGGGATATGACAGTCGTCAGATTAGAACGACCGGGACGGGTCGCGGTTGCGGCGCACTGGGCCATCACGGGCAAATCACCCGCATTCAGGCATGTTTGGTCGTACGACTGTGATGTTGGCGGGTGATCGGAGCGCGAACGCCGCAGGGCGGTCCCGCGGGGAGCGGGACCGCCCTGCGGCGGAGGGTGGGGAGGGAGGATCAGGTGGTCAGATCTTCGCCCACGCGTCGGTGAGGCTGGTCCGCAGGATCTGCTCGATCTCGTCGAAGGTCGACTGGTCGGAGATCAGCGGCGGGGCCAGCTGGATGACCGGGTCGCCACGGTCGTCGGCGCGGCAGTACAGGCCGTTGTCGAAGAGCGCCTTCGACAGGAAGCCGTAGAGCACGCGCTCGACCTCGTCGTCGTTGAACGACTCCTTGGTGACCTTGTCCTTCACGAGCTCGATGCCGTAGAAGTACCCGTTGCCGCGGACGTCGCCGACGATCGGCAGGTCGCGCAGCTTGTTCAGGGTCCCCAGGAAGGCGGCCTCGTTGTCGAGGACCTTCTGGTTCAGGCCCTCGCGCTCGAAGATGTCGAGGTTGGCCAGCGCCACCGCGGAGGAGACCGGGTGGCCGCCGAAGGTGTAGCCGTGCAGGAAGGTGTTGTCACCCTTGTAGAACGGCTCGGCCAGGCGGTCCGAGATGATCGTGGCGCCGATCGGGGAGTAGCCCGAGGTCATGCCCTTGGCGCAGGTGATCATGTCGGGCTGGTAGCCGAACTTGTCGGCGCCGAACATGGTGCCGAGGCGGCCGAAGGCGCAGATGACCTCGTCCGAGACCAGCAGCACGTCATGGCGGTCGCAGATCTCGCGCAGGCGCTGGAAGTAGCCGGGCGGCGGCGGGAAGCAGCCACCGGCGTTCTGCACCGGCTCGACGAAGACGGCGGCGACGGTCTCGGCGCCCTCGTTGAGGATCGCGACCTCGATCTCGTCGGCGCACCAGCGGCCGTACGCCTCGGGGTCGACCGTGCCGTCCGGGCCTTCGAGGAAGGCCGGGGCGCGGTAGATGTTGGTGTTCGGGGCCTTGTGGGTGCCCGGCACCAGCGGCTCGAACGGGGCCTTCAGGCCCGGCAGGCCGGTGATGGACAGCGCGCCCTGCGGGGTGCCGTGGTAGGCGACGGCACGCGAGATGACCTTGTACTTGGTCGGCTTGCCGGTCAGCTTGAAGTACTGCTTGGCGAGCTTCCAGGCGGTCTCGACGGCCTCGCCGCCACCGGTGGAGAAGAAGACCTTGTTGAGGTCGCCCGGGGCGTAGTTGGCCAGGCGCTCGGCCAGCTCGACGGCCTTCGGGTGGGCGTAGCTCCACACCGGGAAGAAGGCGAGCTCCTTGGCCTGCTTGGCGGCGGCCTCGGCGAGCTCGGTGCGGCCGTGACCGGCCTGCACGACGAACAGGCCGGCCAGGCCGTCGATGTACTTCCGGCCCTTGTCGTCCCAGATGTACGTGCCCTCGCCCTTGACGATGGTCGGCACGGGGGAGTTCTCGTACGACGACATGCGGGTGAAGTGCATCCACAGGTGGTCGTAGGCGGTCTTGGAAAGGTCCTTCTGCGCCGGGTCGGCTGTCATCGGGTGCCCCAGGTGTAGGTCTGTTTCCGGAGCTTCAGGTAAACGAAGCTCTCGGTGCTCCGCACGCCGGGAAGCGCGCGGATGCGCTTGTTGATCATTTCGAGCAGGTGCTCGTCGTCCTCGCAGACCAGTTCGGCCAGGAGGTCGAACGAGCCTGCGGTGCAGACGACGTAGTCGACCTCGTCGAGGGCGGCCAGTGCGTCGGCGACGGGTTCGATGTCGCCCTCGACCCGGATGCCGACCATCGCCTGGCGGGTGAAGCCGACGGTGAGCGGGTCCGTGACGGCGACGATCTGCATCACGCCCTGGTCCAGCAGCTTCTGGACGCGCTGCCGTACGGCTGCCTCGGACAGGCCGACGGCCTTGCCGATGGCGGCGTACGGGCGGCGCCCGTCCTCCTGGAGCTGCTCGATGATCGCCTTGGAGGCGGCGTCGAGGGGAACGCTCGCGTTCCGGTCGCGGTTGGCCACGCGGCCACTGTGCCTGATCGAGCCCTTGTTCGCAAGCGTGGAAGCTGCTGATTTCGTCGCGATCCCCGGAATCACATGCGGATTTCATCGCCTCCAGGTACTACCTCTGTCGATCCCGGCAGTCTTCCAGGTACCCTGGCACGGTACGCGCGCGCCCCCGCAGGGCGGCGCGCGTTCCGCCACCAGTGGACCGCGCCGGTTCCGGCCCGGCCACTCGGCACCCTTCGTGGGCCGGACCCGCCGACGTACCATGGCGCCGGAATCTGCAATGCCGCAGGACCAGACCGAGGAGAGACTTCGTGAGCGACCTTCGCACGCTGCGCAACTACATCAACGGTGAGTTCGTCGACGCGGCCGACGGCCGCACGCTCGACATCGTCGACCCGACCACCGGCGAGGCGTACGCGACCTCGCCGCTGTCCGGTGCCGCTGACGTGGATGCCGCGATGGCCTCGGCCGCCGCCGCGTTCCCGGTCTGGCGCGACGCCACCCCGAGCACCCGGCAGAAGCTGCTGCTCAAGATCGCCGACGCGGTGGAGGCCCGGGCCGACGAGATCGTCGACGCCGAGGTGCGCAACACCGGCAAGCCCCGTGGGCTGACCCTCTCCGACGAGATCGGCCCGATGGTGGACCAGATCCGCTTCTTCGCCGGTGCCGCCCGCCTGCTGGAGGGCAAGGCCGCCGGTGAGTACATGGACGGGATGACCTCGATCATCCGCCGCGAGCCGGTCGGCGTCTGTGCCCAGGTCGCGCCGTGGAACTACCCGATGATGATGGCGGTGTGGAAGTTCGCCCCGGCGATCGCCGCGGGCAACACCGTGGTGCTGAAGCCCTCGGACACCACCCCGGCCTCCACCGTGCTGCTGGCCGAGATCATCGGCGGCATCCTCAAGGACCTGGAGCTGCCGGCCGGCGTCTTCAACGTCATCTGCGGTGACCGCGAGACCGGCAAGCTGATGGTCGAGCACCGGACCCCGGCGATGGCCTCCATCACCGGTTCGGTCCGGGCCGGCATCCAGGTCGCCGAGTCGGCCTCCAAGGACGTCAAGCGCGTCCACCTGGAGCTGGGCGGCAAGGCCCCGGTCGTGGTCTTCGAGGACGCCGACATCGCCGAGGCCGTCGAGGGCATCTCGGTGGCGGGCTACTTCAACGCCGGTCAGGACTGCACCGCCGCCACCCGCGTGCTGGTGCACGAGTCGATCCACGACGCCTTCGTCGAGGCGCTGGCCAAGGCCGCGGCCGAGACCAAGACCGGTGGCGTGGACGACGAGGACGTGCTGTACGGCCCGCTGAACAACGCCAACCAGCTGAAGCAGGTGTCCGGCTTCATCGAGCGGCTGCCCGCCCACGCCAAGGTCGAGGCCGGCGGCCACCGGGTCGGCGACA
The DNA here is from genome assembly GCF_040684795.1 of Kitasatospora sp. NPDC089797. Lineage (NCBI taxonomy): Bacteria > Bacillati > Actinomycetota > Actinomycetes > Kitasatosporales > Streptomycetaceae > Kitasatospora > Kitasatospora sp. NPDC089797. Next base: position 16,387 of record NZ_JBFBGS010000026.1, on the reverse strand, counting down.
AGGGCTACTTCTACGCCCCGACCGTCGTCTCCGGCCTGCTGCAGGACGACGAGATCATCCAGAACGAGGTCTTCGGCCCGGTCATCACCGTGCAGAAGTTCACCGACGAGGACCAGGCCGTCGAGTACGCCAACGGCGTCGAGTTCGCGCTGGCCTCCTCGGTATGGACCAAGGACCACGCCCGGGCCATGCGGATGTCCCGTCGCCTGGACTTCGGCTGCGTCTGGATCAACACCCACATCCCGCTGGTCGCCGAGATGCCGCACGGCGGCTTCAAGAAGTCCGGCTACGGCAAGGACCTCTCCTCGTACGGCTTCGAGGACTACACCCGGGTGAAGCACGTCATGACCGCGATCTAGCGGGTCGTGACGGTCGGGCGCAGGATGACCGCGATCTAGCGGGTCGTGACGGTCGGGCGCAGGATGACCGCGATCTGAGCGACGGCTCAGGTCGGATGAACTGACAATGGGCCCGGGGCGTTTCGCCCCGGGCTCTGTCGCTTTGCACCCTGTCGGCGGGTCGTGCGTCCGGCTGACAGGATGAAACTGCACTTCGGAGCCGCCCGGCCCTAGCCTTACCGGCATGAGCATCCCCACCGCTGACTCAGCCGCCGGCCAGGCCGTCAAGGCCGCCGACCGCGCGCACGTCTTCCACTCGTGGTCCGCCCAGGCGCTGATCGACCCCCTCGCGGTGGCCGGCGCCGAGGGCTCGTACTTCTGGGACTACGACGGCAACCGCTACCTCGACTTCTCGTCGCAGCTGGTCAACACCAACATCGGTCACCAGCACCCGAAGGTGGTCGCCGCGATCCAGGAGCAGGCGGCGAAGCTCTGCACCCTGGCCCCCGGTTTCGCGGTCGAGGCGCGCAGCGAGGCGGCCCGGCTGATCGCCGAGCGCACCCCGGGGGACCTGGACAAGATCTTCTTCACCAACGGCGGCGCCGAGGCGGTCGAGAACGCCGTCCGGATGGCCCGGCTGCACACCGGTCGGCAGAAGGTGCTCTCCACCTACCGCTCGTACCACGGCGCCACCGCCAACGCGATCGCCCTCACCGGCGACCCGCGGCGCTGGGCCAGCGAGACCGGTGTCTCCGGCGTGGTGCACTTCTGGGGCCCGTACGCCTACCGCTCCAACTTCCACGCCGAGAACGAGGCGCAGGAGTGCGAGCGCGCCCTGGAGCACCTGGAGCAGGTGATCGCCTTCGAGGGGCCGGGCACCGTCGCGGCGGTCATCCTGGAGAGCGTGGTCGGCACCGCGGGCATCCTGGTCCCGCCGCCGGGCTACCTGGCCGGGGTGCGGGAGATCTGCGACCGGTACGGGATCGTGTTCATCCTGGACGAGGTGATGGCCGGCTTCGGCCGCACCGGTGAGTGGTTCGCGGCCGACCACTGGGGCGTGGTGCCGGACCTCCTGACCTTCGCCAAGGGCGTCAACTCGGGCTACGTCCCGCTGGGCGGCGTCGCGATCAGCGCCGAGATCGCCGCCACCTTCGCCGAGCGGCCGTTCCCCGGCGGGCTCACCTACTCCGGGCACCCGCTGGCCTGCGCCTCGGCGGTGGCCACCATCAACGCCATGGCGGAGGAGGGCATCGTCGCGAACGCCAAGCACATCGGCGAGACGGTGCTCGGCCCCGGCCTGCGCGAGCTGGCCGAGCGCCACCCCTCGATCGGCGAGGTGCGCGGCCTCGGCGTGTTCTGGGCGCTCGACCTGGTGCGGAACCGGGAGACCCGCGAGCCGCTCGTCCCCTACAACGCCGCGGGCGCCGACAACGCGCCGATGGCCGAGCTGGCCGCCGCCTGCAAGCGGCGCGGGCTCTGGCCGTTCGTCAACATGAACCGCCTCCACGTCGTCCCGCCGTGCACCGTCACCGAGGAGGAGGCCAAGACCGGCCTCGCGGTGCTGGACGAGGTGCTGTCGCTCGCCGACGCGCACACTGGCTGACGTACCTACCAGGACGGCCCCGGGCGCACCCGCGTGTCCCGGGGCCGTTCCACGCTCCGGAAGGCCCCCACATGTCCCGCAGCTCCACCCTGACCCGCCGACCCTCCGACCCGTCCGCGCTGCGCCGGCGTTCCGTCCTCGGCGGGGTCGCGCTGCTCGGCGCCGGCACGCTGACCGGCTGCGGCATCCCGTCCGCGTACGTCGCGGAGGACCGCCGCTCGGCGCCGGACCGCTCGGAGCGCGACAAGCGGCTGAACTTCTCCAACTGGACGCAGTACATCGACACCGACGACCAGGGGCGGCGCCCGACCCTGGACGGCTTCAGCGAGAAGACCGGGATCGCGGTCACCTACACCGAGGACATCAACGACAACGACGAGTTCTTCGGCAAGATCAGCCCGGTGCTCACCCAGGGCGCCGACCCGGGCCGGGACCTGATGGTGATCAGCGACTGGATGGCCGGGCGGTACGTCTCGCTCGGCTGGGTGCAGGCGATGGACCGGGCCAACCTGCCCAACGTCACCGCCAACCTCGACCCCCAGCTGTCGAACCCGGTCTTCGACCCGGGGCGCCGGCGCAGCGTGCCCTGGCAGTCCGGGATCACCGGCATCGCGTACAACCGCAAGGCGCTCGGCCGGGAGCTCGGGTCCACCGCCGACCTGTGGGCGCCCGACCTCAAGGGCCGGATCACGCTGTTCGCCGGGCTGGACGAGGCGCTCGGACTGCTGATGCTCTCCCAGGGCGCGGACATCTCGCGGTTCAGCGACGACGACGCGCACCGGGCGATGGACCTGGTGCAGAAGATGGTCGACACCGGTCACGTCCGCCGCTTCACCGGCAACGACTACACCAGCGACCTCGCCTCCGGCGCCGCCCTCGCCTGCCAGGCCTACTCCGGCGACGCCGTCCAACTCACCGCCGAGAACCCGGACATCGCCTTCCTGGTGCCGGAGGAGGGCGGCGAGCTGTGGGCGGAGAGCCTGATGATCCCCAACCGGGCCGTCCACAAGCGCAATGCCGAGCTGCTGGTCGACTACTACTACCAGCCGGAGGTGGCGGCCGAACTGGCCGCGGCCGTCCAGTACATCTGCCCGGTGCCGGCCGCCCGCGAGGTGCTGGCGAACAGCGGGGACAAGGACAAGGCCGAACTCGCCGAGAACCCGCTGGTGTTCCCGACCGAGGAGATGCGGGCCCGGCTGCACGGCATGCGCGACGTCACCTCGGCCGAGCGGCCGGAGCTGCACAAGGTGTGGGGGCGCATCACCGGGGTGTGAGCCCGCCGGCCTACCGGCGGACGGCGTCCAGCGCGAGCAGCGCCACGTGCAGGGAGAGGCAGGACTCCACCTGGTCGAGGTCGACGCCGAGGATCCGCTCGACCTTGTGCAGCCGGTCGTAGAAGGAGGGTCGGGACAGGTGGGCGGCGTCGGCCGCCGCCGACTTGTTCCGGCCCTGCTCCAGGTAGATCCGCAGCATCTGCACCAACTGGCCGTTGTGCTCGGCGTCGTGGGCCAGTAGCGGGCCCAACTCCCGTTCCACGTACGTCTGCAGGCGGGCGTCGTCGCGCAACAGGTGCAGCAGGCCGCGCAGTCGGACGTCCGGCAGCCGGTAGTAGGAGGCGGTCCGGCCGCCGCCGGGCGCGTCGTGCAGGGCCGCGTCGGCGACCTGGGCGGCCTCCAGCAGGGTGCGCCGGGCGTCCCGGACCGAGCCGACCGAGGAGCCGACCGCCACCACCGGGCCCGGGGCGTCGGGGCCCTCCCGGCCGGCCTCGGCGGACATCCGGCGCAGGGTGGCGGAGAAGGAGTCCAGCGCGCCGTGCTCGTCCTGCTGGGTGCCGAGCGCGATCAGCAGCCCGACGCCCTCGTCGTCCAGCGCGCCGACCAGGGCGGACAGCCGGCTGGCCCGGACGGCGCCGGCCGCCAGCTCGGTGAAGTCGCGCAGCCGGGCCTGCGCCTCCAGCGCGGCCGGGATCGGCCCGCGGCGCTGCCGCAGCACCACGCCGACCAGCCGTCGGCCCTCCAGCGGGACGCCGAGCGCCTGGGCGCGCAGGGCCACCTCGGAGACGGTCAGCGCGTGGGTGAGGATGCCGGAGAGCAGGGTGCGGTGGGTCTGCCGCTCCAGGCTCTCCCGGTCGCGCACCACCAGCCGGTTCAGCGCCAGCGCGGAGGCGCCGCGCTCCAGCAGCATGGCGTGCGGGTGGGCCTCGCCCTCCGGCAGCGGGCCGGGCTCCTGGACCAGCACCAGCCGGCCCCAGTCCTGGCCGCGGGCGCCGACGGTGGTCACCAGCCAGCCGCTGCGCGGGTCGTGGCCGGTGCGGCCGGGCGGGCGGACCCCGCGCGACCGGCGCTCCCAGTCCTCCAGCAGCTCGGCCTCCGGGCGCCCGGCGCTGTCGTGGGCGAGCACCTGGTGCGCGAGGTTCTCCAGCACCACCGGCGCGCCCGCCATCCGGGCCACCTGGCGGATCACCTCGGGCGGCTCGGCGCCCTCCACCACCAGCTCGTTGAAGACCTGGTGGACGGACTCCGAGACCCGCAGCTGCTCCAGCTGGGCGTTCACCACCAGGGCGTGCACGGCCTCGGTGACGGCGACGAAGCGCACCTCGCGGCGGAGCGCGATCACCGGCAGCCCGCGCTGCTCGGCGGCGTGCACCAGGGCGCGCGGGAGGGTGTCGAAGTAGCGCCGGCCGAACTCGACCACCAGGCCGGCCACGCCGACCTCGTCCAGGTCGCGGACGTAGCGGGCCAGGCCCTCGCGGTCCTCGGGCAGCGCGATGCCGGTGGTCAGCACCAGCTCGCCGCCCTGCAGCACCCCGGCGACGTCGGGCAGCTCGCTGACGTGGACCCAGCGGACCGGCCGCTCCAGGCGGTCGGCGCCGGCCACCACCTGGGGCAGGCCGCGCCGCATCACCTCCAGGTCGAGCACGCGGGCGACGGTGGGGAGCATCGCGGGCCTCCAGGGCCGGGGGAGGAGGGAACGGCGGGGCAGCCGGGGGAGCGGAGGAAAGGGGGACAGGGTGTCAGGTGAATCATGCATCGTCCCGACGACCTGTCACCCTGCGAAGAGCCTTGCACTCTGTAAGGCCCTTCGTGTCGAGACTGTCGAAGTGACCCTTGTCACGTCAACCCTGCACTTGGCAAGGTCAGCGGGACCGCAGACCCCCACCGCGGAAGCGTTTCGCCGCAGCGCGGTCGAACCGCAGGCACTTGGAGGAACCCAGATGGACCTGACCGACTTCGGCGCGGGCGCGCAGTACATCGCCGGCCGGCAGACCCGGGGGAACGGCGAACCCTTCCAGGTCGTCAACCCCGCCGACGGCAGCGTGGTCGAGCAGGTCGCCCTGGCCACCCCGGCCGACGTGGACGGCGCGGTCGCCGCCGCCCGGGCCGCCCTGCCCGGCTGGTCCTCCGCCACCCCCGGCGCGCGGTCCGAGGCGCTCACCCGGCTGGCCGCCGTCCTGGGCGGGGCCGCGGACGAGCTCGCCCGGGTGGAGACCGCCCAGACCGGCAAGCCGGTCAAGCTGGCCACCGAGTTCGACGTCCCCGGCACGGTCGACAACGCCGCGTTCTTCGCCGGCGCCGCCCGCAACCTGGAGGGCAAGGCCGCCGGCGAGTACTCCGGCGACCACACCTCCTACGTGCGGCGCGAGGCGATCGGCGTGGTCGGCTCGATCTCGCCCTGGAACTACCCCCTGCAGATGGCCGCCTGGAAGATCCTGCCGGCGATCGCGGCGGGCAACACCATCGTGCTCAAGCCGGCCGAGCTGACCCCGCTGACCTCGCTGATGTTCGCCCGGGCCTGCACCGAGGCGGGCATCCCGGACGGCGTGGTCAACGTGGTCACCGGCGCCGGGCGTACGGCCGGCGAGCACCTGGTCGCCCACCCCGACGTCGCGATGGTCTCCTTCACCGGCTCCACCGCCGTCGGCCGACGGGTCGCCGAACTCGCCACCGCGACGGTCAAGCGCACCCACCTGGAACTCGGCGGCAAGGCCCCGTTCGTGGTCTTCGACGACGCCGACCTGGACGCCGTGGTGCACGGCGCCGTCGCCGCCGCGCTGATCAACGGCGGCCAGGACTGCACCGCCGCCACCCGCGCGTACGTCCAGCGCCCGCTCTACGAGGCCTTCGTCGCCGGGGTCGCCGAGCTGTTCGCGGCGGTCCGGATCGGCGACCCGCGCGACCCGCGCACCGACCTCGGCCCGCTGGTCTCCTTCGCCCACCGGGACCGGGTGGCCGGCTTCGTGGAGCGCGCCCGCTCCTACGCCACCGTCGTCACCGGCGGCCCGGCCCCGGAGCGCGGCCACGACGGCTTCGACCTGACCCGGGGCGCCTACTACGCGCCGACCCTGATCACCGGCGCCGCCCAGGACAGCGAGGTGGTCCAGGGCGAGATCTTCGGCCCGGTGCTGGTGGTGCTGCCCTTCGACGGCGACGACGAGGGCCTGCGACTGGCCAACGACACCCCGTACGGCCTGGCCGCCTCGGCCTGGACGGGCAACGTGCACCGCTCGCTGCGCGCCACCCGGGAGCTCGCCGCCGGCTGCGTCTGGGTCAACGACCACATCCCGATCATCAGCGAGATGCCGCACGGCGGCTACAAGGCGTCCGGCTACGGCAAGGACATGTCCCAGTACTCGCTGGACGAGTACACCCAGGTCAAGCACGTCATGTTCGACACCACCGCGGTGGCCCGCAAGGACTGGCACCGCACCGTCTTCGGAGACAGATAACCCCCGAGACCGGGGTGCTCCCCCACGCACCCCTCTTTCCCCAGGAGGCCCGTTCCATGGCGTTCAAGGCGTTCAACGAGCTCACCGACGGTCTGCCCGAACCCGTCCGCAAGGCCTGGGAACGCAGCCTGGCCGGTGGCCGGGCCGCGGTCGGCCGCCGCACCCTGCTGCGCGCCGCCGCGCTGACCGCCGGGGCGGGCACCCTGGCCGCCTGCGGCATCCCGGCCGCCCCCAGGGCGACCGGCGACTCGACCGCCAACGCCGCCAAGGACTTCTCGGACAGTGAGAAGGAGGTGGACTTCTCCAACTGGCCGCTGTACATCGACACCGACGAGAAGGACAAGCAGAAGCACGGCACCCTGGACGCCTTCACCGCCGCCACCGGGATCAAGGTCAAGTACAACGAGGACGTCAACGACAACGTCGAGTTCTTCGGCAAGGTCAAGCCGCAGCTGGCGGCCGGCCAGGACACCGGCCGCGACCTGGTGGTGCTCACCGACTGGATGGCGGCCCGGCTGATCCGGCTCGGCTGGGCGCAGAAGCTCGACCCGGCGAACGTCACCACCGCGATCACCAACGTCGAGGCCCGCTTCCGCGCCCCCGACTGGGACCCGGGCCGGCTCTACACCTACCCCTGGGCCGGCATCCAGACCGTCGTCGCGTACAACCGGAAGGCGACCAGGGGCAAGGAGGTCACCAGCGTCTCCCAACTGCTGGACGACCCCGAGCTGAAGGGCCGGGTCACCTTCCTCTCCGAGATGCGCGACAGCATCGGGATGGTCCTGCTGGACCAGGGCAAGGACCCGGCGAAGTTCACCGCGGACGACTACGACGCCGCGGTCGCCCGGCTGCAGAAGGCCGTCGACAACAAGCAGATCCGCCGGTTCACCGGCAACGACTACGGCCAGGAGCTGTCCTCCGGGGACATCGCCGCCTGCATCGCCTGGGGCGGTGACCTGATCCAACTGCGCGCCGACAACCCGGACATCGAGTTCGCCATCCCGGAGAAGGGCTACCTGGCCTCGACCGACAACATGCTGGTCCCGGCCAAGGCGCGGCACAAGACGAACGCGGAAAAGCTGATCGACTTCTACTATCAGCCGAAGATCGCGGCGCAGCTGGTCGCGGGCATCGGCTTCGTCTCCGCCGTCACCGGGATGAAGGAGGAGCTCGCCACCCTCGCCCCGGACACCGCGGCCAACCCGCTGGTCGTACCCACCCCCGAGATGGCGGCCAAGGCGCACGTGTTCCGCACGCTCACCGAGGGCGAGGAGAGCGACTTCGAGCAGAAGTTCTCCAAGCTCATCGGCGCCTGACCCGCACCCGGCCCACAGACCCTGCCGGCAGACAGACCAGGAAGACACCCATGACAGACCAGCTGCGCGACGCGGCCGGCGGCGACGTCCGCCTCACCGGCATCGGCAAGACCTACGGCTCGTTCACCGCCGTCCACCCGCTCGACCTGACCGTCCCCCAGGGCTCCTTCTTCGCCCTGCTCGGCGCCTCCGGCTGCGGCAAGACCACCACCCTGCGCATGATCGCCGGCCTGGAGGAGCCCACCAGCGGCACCGTCCTGATCGGCGGCCAGGACGTCACCGCGCTGCCCCCGTACAAGCGGCCGGTGAACACCGTCTTCCAGAGCTACGCGCTCTTCCCGCACCTGGACATCTTCGAGAACGTCGCCTTCGGCCTGCGCCGGCGCGGCAGGAAGGACGTCAAGAAGCAGGTCGAGGAGATGCTGGAGCTGGTCGAGCTGGGCCCGTACGCCCGCCGCAAGCCGCACCAGCTCTCCGGCGGCCAGCAGCAGCGCGTCGCGGTCGCCCGGGCACTGATCAACCACCCCCAGGTGCTGCTGCTGGACGAGCCGCTCGGAGCCCTCGACCTCAAGCTGCGCCGCCAGATGCAGCTGGAGCTCAAGCGGATCCAGACCGAGGTCGGCATCACCTTCGTGCACGTCACCCACGACCAGGAGGAGGCCATGACGATGGCCGACACCATCGCGGTGATGAACGGCGGCCGGGTCGAGCAGCTGGGCGCGCCCGCCGACCTGTACGAGAATCCCGGCACCACCTTCGTGGCCAACTTCCTCGGGCAGTCCAACCTGCTGCCCGCCGAGGTCACCGGCGGTGCGGGCGAGGACCTGCTGCTCACCGTGGCCGGTGCCCGGCTGGCGGTGCCGAGGGCGCGCTGCAGCACCGAGGCCAAGCAGGTCCACCTGGGCGTGCGGCCGGAGAAGATCACCATCGCCCACGCCTCCGAGCAGGTCGCCGAGGGCCGCAACCGGCTGTCCGGCACCGTGCTCGACTCCAGCTTCATCGGCGTCTCCACCCAGTACGTGGTGCGCACCGACGGCGGCCAGGAGGTCACCGTCTTCGAGCAGAACATGGAGCGCGACACCCGGATCGTGCCCGGCGCTCCGGTGCAGCTGCACTGGAACCCGGCGCACTCCTTCGCGCTGGACGCCGCCCAGGCGATCGACGCGGGCACCGGGGAGGCGGCCGCGTGACCACCACCACCCCGGCGGCCGCACCCCAGGTCATCCCGCTCCCGGAGGCCGGGCCGAAGCCGAAGCGCAAGCTCACCCCGTACTGGCTGCTGCTGCCCGGCATCGCCTGGCTGGTGATCTTCTTCGCCGTCCCGATGGTCTACCAGGCGTCCACCTCGCTGCAGACCGGCTCGCTCGAAGCGGGCTTCAAGGTCACCTGGCACGTCTCGACCTACTGGGACGCCCTGGTCGAGTACAAGTGGCACTTCGTCCGCTCGTTCTCCTACGCGGCCATCGCCACCGTGCTCTGCCTGGCCGTCGGCTACCCGCTGGCGTACACCATCGCCTTCAAGGCGAGCCGGCGCTGGCGCAACGTGATCCTGATCCTGGTCATCGCGCCGTTCTTCACCAGCTTCCTGATCCGCACGCTGGCCTGGAAGACCATCCTGTCCGACGGCGGCCCGGTGGTCGGCGCGCTCAACACCCTGCACGTCCTGGACGTGACCAACGCGCTCGGGCTCACCTCCGGGGACCGGGTGCTCGCCACCCCGCTCGCCGTGGTCTGCGGTCTGACCTACAACTTCCTGCCGTTCATGATCCTGCCGCTGTACACCTCGCTGGAACGGATCGACCCCCGGCTGCACGAGGCGGCCGGCGACCTCTACGCCCGGCCGTTCACCACCTTCCGCAAGGTCACCTTCCCGATCTCGCTGCCGGGCGTGGTCGCGGGCACCCTGCTGACCTTCATCCCGGCCTCCGGCGACTACATCAACGCCCAGCTGCTGGGCTCGCCGAGCGAGCAGATGGTCGGCAACGGCATCCAGAAGCAGTTCCTGAACGTGCTCGACTACCCCACGGCGGCCGCGCTGAGCTTCATCCTGATGGCCCTGATCCTGGGCATGGTGACGGTCTACATGCGCAAGGCCGGGACGGAGGAACTGGTCTGATGTCCCGCATCCTGAAGTGGGTCCGCGCCCACCTGGTGGTCCTGGCCGGCCTGTTGGCCCTCGCCTACCTGGTGCTGCCCAACCTGGTCGTGCTGGCCTTCTCGTTCAACAAGCCGGTCGGCAAGTTCAACTACGAGTGGAACGAGTTCTCCACCGACGCCTGGACCAACCCCTGCGGCGTGGCCGACATGTGCCAGTCGCTCTCGCTCAGCCTGCAGATCGCGGTGCTCGCCACCGTCGGCGCCACCGTGCTCGGCACCATGGTCGCCTTCGCGCTGGCCCGCTACCGCTTCCGCGGCCGCTCCGCCACCACCGCGATGATCTTCCTGCCGATGGCCATGCCCGAGGTGGTCATGGCCGCCTCGCTGGGGACGCTGTTCCTCAACATGCGCATCCCGTTCGGCTTCACCACCATCCTCATCGCGCACATCATGTTCTGCCTCAGCTTCGTGGTGACCGCCGTCAAGGCGCGCGTGATGAGCATGGACCCGAGGCTCGAACAGGCCGCCCAGGACCTCTACGCGACCCCCACCCAGACCTTCCTGCGGGTCACCCTGCCGCTGGCCGCCCCCGGCATCGCCGCCGGCGCGCTGCTCAGCTTCGCGCTCTCCTTCGACGACTTCATCATCACCCAGTTCAACTCGGGCCCGACCACGGTCACCTTCCCGATGTTCGTCTGGGGCGCCTCGCAGCGCGGCATCCCGGTGCAGGTGAACGTCATCGGCACCGCGATGTTCGTGGCCGCGGTCGCGCTGACCGTGGCGGGCCAGTGGCTCGGCAACCGCCGGAAGGCCGCCGCCTGACGTACGGTCGGTCAGCGGTGGCCCGAAACATCACCTATCCGTAGAAAGTGGCTGATAATGCATGGACTCCGCCCGCGCGCTCAGTGACGCCAGGCCCACCCCCTTCTGGCTGGAGGACCCGGGTCGGCCGGCGGCCCTGCCCGCCCTGGTCGGCGACACCACCTGCGACCTGCTGGTCGTCGGCGGCGGCTACTCCGGCCTGTGGACCGCCCTCATCGCCAAGGAGCGCGACCCCTCGCTGGACGTCGTCCTGGTCGAGGGCAACGAGGTCGGGTGGGCCGCGTCCGGGCGCAACGGCGGATTCTGCGCGGCCAGCCTCACCCACGGCTTCGGCAACGGCCTGGACCGCTGGCCGTCCGAACTGGCCGAGCTCGAACGCCTCGGTGCCGTCAACCTCGACGGCATCGAGGCCACCCTCAAGCGCTACGGCATCGACGCCGAGTGGGAGCGCACCGGTGAGATCGACGTCGCCACCCAGCCCCACCAGGTCGAGGAACTGCACGAGATGGCCGAGGCCGTCGCCCGCTACGGCCTCGACCTGACCGTCCTGGACGCCGACCAGCTGCGCGCCGAGGTGAACTCGCCGACCTTCCTCGGCGGGGTCTGGGACAAGGACGGCGTGGCCATGGTCCACCCGGCCAAGCTCGCCTGGGGCCTCAAGGAGGCCTGCCTGGGCCAGGGCGTGCGGATCTTCGAGCACACCCGGGCCACCGAACTGCGCGAGCACGGCAGCGGGATGGCCGCCCGCACCCCGTACGGCCGGGTCTTCGCCCGCCGGGTCGCGCTCGGCACCAACGTGTTCCCGTCCCTGCTCAAGCGCGTCCGTCCGTACGTCGTGCCGGTGTACGACTACGCGCTGATGACCGAGCCGCTCAGCGACGAGCAGCTCGCCTCGATCGGCTGGCGCGGCCGGCAGGGGCTCGGCGACAGCGCCAACAAGTTCCACTACTTCCGGCTCTCCGCGGACAACCGGATCCTCTGGGGCGGCTACGACGCGGTCTACCACTACGGCGGCCGCGTCCGGCACGAGTACGACCAGCGCCCGGAGACCTTCCGCACCCTGGCGCACCACTTCTTCCGCTGCTTCCCGCAGTTGGAGGGGCTGCGCTTCACCAACGCCTGGGGCGGCGCCATCGACACCTGCAGCCGGTTCTCGGCGTTCTTCGACACCGCCTACCGGGGCAAGGTCGCCTACGCCGTCGGATTCACCGGGCTCGGCGTCGGCTCGACCCGCTTCGGCGCCGAGGTGATGCTCGACCTGCTCGCGGGCGGGCGCACCGAGCGCACCTCGCTGGACATGGTGCGCTCCAAGCCGCTGCCGTTCCCGCCCGAGCCGGTGCGCTGGGCCGGGATCGAGATCACCACCCGCTCGCTGGAGCGCGCCGACCGCAACGGCGGCCACCGCAACCTCTGGCTGCGCACCCTCGACCGGCTGGGGCTCGGCTTCGACAGCTGACCGAGCCGGTGACCGGCTACCTCGGCGGCCGGGTGCTCCGGCGGCCGACCGTCGAGTACCGCCGGGTATGTTCCCGCGACCCGTGTAAGAGGGACCCGCCGTCCGCCTCTCCCTGGTGACGGCGGGTCTCGTACGCCCCGCCGCGCCCGACCGGTACGAACGGCGAGAAGCGGGGACATGACATGGAGTGCACCGGACTGGACTGGCTCGCCCAGGTGGCACCGGACCCGGAGGCCTTCCGGGAGCGGTGGGAACGCACCGGGCTCGGCCTGATGCTGCTGCCGGCCGGACGCCGCTGGGACGTGCTGGTCGTCCCCGGCCGCCTCGGCCGCCCGGCCGCGGACCTCCTCGGCCTCCTGGCCACCGGCCCGCGGGGCCCGGTCCTGGCCGACTTCGGGGAGGAGCACGTCAGCTTCCTGGTGCCGGTCGGCACGGCCGCCCGCTGGGTCGGCACCGGCGTGCGCGGCGCGGGGGAGGGCACCTGGATCGTCGTCCCCCACCCCGGACGCAGCAGCCGGGGGGTGCGCTGGCTGGTGCCCCCCGACGGCTCCGGGCGGCTCAACGACCCGGTGCTGCTGGAGCTGGTCCTGCACGAGGCGGCGGCCGGGCTCGGCGGCTGGTAGCGCTCTACCGCGGTGGCCGTGCGCTGGCGGCGCGGCGCCCGTGGCGGTGGCTGCGGGGCCTGAGCGCGGTGGCTGCGCGCGGGGCGGGCCGTCGGGTCAGACTGGAGGCGTGACCACCGCCCCGCACACCGTCGACGCGTCCCTTCGGCCGGGCCCCGCCCAGCTGCGCCTGGCCGCCGTCGCCGGGCCGGTCTGCGTCCGGTACGGGCTGGCGCTGGCCGGTGGGCACGCGCTGCGCGCCCACGGTGTGGCGGCCTGTCCGCAGGACGGGCTCACCCTGGCCACCGGTGGCGCCGATCTGCCGGAGGTGGCCGCTGCGCTGGCCGGGGCGTACCGCGCGGCCGGCGGCGAGGCCGTGGAGCGGCCGGGCGCGCCACGCCTGGAACAACTCACCGTACGGCTGGCGCTGGGCGGGCGGTCGCACTCGGTGGAGCTGCGGAAGGAGCCGCTCGGCCACCGGCCGGTCCGGCTGGACTTCGGCGTTCCGGCGGCGGACTCCGCCGGCCCGCCCGGCCCCGGGCCGGCGGTCGTGCTGCCGGATGAGCCGCCGGTGGTGCTGCCGGTGGTTGCCCTGGAGGACGCGGCCGCGCTCACCACCGCCCTGCTGGTCGACCGGGGCATGCCGCGCGACCTGATCGACGTGCACGCCCTCACCCGCAACTACCGGGAGGGCGAACTGCTGGTGCTGGCAGGTGAGTTGGACCCTGACTTCCAGGCGGCCGCGCTCGCCGACCGGCTGGAGACGCTGGCCGAGGCGGCGGACGGCCGGTTCCGGGCCCGGGGCGTCGAGGCCGGGGCGGTGGACGGGCTCAAGCGGTGGGCACTGGCCTGGGCGCAGGACCTGCGGCTGGACCTGCTGGAGACCCGGGAGGCCGCGGACGGGTTGCACGATCCGTACCTGGAGGACGAGGAGTGAGGGCGAGCGGCCCTGGGACCGGTTCCGGCCGGTTCACCCGTCCGGGGGAGTGGCTGGACGACCTGTAAGGCTGAATCCGTGATCCCCGTCAGCCTGTTCGTTGAGCCGTGCCCCGAGCGCCACCAGACTGGGAGACGAGCGCGGTAGCCCCGTGAATTTCCGTCGCCCGGCCCTCTCGCGGGCGGCGCCAGACCGGACCGGTGGCAGGACGCCGCCCGGGACTTCGGAGGCAGACGGACTTGAGCAAGCACATCACCCACTGGATCGGCGGCCGGTCGGTCGCCACCGCCGGTGCGGCGCCCCGCCGCGGCGACATCTTCGACCCCGCCACCGGCCAGGTGGCCGGCCAGGTGGACTTCGCCGGGATCGCCGAGGTCGACCAGGCCGTGGCCGCCGCGGCCTCGGCCTTCGCCGAGTGGCGCACCGCCTCGGTGGCCAAGCGGTCCACGGTGCTCTTCGCCTTCCGCGAGCTGCTGAACGCCCGCCGGGACGAGCTGGCCTCGATCATCGTCGCCGAGCACGGCAAGGTGCACTCGGACGCGCTGGGCGAGATCGCCCGCGGCCTGGAGGTCGTCGAGTACGCCTGCGGCATCCCGCAGCTGATCAAGGGCGGCTTCACCGAGCAGGCCTCCACCGGCATCGACGTCTACTCGATCCGCCAGCCGCTCGGCCCGGTCGCGATCATCTCGCCGTTCAACTTCCCGGCCATGGTGCCGATGTGGTTCTTCCCGATCGCCATCGCGGCCGGCAACACCGTCGTGGTGAAGCCCTCCGAGAAGGACCCGTCCGCCGCCAACTTCCTGGCGGAGCTGTGGAAGGAGGCGGGGCTGCCGGACGGCGTCTTCAACGTCGTGCACGGCGACAAGGTCGCCGTCGACCGACTGCTGGAGCACCCGGACATCAAGTCCGTCAGCTTCGTCGGCTCGACCCCGATCGCCCGCTACGTCTACGAGACCGGCACCCGCTACGGCAAGCGCGTGCAGGCCCTCGGCGGCGCCAAGAACCACATGCTGGTGCTGCCCGACGCCGACCTCGACCTCGCGGCCGACGCCGCCGTCAACGCCGGCTTCGGCGCGGCGGGCGAGCGCTGCATGGCCGTCTCCGTCCTGGTCGCGGTCGACCCGATCGGCGACGAGCTGGTCGACAAGATCAAGCAGCGGATCGCCACCCTGAAGGTCGGCCCCGGCTGCAACGGCGAGTCCGAGATGGGCCCGCTGGTCACCGGCCAGCACCGCGACAAGGTCACCTCCTACGTCGAGTCCGGTGTCGCCGACGGCGCCGAGCTCGCGGTGGACGGCCGCAAGCACCCGATCACCGCCGAGGACCGGAACGGCTCCCCGACCTCCGAGGGCTTCTGGCTCGGCCCCACGCTGTTCGACCACGTGAAGCCCGGCATGTCCGTCTACAACGACGAGATCTTCGGCCCGGTCCTCTCGGTCGTGCGCGTCGCCTCGTACGACGAGGGCCTGGCACTCATCAACGCCAACCCGTACGGCAACGGGACCGCCCTCTTCACCAACGACGGCGGCGCGGCCCGGCGCTTCCAGTTCGAGGTGGAGGTCGGCATGGTCGGCATCAACGTGCCGATCCCGGTGCCGGTCGCCTACTACTCCTTCGGCGGCTGGAAGGCCTCGCTGTTCGGCGACGCCCACGCGTACGGCCCGGACGGCGTGCAGTTCTTCACCCGCGGCAAGGCCGTGACCCAGCGCTGGCTGGACCCGTCCCACGGCGGCATCAACCTGGGCTTCCCCACCAACAGCTGAGCCCGCCCGCGCCGCAGGCCGGACCCCTCTCCCCGGGGTCCGGCCTGCCCCCTTTGCAGGTCGTTTGCATCCGGACGCAGATGCGCGTACAGTTCTTCGAGCTGCCTGGCTGGGAGCACCGGACACGCATCCGCGCGGACGGTCCCGGGGCAGCCAATCCTTTGGAACACCACTTCTCGGTTCGTGCCGGCTGTTTCGCTTTTTCGCGTCTCGGTTCGGTGCTTATTTGGCATGTGCGTTTTATCGGATTGCGGCCGGATTCGCTTTTCGGAGCGGGGATCGGCTAGAGTTTGGAACGTCGGACGGGGCGTCAAGCCGCAGACGACACCAGCGAGTTGGATGACGAAGCCCCGGAAAACGGAGCGGAAAACATCTGGTAAGCTGGAAACACGAAAGAACGAAGCGCCCGGAGGGCCCGCTGGAAGGCGGTCCGAAGGAAGCGTCCGTTCCTTGAGAACTCAACAGCGTGCCAAAAGTCAACGCCAGATATGTTGACATCCCCGGCCTCGGTCACTTGATCGGGGTTGGAGATTCCTTTTGAAATAACACTAGCGAGGACGCAGTGCGCGGGGCCGCCCTATTCCGGTGGTTGCCGTGCCGCTCAACGCGGGTGTTTGACCGGATTACCGGTTGACATTCACGGAGAGTTTGATCCTGGCTCAGGACGAACGCTGGCGGCGTGCTTAACACATGCAAGTCGAACGGTGAAGCCCTTCGGGGTGGATCA